>NZ_VICE01000088.1 GCF_006546775.1 Marilutibacter aestuarii
CAAACTCGCTTCGCTCAGACAAGGGCGCCTCTCCGGCCGCCACGCCCTGCGGTGCTCGGCGGCCTCAAAGTCGCGAAGATCAAGATCAAGATCAACGGCAACGGCAACGGCAACGGCAACGGCAACGGCAACCCGCCGCGTAGCCCGGGCAAGCGCAGAGCCGTAGGGTGGGTAGAGCCGAAGGCGAAACCCACCGTCGCGCTGATCGCCCGGCGCGTAGCCCGGATACGCGAAGCGCACCGGGGGCCCCGATAAAGGCCAAGGCTGGACCCCACCGTTCGCTGGAATGGCGGCGCGCGGTTTCAAACGGACAAAAGCCAACAAAAAAGCGCCCCGGGCGGGGCGCTTTTCGTGGTGATGTCGTGCGGGAAACTCAGGCCGACAGCGTCGCCAGGGCGTCGTTGAGGGTCTGGCTGGGGCGCATCGCCTTGCCCAGCAGCGCCAGGTCGGGGTGGTAGTAGCCGCCCATCTCGACCGGCTGGCCCTGCACTGCATTCAACTCGGCGACGATCGTCTCCTCCTTGTCGGCCAGTGCCTTGGCCAGGGGGGTGAAGGTCGACTTGAGCGCCGCATCGGCGTCCTGCGCGGCCAGGGCCTGGGCCCAGTACAGCGCCAGGTAGAAATGGCTGCCGCGGTTGTCGAGTTCGCCGACCTTGCGCGAGGGCGACTTGTTCTCGTCGAGGAAGCGGCCGTTGGCGACGTCGAGCGCGTCGGCCAGCACCTTCGCGCGGGCATTGCCGGTGGTCTCGGCCAGGTGCTCGAGGGAGGCGGCCAGGGCGAGGAACTCGCCCAGCGAATCCCAGCGCAGGTGGTCTTCGGCGACGAACTGCTGCACGTGCTTGGGCGCGCTGCCGCCGGCGCCGGTCTCGAACAGGCCGCCGCCGGCCATCAACGGCACGATCGACAGCATCTTCGCGCTGGTGCCCAGCTCCATGATCGGGAACAGGTCGGTCAGGTAGTCGCGCAGCACGTTGCCGGTCACCGAGATGGTGTCCTCGCCGCGGCGGATGCGCTCCAGCGACAGCTGCATGGCCTCGACCGGCGAGAGCACGCGGATGTCCAGGCCGGCGGTGTCGTGGTCCTTGAGGTATTGCTCGACCTTGGCCGCCAGGTTGCGGTCGTGCGCGCGCTGCGGGTCCAGCCAGAACACCGCCGGCGTGCCGCTCAGGCGCGCGCGGGTGACCGCCAGCTTGACCCAGTCGCGGATCGGCGCGTCCTTGGTCTGGCACATGCGCCAGATGTCGCCGGCCTCGACCTCGTGCTTCATCAGCACCTGGCCGGCGTCGTCGAGCACTTCCACCGTGCCGTCGGCCGGGATCTGGAAGGTCTTGTCGTGGCTGCCGTATTCCTCGGCCTTCTGCGCCATCAGGCCGACGTTGGGCACGCTGCCCATGGTGGCGGGGTCGAACGCGCCGTGCGCCTTGCAGTCGTCGATGACGGCCTGGTAGATGCCGGCGTAGTTGCGGTCCGGGATCACGGCCTTGGTGTCCTGCAGCTGGCCCTGGGCATTCCACATCTGGCCAGAGTCGCGGATCATTGCCGGCATCGAGGCGTCGACGATGATGTCGCTGGGCACGTGCAGGTTGGTGATGCCCTTGTCGGAATTCACCATCGCCAGGCCCGGGCGCTCGGCGTACAGCGCCTCGATCCCGGCCTTGATGTCGGCCTGGGCGTCGGCCGGCAGGCGCGGGAGCACGGCATACAGATCGCCGATGCCGTTGTTGGCGTCGAAGCCGGCGGCCTCCAGTGCGTCGGCGTGCTTGTCCAGCACCGGGCGGTAGAAGCCGCGCACGAACGCGCCGAAGATGATCGGGTCGGAGACCTTCATCATCGTGGCCTTCAGGTGCAGCGAGAACAGTACGCCGCGTGCACGGGCGTCCTCGATCTGGGCGTCGACGAAGGCCGACAGCGCGCGCGCGCTCATGCAGGTGGCGTCGATCACCTCGCCGGCACTGACCGCGATGCCGGTCTTGAGCATGTTGCTGCGGCCGTCCGCGCTGGTCAGGCGGATCTTCACGGTACCGGCCTGGTCGACGACCACCGACTGCTCGCTGCCGTAGAAATCGCCCGATTCCATGTGCGCGACGTGCGACCTGGAGTCCGCGCTCCACTTGCCCATGCGGTGCGGGTGCTTGCGGGCGTAGTTCTTGACCGACAGCGGCGCGCGGCGGTCCGAGTTGCCCTCGCGCAGCACCGGGTTGACCGCGCTGCCCTTGGTGCGGTCGTAGCGCGCCTTGATGTCGCTCTCCTGCTCGCCCTTGGGCTCGTCGGGATAGTCGGGCAGCGGATGGCCCTGGCCCTGCAGTTCCTTGATCGCGGCCTTGAGCTGCGGCACCGAGGCGCTGATGTTGGGCAGCTTGATGATGTTGGCGTCCGGCGTCTTGGCCAGCTCGCCGAGCTCGGCCAGGTGGTCGCCGATCCGCTGGTCCTCGCCGAGCAGGTCGGGGAACTGCGCCAGGATGCGGCCGGCGAGCGAGATGTCGCGGGTCTCGACGGCAACCCCGGCGGTGCCGGCGAAGGCTTCGACGATCGGCAGCAGCGACTGGGTCGCCAGCAGCGGCGCTTCGTCGGTGAGGGTGTAGATGATCTTGGGGCTGTTGGGCATGGAGGGACTCGCAGGCAGTGGGCGGGCGCAGCCGCCGGACGGCGCGCGATGGACCCCCTATTGTCGCAACCGTACGGTTTCAGGGCAAAGGTGGAGGCGGTGCCTGAACGCATGTGCATATAACCGGGCCGCTGCATGCACTGGCCCCGGGGCCCTGCATGGGGTCCGATGGGGTCAGGGCCGCCACCGGGCGTGCCCGTCAGGGCGTGGCGCA
>NZ_VICE01000089.1 GCF_006546775.1 Marilutibacter aestuarii
GCTGCCGACCGCGATCCGGATGGAGCCGCGCAGCGGCGCGCTCAATGTCGCGCGGCAATTCCTGCAGCAGCTCCGCTTCGACGTGAAAGGCGTGTTCCGCAGTGTTCCCTTCCTGGTGATGCTCGCCTTCGCGATGATCAACTTCATCGGTGCCGCGCTGAACCAGGGCGACATGTACGGCACGCCGCTGTTGCCGGTGTCCTCGCAGATGCTCGCCTCGCTGCAGGGGAGCTTCAGCTGGATGCTGATCATCATCGTCCTGTTCCACGCCGGCGAACTGGTGTGGAAGGAACGCGCGGTGCGCATCCATGAGGTCACCGACGCCATGCCGCTGCCGGACTGGCTGCCGCTGTCCGCGAAGTTCTGCACGCTGGTGCTGGTGGTGGCCAGTTTCCAGGCCACCGGCGCGCTGGTCGCGATGGCGATCCAGGGCTTCAAGGGGACGGTCGCGATCGAACCGGCGGTCTACCTCAAGACCCTGTCGGTCGACTCGCTGATCTACGTGCTGATGGGCGGTGCGGCGCTGTGCCTGCAGGTCCTGAGCAACAACAAGTTCGCCGGCTACGCGCTGCTGATCCTGGTCCTGGTGGTGCAGGCCACGCTCGGCATGCTCGACTACACCCACCATCTGTACACCTTCGGCAGTTGGCCGATCGCGCCGTACTCGGACATGAACGGCTACGGCCACTTCCTGCGGGGGCAGCTCGCCTTCGAGGGCTATTGGCTGCTGTTCATGGCGGTCCTGTTGCTGGTGTCGGTGGCGATGTGGGTGCGCGGGAGCGAGTCCAGCTGGGGCCGCCGGCTGTCGCGGGCACGCGAGCGCATGCGCGGGCGGCTGGCGTGGGCCACCGCGCTGGCGGCAGTGGCGTTCGTGGCCTGGGGCGGCGTCCTGTTCTGGAACACCAACGTGCGCAACACCTTCATCGCGCCCGACCGCCAGCTCGACCTGCAGGCCCGTTACGAAACCGCGCTGGGTGGCTTCCGCAAGCTACCCCAGCCGCGCATCCTTGCCGCCAGCACGGAGATCGACCTTCGGCCCGAAACCCAGGCGCTGCACGTGCGCGGGCGCTATCGCATCGTCAATCCGCACGACGCGCCGATCGAGGAGATCCATGTCGCGATGGCCGAGGACGAAACCCTGGCATCGATCGACCTGGGAGGCGCCAGCCTCGCGCGCCACGAGCAGGCGCTGGGCTACCGGATCTACCGCCTCGACACGCCGATGCAGCCGGGCGAGACCCGCGATGTCGACTTCGTGGTCGATCGCGTCCCGCGCGGCATCACCAACGACGTCGCCCAGCACGAGGTGGTCGAGAACGGCAGCTTCTTCAACAACCGGCTCTTCCCGGCCTTCGGCTACCAGGCCGGGGCCGAGATCATGGACCGCAACGAGCGCCGCAAGCGCGGACTCGGCGAGGCGCGAAGGATGAACCCACTCGAGGACGAGGCGGCCCGCGCCAACAACTACGTCGACGACGACGCCGACTGGATCGACTTCAAGACGACCATCTGCACCGCGCCGGACCAGACCGCGCTGGCGCCGGGCTACCTGACTCGGCGTTTCGAGCGGGACGGCCGTGCGTGCTTCAGCTACGAGATGGATCGACCGATGCTGAACTACTACGCGTTCCTGTCGGGGCGCTGGGAGGTGGCGAAGGGTCGCTACAAGGACATTCCGATCGAGGTCTACCATCACCCGGGCCATGCCTTCAACGTCCAGCGGATGATCGAGGCCGCGCGCAAGTCGCTGGCCTACTACGAGGAAGCGTTCACGCCCTACCAGCACAGGCAGCTGCGGATCCTCGAGTTCCCGGGCTACGAAACCTTCGCCCAGAGCTTTGCCAACACCATCCCCTATTCGGAGCGCATCGGCTTCATCGCCGACCTCGGCGATCCAGAGGCAATCGACTACGTGTTCTATGTCACCGCCCACGAGGTCGCCCACCAGTGGTGGGCGCACCAGGTGATCGGCGCCGACGTCCAGGGCGCGACGGTCCTGTCGGAGTCGCTTTCGCAGTATTCGGCCCTGATGGTGATGGAACGCGAATACGGGCGCGAGAAGATGCGGCGCTTCCTGAGGCACGAACTCGACAGCTACCTCTCCGACCGGGGGGGCGAGCGCCTGGAGGAACTGCCGCTGTACCGGGTGGAGAACCAGCCCTACATCCATTACCGGAAGGGTGCCCTGGTGTTCTACCGGCTGCGCGAGGAAATCGGTGAGGCCGCGTTGAACCGGGCGCTCAAGCGCTTCCTGCAGGACAAGGGCTACCAGTCGCCGCCGTACACGACGTCGGCCGAGCTCGTGGACTACATCCGCGCGGAGGCCCCTGCGGCCGCCGGGCCACTGATCACCGACCTGTTCGAGAAGATCAGCTTCTACGACAACCGGGTGGAAGCGGCGCAGGCACGAAGGCGCGAGGACGGCAAGTACGAGGTCACGCTGTCGCTGCATGCGGCCAAGCGCTATGCCGACGGCATCGGCAAGGAAACGGCGGGAACGCTGGACGACTGGATCGAGGTCGGCGTGTTCGGTGAAGGCGAGGAAGGGGAGGAGACCGTGCTCTACCTGGAGCGGCTGCACGTGACCCGCGGCGACCCCGCCGTGACGGTGGTCGTCGACGCGCTTCCCGTCGAGGCCGGCTTCGATCCCTACAACAAGCTGATCGACCGCGTCTCTTCGGACAACCGCAAGCGCATCAGCCTCTGAGCGACGGGCGGCTCAACGGGGCTTGCCGGGCACGGGGAAGGGCGTGACGACCTTTTCACCGCTGCCGGCATCGCGGATGGTCGCGCTGCCTCTTTTCTCGACTTCCTCGATCCGCACGATGCTCTGCATCGGCAGGTGCAGCACGCGGGTGTCGCCGAACTCGTCACGCAGGCGTTCTTCGGTCGGGTCGACGACGACGCCGGCATTGACGTCGAACACCAGCTCGCGGATCTCGGTGAAGCCCCACAGCGCGCCGGAGGTCACCGAGCGCGCGTACAGCTCGTAGACCTTGCCGGCGTTGAGGAACGAGACCTTGTAGAGGGGCTTGGACATCGGGCGGGCGTTGGGCGGGCGACAGCCCTGTAGTGGTGCCTGGGCGGCGCGATTGCAATACCGCGGTCAGAAGCCGCTGCGGCGCCGCATCTGGCGCGCGATGCCGGCACGTGCCACCAGCGCGAAGGCGCCGCCGAAGGCGAAGCCGGCCAGGTGGGCCGACCAGGCCACGGTGCCGAAGGCCGGGCCGATGTAGGTGAACAGGATCTGCAACAGGCCCCACGTGCCGATCAGCAGCGAGGCCGGCACGCGCAGGAACTGCAGGTACAGGCCCAGGGGCAGCACCACGCCGAGCTTGGCCTGGGGGAACAGTGCCAGGTAGGCGCCGATCAGGGCCGAGACCGCGCCGCTGGCGCCGATGATGACGCGATCGGGGGTGCTGATCGAGATCACCGCGGCCAGGTTGGCGAGCGCGCCGCCCAGCAGGAACACCGACAGCAGCCGCCACGGGCCCATGATCCTCTCGGCAGGCAGGCCGAAGATCAGCAGGAACACCAGGTTGCCCAGCAGGTGCGCCCAGTCGGCATGCATGAACACCGCGGTGAACAGCCGTTGCCAGTCGTGCAGCGAGGCCGGGCTCAGGCCGCCCGAAAGCGCGCCCCAGTCCTGGATCAGCGCGGCCTGGCGGCCCGCCGGCTGGAAGGTGGTCCACGCGAAACACACCCATAGCACCGCGAACAGCAGGGGCGTGGCCCAGCGAAGCGACTGTTTTCCACGGGAAGGGACGGCTATGAACATCGGGACCGGTTGCTCGGAATCTGGGACGCGAAGCGGGCAGCATGACCACTGGGACTGGCCGCCACACCTCGCTGTGGACCATAAGGCATGCCTGCAGGCCAATGCACCCGACACCCCCCGGATTCATGACGTGGGTAGTTAATAACCGGTTAACCCGCGTTATAGTACATACGGCGTCGTATGTCGGGAGGGGTTTCCGGCACGCAGGGACCGGCCAGCCGGAACCGGGCGAACGACCCGGGAAGACCCAAATAACACTCCAATGGAGACAACATTCTATGCAACACGCAGACCGCATCATCCGCCTGTCGGCGCTCGCCCTGGGCATCACCGGCGCGCTGGCCGTGGGCCAGGTCCACGCTTCGGGCTTCCAGCTCAAGGAAAACAGCGCCAAGGCCCTGGGCAATGCCTTCGCCGGCGCGGGCGTGCGCACCGATGATTCCTCGGTGGTGACCAACAACCCGGCTTCGATGACGCAGCTCCAGGGCACCACCACCGTGCAGGTGGACGTTACCGTGGTGGACCTCAATTACGAAGCCGATGGCGTCAGCGGCACCGACGTCCTGGGCCAGCCGCTCACCGGCGGCAACGGGGGTCAGGCCGGCGACGTCACGCCCGTGCCGGCCTTCTCCGTCGTGCATCGCTTCGACGACACCGGCGCCGCGATCGGCGCGATGGTCAGCGCTCCGTTCGGCCTGAAGACCGAATACGACCGCGACTGGGTGGGCCGCTACTACGCCGCCACCTCCGACGTGCAGATCGTCGACCTGACCCTCGCCGGCGCACTCGACATCACCGACCGCTTCTCGGTCGGCGTGGGCGCGATCTTTTCGCACGCCGACGTGACCCTTTCCAAGTCGGTCGACTTCGGCACCGCGTTGTTCGGCAACCCGGCCACCCGCCCGCTGCCGTTCGCCCGCCCGCAGGCGGCCGACGGTTTCGCGGACGTGCAGGGCGATGGCACTGGCTTCGGCTGGCTGGTCGGCGCCAACCTGCGCCCGACCGACAAGCTGACCCTGGGCCTGTCGCACCGCTCCGAGATCGACTACGAGCTCGACGGCGACGCCGACTGGACCGTGCCTGCCAACGTGCGCGCGGTGTTCGACTCCAACCCGATGACCCGCGTGCTGTTCAACGACGGCGGCGTGACTGCCAACCTGACCACCCCGGCGATCACCACGCTGGACGCGAACTATCAGTTCACCGAGGCGTTCTCGATGGCGGCCACCGTGTCGCGCACCAATTGGGAATCGCTGCGCGAGGTCCGCATCGACTTCGACAACCCGGATCCGGATTCGGCCGAAGAGTTCGATTGGCAGAACACCACCTTCTGGTCGATCGGCGGCGAGTACAAGCTCAACGACGCGTGGACGCTGCGCGCCGGTTACGCGCAGGACGAGACTCCGACCCGCATCGAGACCCGCACCCCGCGCCTGCCCGACGCCGACCGCAACTGGTATTCGCTCGGCGCGACCTGGGCCCTCAGCGACGCGTTCGAGATGAGCTTCGGCTACACCTACATCCAGCCGAAGGATCCGAAGATCGACATCGTCACGCCGCCGGCGGCCGGTGGCCAGCGCCTGGCCGGTGATTTCGACGGCGACGCCAACCTGTTCGCGATCTCGGGCCAGTACCGCTTCTGATCCGACGCGCACGCGCTGCAAGAAAAAAGCCCCGCGCACGCGGGGCTTTTTTTGGTTCTTCTCCCAACTGAGGGGAACCGGGTGCACGGCCGGCCCAGGCAGCTGCGAACACCCGAGGCGACGCGCCGGGGGCGACCACCGTGCGGCAGCCCCCACACGGCGTCATGCCAGCGAACGCTGGGATCCAGCTTCTGCTTTCGACCTTGTCCTCGACCATCGCCTCGGCACCTCGTCGGCACGGGACTTGGCGCGAGGCGCTTGGCTTGTGTGCCGAAGCCGCCCCCTCATACCGGGTCCCCGGGTGCGCTTCGCTTACCCGGGCTACGCGGCTGATTGTGCCTCGCGTAATCCTTCCTACTAGGGGGATTTGAACCCAAGGCAAGATCAAGGGCTTTCGCCCGCTACGCGTGCGAGTCCCTTTCGTCTTGGCAAAAGGAACCAAAACCGCAGGCTCCATCGTCCGCCCGTCCGGCTTCGCCGCACCGGTCCCCTGTGCGCCTCGTCGATGGCGGCACAGCGCCCAAACTCGCTGCGCTCAGACAAGGGCGCCTCTACGGCCGCCATGGCCTGCGGTGCTCGGCGGCCTCAAAGTCGCGAAGATCAAGATCAAGATCAAGATCAAGATCAAGATCAAGATCAAGATCAAGAT
>NZ_VICE01000090.1 GCF_006546775.1 Marilutibacter aestuarii
CGCGCGCCCGCCCTCGGGCAGGTCGCGCGGACGGCTGATGCGCAGCGGCTGGCCGGCGACGCGCACCTTCTTCAGGTGCTCCATCAGCTCCTTGGGAATGCCCTCGGGCAGGTCGACGTAGCTGTGGTCCTGCTGGATGTCGATGCGGCCGATGAAACGGCTCTCCAGCTCGGCCTCGTTGGCGATCGCGCCGACGATGTTGCCCGGTTTGACGCCATGCACGTGGCCGACCTCGATGCGGAAGGTCTCCATGCCGGCTTCGGGTGCGTGCGCGCCACGATCGCGCGGCGGCCTGGGCGCGGCATCGGCGAAGCCCTGTTCGCCGCGGTTGCCCGCGAAGGGACGCGCTTCGCCGCGCTCGGGCTGCGAAGCGCGCTCGGGACGCGGGCGCTCGCGGGGCTGGTCCAGCAACAGCGGCTGTTCGCCCTGGACGAGGCCGGCCAGGGCGGCGGCGATCTCGGCCATCGGCACGTTCTTCTCGCGCTCGTAGCGCTCGACCAGGTCGCGGAACAGCGACAGGTCGGGGCGCTCGAGCGACTCGCCGATGCGGCCGAGGAACTTGTTCACGCGCTGCTCGTTGACCGTGTCGATGCTGGGCAGTTCCATCTGCTCGATCGGCTGGCGGGTGGCGCGCTCGATGGCGCGCAGCATGCCGCGCTCGCGCGGGGTGACGAACAGGATCGCCTCGCCGCTGCGGCCGGCGCGGCCGGTACGACCGATGCGGTGCACGTAGCTTTCGGTGTCGTAGGGGATGTCGTAGTTCAGCACGTGGCTGATCCGCTCCACGTCGAGCCCGCGCGCGGCGACGTCGGTCGCGACCAGCACGTCGATGCGGCCGTCCTTGAGCTGCTGCACGGTCTTCTCGCGCTGCGCCTGCTGGACGTCGCCGTTGATCGAAGCGGCGGAGAACCCACGCGCGGTCAGCTTCTCGGCCAGCTCGTCGGTGCCGAGCTTGGTGCGGGCGAAGATGATCATCGCGTCGAAGGGTTCGGCCTCCAGGATGCGGGTCAGCGCATCGAGCTTGTGCACGCCGCTGACCGACCAGTAGCGCTGGCGGATGTTCGCCGCGGTGCTGGTCTTGTTCTTGATCGAGACCTCGACCGGGTCCTTCAGGTAGGTCTGGGCGATGCGCCGGATCTGGCTGGGCATCGTCGCCGAGAACAGCGCGACCTGGCGCGTCTCGGGGGTCTTCTTCAGGACCGCCTCGACGTCGTCGATGAAGCCCATGCGCAGCATCTCGTCGGCTTCGTCCAGGACCAGGCCGCGGAGCTCCGACAGGTCCAGCGAGCCGCGCTCGAGGTGGTCGATGACACGCCCCGGGGTGCCGACGACCACGTGCACGCCGCGCCGCAGCGCCGCCAGCTGCGGATGGTAGCTCTGGCCGCCGTAGATCGGCAGCACGTGGAAGCCCGGCAGGTGGGTGGCGTACTTCTGGAAGGCCTCGGCGACCTGGATCGCCAGCTCGCGGGTGGGCGCCAGGACCAGCGCCTGTGGCTTCTTCTGCGCCGGGTCGATGCGCGCCAGGATCGGCAGCGCGAACGCGGCGGTCTTGCCGGTGCCGGTCTGCGCCTGGCCAAGCATGTCGCGGCCTTCAAGCAGCGGCGGGATGGTGGCGGCCTGGATCGGTGAGGGCGACTCGTAGCCGACGTCGCGCAAGGCCCGGAGCAACGGCTCGGGCAGCGCCAGGTCGCTGAACTTCATTTGGGGAGTGCTGTCGCCAGCGGTGTCGTCGCTCATCGGGGTGACCCTCGTGCTGCCCGCGAGGGCCAATCGGACATTTTACGCTCCCAACCGCCCCGGATGGTGCATTGCGTCATGGCCGGGTCAGGCGCGATTGGGCTTTCAGCCCAGCACCACGCGATCGCAGCCGCGCAGCCGTGCTTCCCGCATCGCCGCTTCGGCGCGCCCGGTCGCGGCCTTCAGTGCCTCGCGTTCGCGGGTCTGGGTGATCCCGACGCTCAGGGTGATGGGCGTGTCGCCCCCCATGCCGGCGATCGCGCCACGGATCCGTTCGACCACGCGCGTCGCGGCGTCGGCGTCGCTGCCCGGCAGCATGACCACGAAGCTGCGGCCATCCACGCGTGCGAGCAGGTCCCCGTGGCGCAGGCAGTCGCGCATGACGCGGGTCGACCGCTTCATCAGTTCGGCGACCGATTCGTTGCCATGCCGTTCGCGGATGTCGTCGACGGGGTCGAGGTCGAGCCGGACCACCGACAGGTCCTTCTGGATGTCGCGCTGGTGCCGGTGCAGGAAGTGGGCCCGGGTTTCCCAATGGTCGCGGTCGCCGGCTTCGAAAGAGGCCTGGTTGGCAGCGGCCTGGTGCAGGCGCCGGAGCAGACGTTCCCGGTACAGGAAGATGTCCATCGACGAGGACAGTTGCGCGCGGCGCAGGGTGGCCCCGATCACCACGCCCGCGACGAAGAAGAGGGTGTAGGCCCCCCACAGCCCCCTTGGCGCCTCGAGGTACCAGAGCATGCCGTACATCGGCAGGATCAGCGCCAGCGCCGTGGCGACCGCGGTCACGCGGGTCAAGGCGAAGGGCAGCAAGATGATCGCCATCAGCATGATCGGCACGTGGGTCAGGCTGAGGCGTTCGGGTTCGATCGAGGAGGTCACCGCGATGGCGATGCTGAAGAGAAGCGCATAGAGCGTGCCGAACAGCTCGGCGCTGCGGCTGAAGCCCGACAGCCAGGTCAGGCTGGCCAGGATGAGCAGGCCGAAGGTCAGTGAAAGCCGCAGCAGCAGGGTCCACTGGGCGGTGTCGCCCATCATGACCAGGTCGCGTGCCCAGCCCAGCGCGAACAGCAGCGGCAGCCCGAACATGAGCAGGCGCAGCGCGTGGCGCATCTTCTTGTAGGCGAATTTCTGGAAGCGCAGGAACTCGTCGGCCGACAGCCGATGCCTGGCCTTGTCGTAGTTCAGCAGTCCGGAAAACATCGATCGCGCCCCCTGTTCGACTGATCGAGATCCTGTGATGGTCTCGCCTGCCAATCCTTGCGGGCGCCTCGGCATACAATCGGGTGGACCCGGCTCCCTGCCCGGATTCGCGACGCATGCCCACGCCCCCCAGTCTACGCTTCGACAACGCCTTTGTGACGAGCCTGCCCGGTGATCCGGAGACCGGCCGGCACGTCCGCGCGGTCGAGGGCGCGCTATGGTCCCGGGTGGCGCCGGAGCCGGTCGCCGCGCCCCGCATGCTGGCCTGGTCCGCGGACATGGCCGCGCGCCTGGGCCTGGACCCGGGATGGATGCGCACGGAGGCGGCGGCGGAAGTCCTGGCGGGCAACCGGCTGCTGGAGGGCATGGCGCCTTTTGCCAGCAATTACGGCGGCCACCAGTTCGGGCATTGGGCCGGACAGCTGGGCGACGGCCGCGCGATCGGCCTGGGCGAAGTGCTCGATCCGGGCGGGCGCCGCTGGGAGCTCCAGCTCAAGGGCGCCGGCCCCACGCCGTATTCGCGCAGCGCCGACGGGCGGGCGGTGCTGCGCTCCTCTCTGCGCGAGTTCCTGTGCAGCGAGGCCATGCACCACCTGGGCGTGCCGACCACGCGCGCGCTCAGCCTGGTCGGGACCGGCGAGCAGGTGGTGCGCGACATGTTCTACGACGGCCACCCCGCGCCCGAGCCCGGCGCGGTGGTGTGCCGGGTTGCACCGTCCTTCATACGCTTCGGCCATTTCGAACTGCCGGCGTCGCGCGGCGACGTCGACCTGCTGCGGACGCTGGTCGATTTCTGCATCGCGCGGGATTTCCCGCACCTGCAGGGCACCGGCGAATCCTTGCTGGGCGACTGGTTCGGCGAAGTCTGCGAACGGACCGCGGTGATGGTCGCGCACTGGATGCGGGTCGGCTTCGTGCATGGCGTGATGAACACCGACAACATGTCCATCCTCGGCCTGACCATCGACTACGGCCCCTACGGCTGGATCGACGACTTCGATCCCGACTGGACCCCGAACACCACCGACCGCCAGCATCGGCGCTACCGCTTTGGCCAGCAGCCCCAGGTGGCCTACTGGAACCTCTCGCGCCTGGCTGGGGCACTGTCGCCTGTTTTCGACGGGCACGAGGCCCTGCAGGCCGGGCTGCGCCGCTTCGTGGACGCCTATGGCGCGGCCGACCGGGGCAACACCGCGGCCAAGCTCGGGCTGTCCGCCTGCCGGGACGAGGACCTCGACCTGATGCAGGCCTTGCGCGACCTGTTGAAGGCCGGTGAGGTCGACATGACCCTGTTCTTCCGCCACCTGGCCGACATCGATCCGGACGCGCCCTCGCTGGACGGGTTCGACGACGCGTTCTACGACGCCTCGCGCCGCGCGTCGGTCGAGGCGGCGCTTGGCGAGTGGCTGCGGACCTACGCCGCCCGTGTCGCCGGTGACCCCTTGCCCGCGGAGCACCGCAAGGCGCTGATGGATGCCGCCAACCCGCAATACGTGCTGCGCAACTACCTGGCGCAGGAGGCGATCGACCTGGCCCACGGGGGCGACATGTCGCGCACCGAAGCGCTGCTTGCGGTGCTGGGCCACCCCTACGACCTCCAGCCCGGGCGGGAGGCGTTTGCCCGCCGTCGCCCGGACTGGGCGCGCGACCGCGCGGGCTGCTCGATGCTCTCGTGCAGTTCATGAAACCTCGACAGGCGCGGGCGCAGCATCGGCGACACCTGGCTTCGATGGATGGGAGGACACCTCGATGGGACAGCTACTTTCGCAGGGCCCATGCCCGGCCTCACTGCTCCGGAAATGCGGCCTGCTGGTCGTCGCGCTTGCCCTGACCGCCTGCGCCACCGGCAGCGGTCCGGTCGCCAACGGGAGTGCCGGCAAGGCGTTCGTGGGCACGGTGGCCAGGATCGACATGGCCGACCGCCGACTCGCGCTGGCCGACGACAGCCGCACCGGCAACGCCCTGGGGCAGGGCGCCAGCACCCACCTGCGTTTCGACGCCGATACCCCGGTGCGTGAGGCCGGGCGCGCCGTCCCGCTCGCCGGACTCGCCGTGGGCGACCGCGTGCGGGTCGAAGCCGGCGACGACGGCACCCTACCCATGGCCCGCCGCATCGACGTGCTACACGCGCCCGATGCGCCCTTGCCCTGGGGGCGGTACGTGCATGGGCGAATCGTGTCGATCAACACCCGCAGCCGTACCGTCAACCTGGCGCAGGCGGGGACCAACCTGTCGGTCCGCGTGCGCTACGAAGCCGACACCAGCGTGGTCGATCTCCAGGGCGCGCCGATCGACGCCGCCGGGCTGGTGCCCGGAGACGAGGTCGACGTCGTGCTGCGCGTGGTCACGCCCGATCCGGTCGCGCTGAAAGTCACTCGCCTGCGCTGAACACGCGCATCCCCCGTAGAATGGGCGGATGTCCCTGATCAATCTCATCGACGTCGACTACAGCGTCGGCGGTCCCCTGCTGCTCGAACGCGTCAACCTGGCCATCGAGGCGGGCGAGCGTGTCGCCCTGATCGGCCGCAACGGCGCCGGCAAGTCGACCCTGCTGCGCCTGCTGTCGGGCGAGCTCCAGGCCGACGACGGCGAGGTGCGTGGCGAGGACGGCCTGCGCGTGGCGCGACTGGAGCAGGAAGTGCCGGCGGGCGCCGGGGGCGACGTCTGGGACGTTGTCGCCGAGGGCCTGGGCGAGCTGGGCCGCTGGCTGGCCGAGTACCACCACCTCAGCCATGCGGACGAAGTCGACATGGATGCACTGGCCCGCGTGCAGGGCCGGATCGAGGCCGCCGACGGCTGGTCGCTCGACCAGCGCGTGACCGAGACGCTGGACAAGCTGGAACTCGACGGCGATGCGCCCTTCGCGCGCCTGTCCGGCGGCATGAAGCGCCGGGTGCTGCTGGCCCGGGCGCTGGTGTCCTCGCCGGACGTCCTGTTGCTCGACGAGCCGACCAACCACCTCGACATCGAGGCGATCGACTGGCTCGAGGGCTTCCTCAAGGGATGGCAGGGCGCCCTGGTGTTCATCACCCACGACCGCCGCTTCCTGCGTTCGCTGGCGACGCGCATCGTCGAGATCGACCGCGGCCAGGTCACCAGCTGGCCGGGCGACTGGGCGAACTACGTCCGGCGCCGCGAGGAGCGCCTCAACGCCGAGGCGCAGGAGAACGCGCGCTTCGACAAGCTGCTGGCGCAGGAAGAAGCCTGGATCCGGCAGGGCATCAAGGCACGGCGCACCCGCGACGAGGGCCGGGTCAGGCGCCTGAAGCAGATGCGCAGCGAACGCGCCGAGCGGCGCGAGCTGCAGGGCAACGTGCGCATGGACCTCGCCCGCGGCGAGTCCTCCGGCAAGAAGGTCATCGACGCCAAGGGGCTGGGCTTCGCCTACGGCGACCGCGTGCTCGTGCAGGGCCTGGACACCACGGTCTTCCGCGGCGACCGCATCGGCCTGATCGGCCCCAACGGCAGCGGCAAGACCACGTTGATCAAGCTGCTGCTGGGCGAGATCGCGCCCTCGCGCGGCGAGGTACGACTGGGCAGCAACCTGCAGGTCGCGTATTTCGACCAGTACCGGGCGACCCTGCGCGAGGACTGGAACGCGCTGGAGAACGTCGCCGAGGGCCGCGAGTTCGTCGAGGTGGGCGGGAAGCAGAAGCACGTCATCGGCTACCTGCAGGACTTCCTGTTCACGCCCGAGCGCGCGCGCGCGCCGATCACCCGCCTGTCCGGCGGCGAGCGCAACCGCCTGCTGCTGGCCAAGCTGTTCGCCCAGCCGTCCAACCTGCTGGTGATGGACGAACCGACCAACGACCTGGACGTGGAAACCCTCGAGCTGCTCGAGGAACTGCTGGGCGACTACCCCGGCACCCTGCTGCTGGTCAGCCACGATCGCGACTTCCTGGACAACGTGGTGACCTCGACCATGGTCATGGAGGGCGGGGGACGGGTGGGCGAATACGTCGGCGGTTACACCGACTGGCTGCGCCAGCGGCCGCGCCAGGTTCCGTCCACGGCCAGTGTCGATCGAACGGCGGCAGCTGCCAGTCCGGCGGCGACCGACACCGCCAGTGCTGTCCCCGGCGCGCCCTCGCCACGGCGCAAGCTGAGCTACAAGGATGCGCGCGAACTCGAGCAACTGCCCGCTCGCATCGAGTCGCTGGAAGCGCGTCTGTCCGAGCTCACTGCGGCGATGAGCGATCCGGCGTTCTTCCAGGGCGAACCCGACGCGGTGGCCGGACATACCGCCCAGCTGGGCGCCGTCCAGGCCGAGCTCGACGCCGCCTATGCGCGCTGGGGCGAGCTGGAAGGCGAGGCGGGCTGAGCTTCGCGGGCGAGGGCGCATGGACCAGCTGACACTGGGCGGCTTCGAGCCGTCGCCGGAACGGCTTCGCCATCGCCTGTTCTTCGCGCTCTTGCCGGACGCGGCGACGCGGGCACGGATCGAGGCCGTGACGCTCCAGTCGCTGTCCCGCGTTCCCGGAGGCGGGCGCCGAGTGCGTCCGCACCGGTACCACCTGACGCTGCGCTGGCTCGGCGATCATCCGGACGCGCACGCCCACGTGCTGGACATGGCCACGCATGCGGCGCGAGGCGTGCGCTTGGCTCCCTTCGACCTGGACCTGGACCTGCGCGGCGCCTTCCCTTCGGCGCGCGTGTGCTGGCTGGGATGTCGCCAGGCGCCCGCTGCGCTCCCGGCGTTGCGGGTCCGCCTCGACCAAGGCCTGTTGGGTGGTCCCGTGCGCCTGAAGGGCGGGACGGCGCTGGTGCCGCACGTGACGGTGCTGCGCGACTGCATCGATCCCTGGCCCGAAGGCGCGCTCGAATCGCCGGTGCCCTGGCGGGTCGAGCGCTTCGTCCTCCTGCGCAGTGACCTGGACGGCGGGCACGCCTACGAGGAAGTCGCGGCCTGGCCGTTGCAGGGCTGAACGCCTGCCGCCCCGGCGTGCCGGTCAGGGCGCGGGGAAGCTGCCGCAGCCGCGAAAGGTCTCGCCATTGACGTGCAGGCGCGCGCTGGCCTCGAAGGACTCGCCGCTCATGTCGTCCTGGCAGGCGGTGCGCTCGACCTCGAGCCGCACGACGCTGCCGTCCGTGGCCGTGCCGGCATAGCCCAGCCCCTGCGCGGCCGCGCGCTCGACCTCGACCGTGCGTGTGCCGTAGTCGAGTTCGGCCTTGAGCCGGGGCGCATCGCCGGTGCCCACTTCCACGTGCCAACCGGGTTCGTTGCCGGCCGCACGAAAGGCGATGCCGCGACGGGCCGCGGCGCCCCAGGGCGAGGGCGTCTCGACCGGCGTGCAGGCGACGGCAGGTTGTCCCGCAAGCGAAAGCGCGTAAGCGCCGTCGCGTGTATCCAGCGCGTTGCCCAGGTCGTCCTCGTAGCGATTGCCGTCGTCGGCCGAGGCGAGCACGAGCTGCCGGCCGGAGAGGGCCAGCATGGCCTTGCCGTCACCGGGGCGCAGCTGGGCGTCGACGCGCAGGTCGCCGCACTGGAGCGTGAGGCCGGCTTGCGGCACTTCGCCTGGCGTATCGGGCGCGGCGCGACCGGCCACGCGCTTCATCAGCAGCTCGATCGGCGCGTCGCTGGCCGGGTCGACCGCATGACGGGTATCGGTGACGAAGAGCAGTCTGCCGTCGGGGCCCCTCACCGAGGCGTGCAGACCGTACAGGCCGTTCGGGCGCAGCTCCGTGGCGTCGTAGGGCAGGCGGAAGGGAATCGGCGAGCTGCGCGCGTCCTCGACCTCGACCTCGGCCAGGACAGCCCTGGGCGTGTCGGCCAACTGGTTGTCGAGCAGCTGCACGCTCAGTCGCGATCCCGGCGGAAGCAGCATGCGCTCGCGGTAGGTCGCCCGTCCCTCGATCATGGCGTCCGCGGGCGCGGGCGCCGCTTCCGCGGGCGTCGCGGCCGCATCGCCCGCCGCGGTGGCCGGAGCGGGCGGTGTGGGCTGGCAGGCCGAGAGGGCGAGCACCAGGCCTCCCAGCAGGCTCGCGGGCAGGGCATGGGGACGGAAGGATCGAGGGACCAGCTGCATGGGACGCTCCCGCGTGGGTGACGGCGCCAGTATGCGCCGCCGCCGTCTAGGTCGCGTCAGCGCCGGTGCCCGCGCCTCAACGGGAGGGGTCGGCGTCGGTGCGCAGCACCGGGTACAGGTTGTAGCGGTCGTCCCATGCGCTGTGCATCCGGTAGAAGTAGTCCAGTCGTGCCTGCGGACTGTCCGCGAAGGCCTTGTCCGATGCCACGCGCCGTTCGAAGGCGGATTTCAGGGCCGGGTCGCGGTCGAGCATCTCGCGCGCGACCTCCTCGGCGACATAGTCCTCCATGTACTCCTTGCGTTCGAAGGCGTTGTTGAACGCGCCCCAAGCGAGGAGGGCGTCGGGCGCAGCCGGCTCCAGCAGCGCCATGACCAGCCGCGCCTTGGGCTGCGCGATCGGCACGAACAGGGCGCCGGCGCGCAGGTCGTGGCGCCCGCGTGCCCAGTCCCCCTCGACCTCCAGGCGCTGGTGGCCTTCCAGCGGCGTGCTGGCGAACGTCGAGCTCGTGGCGCGGAAGGCCTCGGCCTCGACCCCTTCGACGGGGTGCGCCAGGCGTATGAAGCGGATGTCGTGCACGGCCAGCCGGGGCGCGACACGGTCGGCCTGCGCAGCCGGCACGAGGTAGCCGCCGCGCGGCGCGGTCGCGACGTCGTCCGGGACGATGCGGTCGTACAACGGGACCTTCCAGACCTGCGGTTGGCTTTCGTCGTAGCGGGTCATCAGCGCGCCGGACACCTCCGAGGGCGTGCGGGTGTAGGCATAGCCCCGGAACTCGATGGTGCGCGGCGTGTCGGTCGTCTTGTAGTCCAGAGGCACGGCTTCGCCACCCAGGCGGCTGGCACGCAGGTCGGCGTCGCGCGCCTGGCGCTGCCACTGGCGGCCGTGCCGGGCCACCAGGCTGAGCGATGCGAGGATGGTGTCGTGGGTGGCCTTGACCCGCTCCGGATAGGTCTTCCAGGAGTGGGTCTCCACCAGCATGCCGATGCGGTTGCGCAGCCAGGGATAGCCGTGCGAGAAGCGCGGCGGGGCGACGCCGTCACGGAACCCCGAAGCCGGGTTGTCGTACTCGATGAAGGAGGGGTAGAAGGGCAGGGGCATGGAGCCGGCGCGCTCGAGCGCGGCCAGCACGCCGTCGCGGAACGCCAGGCCGACCTTGCGCATCCCGGCGTCGCCGGCATTCAAGGGCTCGACCTGGATCGAGATGTCGTGTTCGAACTTGGCGCCGTCGGTCACGTGCAGGTCGAGGTAGGCCAGCGGGTCCCAGGCGTTGTACAGCGCCAGCATCGCCTGCATCTCCGGCGCGTCGGCCTTGGCGTAGTCGCGGTTGAGGTTGTAGTTCTGCGCCGTCGTGCGCCAGCCCATTTCCTCCGGGCCCCGCTGGTTGGGCCGGTTCCAGGCCTTGAAGCGTTCATGCCCGTCGACGTTGAAAACCGGCACGAACAGCAGGACCTGCGCGGCCAGCGGGTCGCCCTCGATCTCGCCGTCGAGCATTTCCCGCAGGGCCAGGAAGCCCGCGTCCTTGCCGTCGATCTCGCCGGCGTGGATGCCGCCCTGGACCAGGGTGACCGGCAGGCCCTGCTCGCGCGCCTGGGCCGGGGTGAACGCGCCGACGCGCGATGCCACCAGCAGTTTCATCGGCCGTCCCTCGGGCGTGGTGCCGAAGGTCTCGCACCGCACCGCGTCCGGATAGCGCGCGGCGAAGGCATCGCACAGCGCGATCACTTCCTCGTAGCGACCCGTCCGGACGAACCCGCTGCGCTCGGCGACGGTCCGCAGGCCGTCGTCGGCGGTGGCCGCGGACACGGGAGGGGCGAGAGTGGTGCAGGCAAGGACGAGGGCAGTGCAGAGGCGTCGGATCATCGTAGTTCTGGCAGCGGATGGCAGTGCCGACATGTTAACGGAGCCGTGGCGTTTGGCCCTGGCGCGGGGCACGTCTGCTGCCACCTGCCGTCGGCAGTGAGCGGCCCGGAGCGGCATGCGTACGGACGCGGGGCCCTGCCGCCGACTGGAGCGATGGGTGCCAATGCCCGCTTTGCCGGCATGGGGGCATCCCCCGAGAGGACGATCTGCGGTAGGCTCGCGGGTTAGTGCCTGCTCCCTGGACCGCCTGATGTCGACGAACGCCGCAGCCCCCTCAACGCCCGGGAAGATGCCCCGGCAGATCCCCTACATCATCGGCAACGAGGCCTGCGAGCGGTTCAGCTTCTACGGGATGCGCAACATCCTGGTCCCGTTCCTGGTCAGCAGCGTGCTGCTGGCCTACCTGCCCGAGGCGGACCGCGACGGCGCGGCGAAGGACATCTTCCACACCTTCGTCATCGGCGTGTACTTCTTCCCCCTGCTGGGCGGTTGGCTGTCGGACCGCTTCTTCGGCAAGTACAACACCGTGTTCTGGCTGTCGCTGGTCTACTGCGCGGGCCATGCCTGCCTGGCGCTGTTCGAGGAGAACCGCACCGGCTTCTATACCGGCCTGTTCCTGATCGCGTTGGGCTCGGGCGGCATCAAGCCCCTGGTGTCGGCCTTCGTCGGCGACCAGTTCGACCAGAGCAACAAGACCCTGGCCAAGGTGGTCTACGACGCCTTCTACTGGACGATCAACTTCGGCTCGTTCTTCGCGTCCTTGCTGATGCCGCTGTTCCTGCGCGAGCTGGGGCCGAGCATCGCGTTCGGCATACCGGGCATCCTGATGTTCGTCGCCACGGTGATCTTCTGGAGCGGGCGCCACAAGTACATCCACGAGCCGCCGTCGCCGCGCGACCCCCACGGCTTCCTGGCGGTGGTGAAGACCTCGCTGTTCGGCGCGGGCAGCGGCGGTGGCACCGTCCTGGCGGTCGCCGGCATGGTGCTGGCGGTGGCCTCGCTGGGCCTGATCCCGGCGCTGGGCTTCGTCAAGGCGGCGCTGATCGGGCTGGGCGTGCTGATCGCCCTGGTCGGCATCGGAGCGTCCATGCAGCTCGACCGCGCGCGCGGCCGGCATCCCGACGTGGCGGTGGAGGGCGTGCGTGCGGTGCTGCGCATCCTGATCGTGTTCGCCCTGGTCACGCCGTTCTGGTCGCTGTTCGACCAGAAGGCCTCCACCTGGGTGCTGCAGGGTGCGGACATGCGCATCCCGCACGAAAGCTGGTGGTGGCCGAGCTGGCTGGTGAAGGAGGCCGCGCAGATGCAGGCGCTCAACCCGATCATGGTCATGGCGCTGATCCCCTTCAACAACCTGGTGCTGTATCCGGCCTTGCGGCGGATGGGCTTCGAGCCCACGGCCCTGAAGCGGATGGGCTTCGGCATCGCGTTCTCGGGCCTGGCGTGGATCGTCGCCGGCATCGTGCAGCTGTGGATCGACGGCGGCGACCCGGTCTCGCTGGCCTGGCAGATCCTGCCCTATGCGTTGCTCACCTTCGGCGAGGTGCTGGTGTCGGCCACCGGCCTGGAATTCGCCTACAGCCAGGCGCCCAAGTCGATGAAGGGCACGATCATGAGCTTCTGGCTGCTGTCGGTGTCCTACGGCAACCTCTGGGTGCTGATGACCAATGCCGCGGTGCGCAACGACGCCGTCACCTCGCAGATCGCCAGCACCGGGCTCAGCGAGAACGCCTTCCTGATGTTCTTCTTCGCGGCGTTCGCCTTCGTCGCGGCCCTGCTGTTCGGGTGGTACGCCAAGCACTACCCGATGCAGGACCACTACCGCACGGTCTGACGGAGCGCCCGCATGCTGACCCTGATCCTGATCGCCGTCACCGTGCTGGTGTCATGGCAGGCGTTCGAGCGGCCCCGGCTGATCGAGCGCCTGATCCTGTGGCCGCCGGCGATCGAGCGCAATCACCAGTACGACCGCCTGGTGACGCATGGCTTCATCCATGCCGACTGGCAGCACCTGCTGTTCAACATGATCACGCTGTTCTTCTTCGGACGCGCGGTCGAGCCGGTGTTCGCCCAGTTGCTGGGCCCGGTGGGTTACGTGTTCTTCTACCTGTCGGCGATCGTGGTGGCGATCCTGCCGACCTGGCTCCGCCATCGGCATGATCCGCGCTATCGCAGCCTGGGCGCGTCGGGCGCGGTGTCGGCGGTGCTGTTCGCCTACATCCTGCTGTCGCCGTGGTCGCTGATCTTCGTGTTCTTCCTGCCGGTGCCGGCGATCCTCTACGGCGTGTTCTACGTCGGCTATTCGTTCTGGATGGACCGCCAGGGCGGGGACAACATCAACCACAGCGCCCATCTGTCCGGGGCGATCTACGGCGTGCTGTTCATGCTGCTGATGGAGCCGCGCGTGGGTGCGGTCTTCCTGGAGAGGCTGCTCAACCCGTCGTTCTGAACGTGGCCCGGTGGTCCGGGGCCGGCCCGGGACCGGCCGTGGGCGTGCGGTCCTGACGGCTCAGGCCGCCATCATGGTCTCGACGGGCATGTCTTCCAGGGACTGGCCGTAGGCGCGCGCGAGGCGCTGGTAGACCTCATGGTCGATCACGGAGAACTCCTCGGCGCCGGCGTTGCCGTTGCGGACCATGGAGAACAGGCGCTCGACGAGGACGGAGTCGCTGGCGGCGTGGATCAGGGCAATCTGGTTGTCGGTCATGGACTTAGCTCCCCTCGGTGATCGTTACCTCAATTCCCAAGCATGTTCCGTGCCAACGCTTCAGCTTCCTTTCATCTCACGGTGTGCCAAAAAAAATGTGACGAAGTACGTCAATTCTGGTCCTGCAATGGAGGCTCCTGCCCTTGGACGCCGTCCGCGGACCACCCGGCGTCGGCGGCATCACTTGCGGTGCAGCGGCCCCATGGTAAGGATGGACCGCCCGGTACCGGTGTCCTGCGAGATGAGCAAACGGCGCTGGCCATCGGCGCCGGTCACGTCCCCACCGGGGCAGCCGGCACGCTTCCCGATCCCGTCCCTTGGAGCCAGGCATGAGCCCCCAGAACCCGACCCCGTCCCACGCCCCGGAGATCCACCACGACGGCGACGTGCGCCGGTTCGCCACCACCGTCGACGGCGCGAAGGCCTACCTGGACTATCGCCAGGCCGATGGTGTCATGAGCATCACCCACACCTGGGTGCCTGCCGAGATCGGCGGGCGCGGCATCGCCGGCCAGCTGGTGCGCGCCGCGCTCGAGCATGCGCGCGCGTCCGGGCTGAAGGTCGAGCCCGCCTGTTCGTATGCCGCCGGCTGGATCCAGCGCCACCCCGAGTACGCCGACCTGGTGGCCTGAGCAGGAGGGGGCAGGCCTGCGGTCCTTGCGCTGGGCACCCCGCGAGGGTGGCCGCTGGCGTCCCGGGCATGCGTTTTCCCGTGCGGCGCGGGCCCGTGACCCTCACGTCACGCGGCCCCCGATAACGTTCGCGCATCGAAGACACAGGGGCCCCCGGATGAGTTCGTACCTTGCCGTTTCGCCGCCACGCCTGCGCGACGCGCTCCTGGCTTGCGGCCTGGCAGTCGTGCTGGCCAGCTGCGATCGCGGCGGCGGCACGCCCGAGGCGGAGCCGCCGACGGGCGGCGCGCTCGACGCTGTGGATCAGCCCGCAGCATCCGCGCCGGACACGCCCGTGGGCCCGGTGGAACTGGTCGACGTCTCCGACGCCACCGCCGACTATGTCGTCGGGATCACCTATCCGCCTTCCGCGGCCCGCTATCCCGCCCTGGCGGCCCGACTGAAGGCCTATGCCGACGCGGCCCGCGACGACCTCATGCAGGCCGTGCAGGCGAAGGGCGAGGGTGGCCCACCGAGCCTTTACGACCTGTCGCTGTCGTTCACCGAAGTGGTCGACACGCCCGAGCTGTTCGCCGTCGCCGCGGAAGGCAGCAGCTATACCGGCGGTGCGCACAGCGCGCCCCTGCTGGCGCGCTTCGTATGGCTGCCCAAGGAGAACCGCCTGCTCGAGATCACCGACCTCATTCCGGAGGGCGACGGCTGGCGGGACATCGCCGGGATGGTGCGCGAGCAGCTTCACACCTCGCTCTCGCAGCGTATCGACGCCGACAAGCTGGAGCCGGGCGAGCGCGACGCCATGGCGCGCGAGGCAGGACGCATGATCGACGACGGCACCGGCCCCGAGCCGGAGAACTACCGCGATTTCGAGCCCGTTGTCGACCGCAGCGGGCGCATCGTCGCCATTCGCTTCGTGTTTCCGCCCTACCAGGTGGGGCCGTATTCCGATGGCGCGCAGAGCGTCGAGATTCCCGCGGCCGCGCTGCGTCCCCACGTGGCCCAGGCATACCGCGACCTGTTCGTTCCCTAGTCCGGTCGTCGCTCCGGGCCGCCTTGACCTGACGCTGACGCCCCGTGGCGATATGGTAGGGGCCGGGTACAGGCAAGCGGGGACCCGCATGGCAGACGCCTCGAACCTGATCGGTCACCGATCCGCGACGCGCGGCTTCGCGCGCGAGCGCGTGCACGCGCTGCTCGCCTCGGCCGGCGTACGCGTCCGCGAGGGCGACGGCGGCGGCAGCCAGGACGATGAACTGGTGGTGCACGACCGGCGTCTTTACGGTCGGCTGCTGTTGCAGGGCTCGCTGGGCCTGGGCGAGGCCTACATGGACGGCTGGTGGGACGCGCCGTCGCTGGACGGGGTGCTCGCGCGGATCCTCGGCGCGCGGCTGGACCGTCGCGTCACCGGCGTGGCCGCGCGCCTGGACGGACTGCGTGCCCGCTGGTTCAACCTGCAGACCCGACGCCGAAGCCGCGAGGTCGGCCGAAGGCACTATGACCTCGGCAACGACCTCTACCGCGCCATGCTCGGCAAGCGGCTGGTCTACAGCTGCGGCTACTGGCGCGAGGCCGGTGACCTGGACGCCGCCCAGGAGGCCAAGCTCGACCTCGTCTGCCGCAAGCTGGGCCTGCGCCCGGGCATGCGCGTGCTCGACATCGGCTGCGGATGGGGCGAGGCGCTGAAGTTTGCCTGCGAGCGATATGGCGTCCGCGGCGTCGGCGTGACCATCTCCGCCGAGCAGGCCGGTTTCGCCCGCGCATTGTGCGCCGGACTCCCGGTCGAGATCCGGTTGCAGGACTACCGCGACGTCGACGAGCGCTTCGACCGCATCTTCTCGATCGGCATGTTCGAGCATGTCGGCCACGCCAACTACACCGCCTTCATGGACGTCATGCGCCGATGCCTGCCGGACGACGGCCTGTGCCTGCTGCATACGATCGGTCGCAACGTGTCGCGGCGGATCACCGATCCCTGGATCGCGCGCTACATCTTCCCCAACTCGATGCTGCCCTCGGCGATGCAGGTCAGCCATGCCGTGGAAGGGCGCTTCGTCATCGAGGACTGGCACAACTTCGGTACCGACTACGACCGCACCCTGCAGGCTTGGCGAGACAACATCGAACAGGCCTGGGAGCGCCTGCCGGCCCGATACGACGCCCGCTTCCGGCGGATGTGGCGCTTCTACCTGGCCGGTGCCATGGCCAGCTTCCGGACCCGGCGCGCGCAGCTGTGGCAATGGGTGCTCTCGCCCCATGGCGTCCCCGGCGGCTACGTCGCGCCGCGCTGAGCGACGCCCGTCACGGGGTCACGCCGCCGTTGCCGGGCGGTAACGCGCGCGACATGCCCGCACACGAAGCTGGCGTCGCCGGCGGAGGGGGTGCTGGCGCCACCCCCGCCATTGGAGGCACGCATGAACCCGGACACCCCCGTAGCCCCGTGCCGTCGCGCGACTGCCCGCAGGCGGCTTGCCTGCCTCTTGCTGGCAGGCTGCAGCGTCACGCATGGTTTGCCGGCACTCGCCGCCGGTCCCTCCGCGGCGGATGGCGCCAAGGCCCACGCCGCGCCGTCGCACCATCGCCCGCGCGCACCGCGCGACGGCCTCATCGTCATCGCCCATCGCGGCGCC
Source organism: Marilutibacter aestuarii (assembly GCF_006546775.1). Classification (GTDB taxonomy): domain Bacteria; phylum Pseudomonadota; class Gammaproteobacteria; order Xanthomonadales; family Xanthomonadaceae; genus Marilutibacter; species Marilutibacter aestuarii. The sequence continues at coordinate 16,785 of NZ_VICE01000090.1, forward strand.
AGCGGCTACCGGCCCGAGCACACCCTGGAGGCCTATCGCCTGGCGATACGACAGGGCGCTGACTTCATCGAGCCCGACCTGGTCGCCACGCGCGACGGCGTGCTCATCGCCCGCCACGAGAACGAGATATCCGGGACCACCGACGTTGCCCGCCATCCGGAGTTCGCCGATCGCCGCACGACCAAGCGCGTCGACGGCCAGCTGGTCACCGGCTGGTTCACGGAAGACTTCACCCTCGCCGAGATCCGCCGGTTGCGTGCGCGCGAGCGTATCCCCGGCATACGCCCGGACAATGCCCGCTTCGACGGCCTGTACACGATTCCCACCTTCGCCGAGATCCTGCGACTGGCCGCGCGCGAGAGCCGCGGGCATCGCCGCATCGGGGTGTATCCGGAAACCAAGCACCCCACCTACTTCGCGCGCGAGGGTCGCAGGCTGGACGGCTCGCCGATCGGCATCTCGCTCGGGCAGGCTCTGGTCGAGACCCTGGTGGAGGAGGGTTTCACCGATCCCCGGCGGGTCTTCATCCAGAGCTTCGAGTTCGAGAACCTGATCGAGCTGCACGAGGCGATCATGCCGGCGGCAGGCGTCGACCTGCCGCTGGTCCAGCTCTACGACGACCTGGACACGGCCGTGCCCTACGACCTGGCCTACAACGTGGCGCAAGGACGCGACCTGGCGACCGTGTACGGCGAGCTCGGCAGCAAGGTCGAGGGCGGCCTGCAGGCCGGCACGCCGTATGGCGCGTTCGCCACGCCGGCGGTGCTGGGCTGGATGAAGGCGAACTACGCCAGCGGGGTGGGGCCGTGGAAGGGCAACCTGCTGCCGCGCGCACCGCTGGCGCCACCGGTCGATGGCGACGGCGACGGCGAGGCGGAGGTGGTCTCGCGCAGCACCGCGCGCGTGCATCCGATGCTCGGCGATGCACTGGCGCAGGGCCTGCTGGTGCATCCCTATACCCTGCGCGCCGAAGAGGGCTACCTCGCTCAGGCGCCGAACGGCAACGTCGCCACGGCGCTGGCCGAAGCCGTCCAGTTGTATGGGCTGGGCGTCAACGGCTTCTTCATCGACCAGCCGGACGTGGGCGTCGCCGCCCGCGACATCTTCCGCGAGATCAACCGGCCGCTGATCGAGGGGCGTTGACCTGCAAGGGCCCGGCGTCCGCGCGATCGTCCTGACCGGTCGACGCGGATGCCGGGCCGGGGGGCAGGCCAAGCGCCGCGGGCAGGACCTGCACGGCATCGGCCGCCAGCTTCAGCGTCGCCAGCGCATCGGCGCGGGTGACCCCGGCGGTGAGGATCGCCAGGGGCAGTCCCGCTTCGCGCGCCGCCCGGGCGAAGCGGAACCCCGAATAGACCATCAGCGAGGAGCCGACCACGAGCATTGCATCGGCGCGGGCGAGGGCGGCCTGGGCCTCGGCGACGCGGGGGCGGGGCACGTTCTCGCCGAAGAACACGACGTCGGGCTTGAGCAGGCCGTTGCAGGCGGGGCAGCAGGGCGGCCGGAACGCGCCGAAGTCCAGGCCCTCCAGGTCGGCGTCGCCGTCGGGAGCGGCGCCCGCGTCCAGTCCCGTCCAGGCGGGGTTGAGGCGATCGAGCATCGCTTGCACGGCCGCGCGCGGGACGCGGTGGCCGCAGTCCAGGCACACCGTCATGTCGATGCGGCCATGCAGGTCCACCACGCGCCGGCTGCCGGCGCGCTGGTGCAGGCCGTCCACGTTCTGGGTGACCAGGCATTCGACCTGGCCGCGTGCCTCCAGCTCCGCCAGGGCCAGGTGCGCGGGATTGGGCCGGGCGGCGGCCACGACCGGCCAGCCCACGTGGCTGCGCGCCCAGTAGCGGGCACGGGCGAGCGGGTCGCCGGTGAAGGCCTGCCAGGTGATCGGTGGCGACCGCTTCCAGGCCCCGCTGGCGTCACGATAGTCGGGGATCCCCGAACCGGTGCTGCACCCCGCGCCGGTGAGGACGAGTACCCGTCGATGCGCGTCCAGCCAGTCTGCAAGCACGGCGCCCACATCCAGTTCATCAACGGGATCGGGCGGTTTGGCTGACCTGGGTGGGACCGCGGACATGATCCGATGCTACCAGCCGCGTCAGTCAGCCGGACGGGAACTGCGTGGCCATACGACGTCCACTGTGTGCTCGATGCCGTCGTCGACGAGCGTCAGCTGGAAGTCCGCCTGCTCGATGCCATCCAGTCGCAGGGTGGGATGCGTGACATCGGCTTGCAGCACGTCTATCGAGTAGGTGGTGCCCCCATGGCGGTATCGGAGCCGGTAGCCCGGCCAGTCCGTGGGCAGGCAGGGCTTGAGTGAGAGCCGGTCCCCCACGCGCCGCAGGCCCAGCAGCGATTCGGTGAGGAGCCTGTACATCCAGCCGGCCGAACCCGTGTACCAGGTCCAGCCGCCGCGGCCCTCGTGGGGCGCGACCCCGTAGACATCGGCCGCGAGGACGTAGGGTTCGGCCTTGTAACGGGCCACGGCCTCCGCGTCGCGCGCGTGCTCGATGGGGTTGATCATCCGTGCCAGCTGCCACGCGCGCGCGGCATCTCCCTGCTCGGCGAAGGCCATTGCCGCCCAGACCGCCGCGTGCGTGTACTGCCCACCGTTCTCGCGCACCCCGGGCACGTAGCCGCGGATGTAGCCGGGGTCCTTGGTCGTCTTGTCGAACGGGGGATCGAGCAACTGGATCAACCCCGACGCGTGCTTCACCAGGTGACGGTCGAGCGACGCCATGGCCTGCTCCGCACGGGCGGGATCAGCGGCACCCGACAGCACCGACCAGCTCTGGGAGATGGAGTCGATCCGGCATTCGTCGCTCTGGCTGGAGCCGAGCGGAGTGCCGTCGTCGAACCAGGCGCGGCGATACCATTTCCCGTCCCAGGCATGCAGCTCGAGGTTCGAACGCAGGCGCTCGGCCTGGTCGCGACACGTCTCGGCGAACGCCTCGTCGCCGCGTGCACGGGCGACATCGGCGAAGCGCCGCAGCGCGTCGAACAGGAAGAAGCCGAGCCAGACGCTTTCGCCACGGCCCGCTTCGCCGACCCGGTTCATGCCGTCGTTCCAGTCGCCGGTGCCGATCAACGGCAGGCCGCGTTCGCCCAGGAGGCGACACCCGCGTTCCAGGGCCAGCACGCAGTGCGCGTAGAGCGGCTGCTGGAGGTAGGAAGACACGGGCATGTCGTAGTAGGACTCTTCCTCGGGGCTGACCGGGCGCCCATCGATGTAACGCACGTTCTCGTCGAGCACGCTGGTGTCGCCGGTGACCTCGAGATAGCGGCACGCAGCCAGGGGCAGCCACAGGTAGTCGTCCGAGCATCGCGTGCGCACCCCGCGGCCCTGCGGGGGATGCCACCAGTGCATGACGTCCCCCTGCGGGAACTGGTGCGCGGCGCACAAAAGCAGGTGCTCGCGTGCGAGTGCGGGCCTGGCGTGGACGAGGGCCATCGTGTCCTGCAACTGGTCGCGGAAGCCGAACGCGCCGCCTGACTGGTAGAAGCCGCTGCGGGCCAGGTAACGGCAACCGAGGGTCTGGTAGGGCAGCCAGCCATTGACCAGGACGTCGACGCCGGGGTCCGGGGTCTCCACCTGGATGGAGGAAAGCAGGTGCCGCCAATGGATGCGGACGGCATCGAGTGCATCGTGGGCCCAGTCGGACCCGCGGACCCGCAACGCGGTGCGCACGGCATCGCCCTGGTCCTTGCCGATGCCCAGTCGGAACACGGTCTCGTGTTCCGCGCCGTCGGCCAGCTGGAGCGGTACCTGGATGGCGGCGCAGGGATCGAGCCCGACGCCGAGGCGCCCCGCGAGATTCTCCTGGCGCAGTGCCGCGGGATCGCGTGGATCGCCATTGCGGCCCAGGAATCCGGTGCGGTCGGCGGTGTAGCTGCAACCGTTGGCATCGGTGTCGAAGAAGGCGACGCGGCCCTGGAACTCGGTGTTGTAGGGATTGCGCGCGGTCAGCAGGCCGATGTCGGCGTGCAGTTCGCTGACCACGTGCATCTGCGACTTCACCCTCAGGTCGCCCAGTACCCACTCCACGTATCCGGTGGCGGTCAGCCGGCGCGCGCGGCCCGACAGGTTCCGCACGCGCAGCACGCTGACCTTCACCGCCTCGTCGAGGGCGACGTACACCCAGAGTTCACTGGCAATGCCGTCCTCGACGTGCTCGAAGACGCTGTAGCCGAAGCCGTGGCGGGTGCGGTAATCGCCCTGGCCTCGGCAGGGAAGGGGCATGGGCGACCAGACGCGACCGCTGTCCTCGTCGCGCAGGTAGAAGGCTTCGCCGCCGCTGTCGCCGACGGGGTCGTTGTGCCAGGGGGTCAGGCGGAACTCGTGCGCGTTCTCGAACCAGGTGTAGCCGGGTGCACTTTCGCTCACCACGGTGCCGAATTCGGCGTTGGCCAGCACGTTGCACCAGGGGGCCGGCGTCGGCGCACCCTCGCGGGAGACGATCACGTACTCGCGGCCATCGGCGGAGAAGCCGCCGACGCCGTTGTCGAACAGGCGGTCGTCCGACACGGCGCCGAAGGGCCAGGCGTCGAAGGTCTCCTCCTGGCTCCGCGGCGGGGGCAGGCCCGACGGGACCGGGTCCGGCGTGCCTGACTCCGGGGGCTCGACGTTGCCAGCCGGCACCAGCGCAGGGACCGTCCGCCCGTGCGGCACGTGGCGGCCGACCTGGGTCGCGAGCGTCCCGTTCTGGTCGCTGATGATGACCCTGGCGACCGACTGCAGCAGGATGCGGTCTTCCTGGGAAATGTGCTGCGCCGGGCGCACGAAGATGCCACCGGGGCGGTCGAGCATGCTGGCGTCGGTATCGGCGGAGATCATGCCGTGGATCTGTTCCTGCAACTGCTGCCGGTATCCAGCCTGGCTCTCGTTCCATATCACCAGGTCCGCGCGGAGGCCCTTGAGCCGCCAGTAGGCGTGCGCCTGGACCATCTGGCGCACCAGTTCGAGGTTGTCGGCGTCGGCGATCTTCAGAAGGACGATGGGCAGGTCGCCGGAGATCGAGTGCCCCCACAAGCCGGACTGGCCGCGCTGGTTCTGGAGCAGGACCTCGGGGTCCGCGCGCAGCATCGGATGGGCGTAGACCATGAGCCCTGCAAGGCGTTCGTAGAGCTGGGCATCGGCCTGGGAGGCATTGATCTGGCGCCTGACCACCTGGCTGTGGGTCCAGGCGAGATCGAACACGCGGTCGGCCAGGCGGCGGTCGCGGTACTTGTCCACCAGCCCCGTGCAGGCCTCGCGATCGACGCCCACGCCCTGGACCATGTCGATGATCGCGGTCTGGCCGGGTGCCAGTTCGATCCGGCAGCGGATCGCCACGATCGGATCCAGCACCGAGCCCTCGCTGTCGGACAGGACGTCGAGGGACGAGAGTGCCAGCGGCGCACGGGCCGTATTGCCGCGGCCGAGGAAGCGCGCGCGGTCGGTCTCGTATGAGATCGCGCTGATGTCCGCGTCGTGGACCGCTACCAGGTGGAACATCCACGGCGGCACCTCGTCGTGGGCGCGCGGCCGGCGCGTGCACAGCAGCGCCTGCTTGGCGCGCAGGATCTCCGATTGCACGAACAGGTTGCTGAAGGCCGGGTGCAGTTCGTCGGAGATCGCCGGCGCGAGCACGACCTCGGCGTAGGTGGTGACCTCGATCGTACGCGTCCGTCGGCTGCGGTTGCTCAGGCGCAGGCGGCGCAGTTCGATGTCGTCCTCGGCCGAGATGGCGATCTCGAGATGGCTCTCGTAACCCCGCATGCGTCCGCGGAACTCGGCCTTGGCATCGGAGAAGATCGCTTCGTAGTGGTCGACGGGCACGCAGGTTGGCTGGTGCGCGGCGGACCAGTACTGGCCGCTGTATACGTCGCGCAGATAGCAGAAGCTGCCCCAGTGGTCCCGCGTGCCATCTTCGCGCCAGCGCGTGACGGCCATCTCCCGGTGGCGACTGTAGCCGCCGCCGGCGCTGGTGAGCAGCCCATGGTAGCGTCCGTTGGACAGCAACTGGAGGGCCGGCCGGGACGTGGAAGGATTGCGGAACACGCGCAGGCGTGAACCGGCATCTTCGCTGCTTGCCCGCGTTTCCGTGGTTTCCGCCTCGTGTGGATGGAAGACGCCGGTGTGCGGGATCCTCTCCTGCAGCAGCAGCAGGGTGGCCTGGAACTGGGTGTCGGCGACGAAGCGGCGCTGCATCGGCTGCCGGCGCAGCAAATGGTCCAGTGCCAGCAGGCCCATGCCCTGGTGGTGGGCCATGAACGAGCGCACCACCACGTGATCCTGTCCGGGCGGCACGCGCGCCCGGGTATAGTCGATCGCCTCGTACAGGCCGAATTCGCCGCCGAAGCCCAGTGCCGTGAGCCGCTGCAGGTTCTGGCAGGCGGCTTCCGGTGCGACCATCAGCGCCATCATGCTCGCATAGGGCGCGATCACCAGGTCCTGCCCGAGGCCCCGCTTGAGTCCGAGGCCGGGGACGCCGAACGCCCGGTACTGGTAGTTCATCCGCGCATCGACGGCGTTGTAGCCCGATTCGGAAACCCCCCACGGTACCGCGCGGTCGTTGCCGTGGGCGATCTGCGCATCGACGGCATGGCGCGAGGTCTGGTCGAGCAGGGTGTCCGGGTAGCTGGGCATCACCAGCTGCGGCATCAGGTACTCGAACATGGAACCGCTCCAGGACAACAGGGTGGCGTTTCCATTGACTTCGGTGAGCAGCCGACCGAGCGCGAACCAGCTGTCCTTGGGCAGCAACCCCAGGGCAATGGCGACGAAGCTGCACAGGCGCGCCTCCGATGCCAACAGGTCGTAGGCACCTTCGTCGAGGTGGTGTTCGTCGACGTTGTAGCCGATCGACAGCAGGTGGCGGGAACGGTCGTAGAGGAACTCGTATTCCATCAACGAGAGCTGCCCCGCCGCGTGAGCGAGCCGTTCGAGCTGATGGACGCGTTCGCTGGCGCGCGAGCGGGCCAGGCCGTTGCCGGCGCCCGCCTGCAGCTCGCGCAGGGTCGGGATGCGTTCGTCCGGCATCCCGCCCGAGGGATGGCTGGCTTCCGCGGCGTCCGGCGGGCAAAGCTCCAGCGCGGCCCGGGCCGACCGGCAACCGGCAGCCAATGCATGCGCCCATCGCGCCGCGCGCGGTGCGTCCGTGCCGGGCAGGGCGGCGACGATCCGATCGGCGAGCGCCGCGAGTCGGGCCAGCCTACGGTCGGCTTCGGACACGCTGGAAGGTGCCCGAGCCAATGCCGGCTCCAGGGCGGTCCGGAATTCGGCCAGTGCAGCGGAGAGACCCGCATCGTCCCGTGCATCGACGGCACGGTCTTCTTCCAGTACGCCGAGCGTATCGGCCAGGCCGGTGAAGGTGCACGGCGCCAGCACGGGCGCGTCGATCAGCGCCAGCAGCCCCTGGCGCAGGGTCAGCAGGTGCCCGGCCAGGTTGCCGCTGTCGACGGTGGAGACGTAGCGCGGCGGAAGCGGTTGCAGGGTTTCGGTGTCGTACCAGTTGTAGAAATGGCCACGGTGGCGCGGCAGCTCTTCGAGGGTGGCGAATACCCGTTGCGTGTTGCGCGCCACTTCATTGGCCTGCAGGTAGCCGAAGTCATGGGCCGCCAGGTTGGCCAGCAACGACAGGCCGATGTTGGTCGGGGACGTGCGGCGCGCCACGACCAGGGCGGGGTGCTCCTGGATGTTGTCCGGCGGCAGCCAGTGGTCCTCGGCGCGAACATGGGTTTCGAAAAAGCCCCAGGTGCGACGCGCGAGCTTGCCCAGGAACTCGAGCTGCATCGGCGAGAGCTGGGCCGCTTGCTGCGGGGGCGGGTGGGCCAGCCACGCCATGAGCAGGGGCGACAGCAGCCAGAGGACCAGCAGGGGCGCGGCGACCCACAAGGACGCGGGCTGGACGATGGACAGCAGCAGGGCCACGCCAACGGCGAACACGGGCGCGAACCACATGCCACGCAGTTCCGCGTCCATGCCATCGCCGAGGCTGCGCTCGACTTCGCTGGAGGGATTCCATTGCAGCAGGTGCCGGCGGCTCGCGAGCAGGCGCCAGAGCGTTCGTGCGATCGCGTCCAGGCTCAGGGCGGTTTCGTACGGCAGGCACGCGACGTTGACGCCGGCGCGCCGGAGCTCGCCAAGGGCGGCGTCGCCGACGCGCACCAGGTGGGCTTCCAGCGGCACGTCCACGGGGAGGGCGGCGGCATGGCGCAACGCCGGCAGGAGGACCGGGAGCAACCAGAGGCATGACAGCCACGCCATCCAGGCGAGCAGATGGGTCGAGAAGATCCAGCCCAGCAGCAACAGGGTGGTGGCGGCCACCGGCACCAGGCTGCGTCGGAGATTGTCCAGCAGCTTGCCTCGCGACAGCCACGAGAGCGGGTTGCGCTCATGGCCTTTCCCTGCGCCCGGCACCCAGGGCAACAACCAGGGCAACAGCTGCCAGTCACCGCGGATCCATCGATAACGTCGCTTGGCATCGGCCGCGTAACGCGTGGGGTAGTCCTCGAAAAGACGCACGTCACTGACCAGCCCGGCGCGTGAATAGCAGCCTTCGAGGAGGTCGTGGCTGAGGATGCTGTTGTCCGGGAAACGGTCCGCTAGCGCCGCCTCGAACGCATCCACGTCGTAGATGCCCTTGCCGACGAAAGACCCCTCGCCGAACAGGTCCTGGTACACGTCGGAGACGGTGCGGGTGTAGGGATCGATGCCGGGCTCGCTGCCGAACATGCGTGCATAGCGCGTGCTCGGTCGTCCGCTCTGGCTGGTGCCCACGCCGGGCTGCAGGATGCCGTACCCCCTTACGACCCGTCGCAAGGAGGGGTCGAAGCGCGCGTGGTTCAGCGGGTGCGCGAGCGTGGCGACGAGTTCTCGCGCCGCGTCGCGGGGGAGCCGCGTGTCGGTATCCAGGGTGATCACGTAGCGGACCTGCGCCAGCACGGCGACTTCGCCGGCGACGGCGGAAAAACCCGCGTCGGTGGCGCCGTTGCGCAACAGCCTGTTCAACGCGGCCAGCTTGCCCCGCTTGCGCTCATGTCCCATCCAGCAGCCTTCGCGCGGATTCCATGCGCGCGGCCGGTGGAACAGGAAGAACACGTCGCCGCTTTCGGGGGAGTAGCGGGTGTTGAGCAATCGGACCTGTTGCACGGCCCGCGCCACCAGGGTGTCGTCACCGGGCAGGTTTTCCTGCGCGGCATCCAGGAAGTCGGTCAGCAACGCGAAGTGGAGGTGCGGGTCGCGGTTGGCCAGGAAGCGGACCTCGAGCCCTTCGACCAGGCGGTCGACCCCTTCGATGCTGGCCAACATGCTGGGCACGACCACCAGGCTCCGGCAATCGGCGGGGATGCCGGACGAGAAGTCCAACCGCGGAAGGGGGCGCGGCGGGACGAGGAGGGTGGCGGTCCAGTTCACCAGGGCGATGCCCAGCTCGCTGAAGACCACCACCGCGAGGGCCGCCAGCAGCCATGCCGGGATCCCCTGCTGCGGTATCCCCGCGCCCGCGGACAGCAATCCCCAGGTGAACAGCCCGGTCACCAGGGCGATGGGGGCAAGGTAGGCCGGCAGGGGAAGATGCCGTGCGCGCAGCCCCTTCATGCCCTTGCCGGGCCTCGACGCCGACAAGGCGGCCCGGGTCCGCGACATGCCGTCATCGACCAGGTAATAGCCGACGTGCGACTCGAGCACGCCGGGCGCCGACGCGGCGGTGGCCGAACGTGCCAGTCCCAACACCAGGTCCGCGACCTCCACCTCGTCGGCGCCACTGAGACGCGCCATCTTCTCCACCATGCGCCGGTAGCTGTCGCGCGTGTGGAAGTCCATCCGTGGGTAGGTCCCGGCGGGGTCTTCGCGCAGCCGCGCGTCGATCAAGCTGGTGTTTTCGACGAAGCGCCGCCAGTCCATGCGGGACAGGAAGCGCAGGCTGCCAATGCTGTTGCTGACCGAGACCTGGTCGGCGGCCTGTTGCTGGCTCTCCAGATGCACCAGCGCCTCGACGCTGTGTCCGCCGTCGGCCACCCATTGTTCGAGCCAGGTGGTGCACATCGACAGGACCGCGCCGCGACCCTGCAGCCCCCGGGTCAGCTCCGACACGAATGCACCGGTCAACGGTGGCGTGGAGCGCGCCAGGTCGGCGACTACCATCACCAGTGCCTTGGGATTCTCGGCGGCGGTCTCGTTCAAGCGGCGTGTCCAGCCGCTTGCCAGGCGATGGTCGGCGCCATCGCGCATGACCCGCACGGCCACGCGTCGCAGGTTGTCGATCAGGGCCAGGCGCAACATGATCGGAATGGCCCAAAGTTCGCCCAGCTTCAACGGCGCGGTTGACTGGTACGCCATGACGAAGCGATCCAGGGTCTGGGCATCGATGCGCCCATCGCCGTGGGCGATGGCTTCCAGCGACAGGTCGTACACCCGGGGAAGGCCCGCCGACGGGCCCTGGCTCAGCGAGGGGAGCTCCCGGCTGTAGCCCTTGGGGAGGTGGCGCCGGGCGGTGTGGATCTGTTCCTCGATCAGGTAGTAGTTGTCGAGCAGCCATTCACCGGCGGGGGTGACGCGCATCCCGTCGTGCACCATCCGCGCCAGCAGGGTGTAGGCGTCGTCGAGCAGGCCTTCGTTCTCCTCCAGCCGCTCCAGCAGGCGTTCGGGGCCGGCCCGGGGATTCAGCTGGTGCAGGCGGGAAAGTGCCCTCCCGTGAAGCTCCATTTGCTCGGCATTGAACAACTGGGACCGGAGCGGGGGCTCGGTTCCCAACGGACCGGGAATGGTGTCGCGCCGCCAGCGCCACAGGCGCCGCCGCAGGCGCAACCATCGGCCGTAGATGTTCCAGGGAGTAGGCATCGTGGACCCGCGGTGGGCGAGCGATCGCCGTGGGGGCCATCCTTGCATCGCGTCGCGGACAGCGAGGTGAACGCGCGTCCGGCAGGACGGAAAAGGCCGCCCCGGTTGCGCGGGGCGGCCTCATCACAATGGGCTTGGAGCGAGCCGGGGGCTTACTTCGTCCCGGCCGGCTCCGTCGGACCCGCGGCGGGTGCGCCGTCGTCGGCTTCCGGCTTCAGTCCGCGCTTGATCAGCAGGGGTTCGATCTGCGGGTCGTGGCCGGCGAAGTCGCGGAAGATCTTCATGGCGTCCTGGCTGCCGCCCTGCGAGAGCAGGGTGTCGCGGAAGTGGTCGCCGTTCGCGCGGGTCAGGCCACCGTTCTCCTTGAACCACTGCACGCTGTTGGCGTCCAGGACCTCGGACCAGATATAGGCGTAGTAGCCCGCCGAGTAGCCGCCCATGATGTGGCTGAAGTACGGCGTGCGGTAGCGCGGCGGCACCGGCTTGTAGTCGATGCCGTCGGCGGCGAGCGCGTCGGCCTCGAACTTCAATACGCCCGACGCGTCCGGGACCTGGTCGGCGGTGACCTGGTGCCAGCGCTGGTCCAGCATGGCCGCGCCCAGGTACTCGGTGGTGGCGAAGCCCTGGTTGAACTTCGACGATGCCAGGACCTTGTCGAGCAGCGCCTGCGGCATGGCCTCCCCGGTCTGGTAGTGCTTGGCGTAGTTGGCCAGGATCTCCGGCCAGTCGGCCCACATCTCGTTGACCTGCGAGGGGTACTCGACGAAGTCGCGCGGCACGCTGGTGCCGCTGAAATACGGGTACTTCACGTCCGAGAACATGCCGTGCAGGGCGTGGCCGAACTCATGGAACGTGGTGGTGACCTCGTCCCAGGTCATCAGCGTCGGGTCGCCTTCCGGCGGCTTCGGGATGTTGAGGTGGTTGGCCACCACCGGCTTGTCGCCGCTCAGCTCGGACTGCGACACGTAGGAGTTCATCCACGCGCCACCGCGCTTGGAATCGCGCGCGTAGGGGTCGAAGATGAAGATCGCCAGCTGGCTGCCGTCCTCGTTGAAGACGTCGTAGGTCCAGGTGTCGGGATGGTACTTCGGCAGGTCGGTGCGTTCCTTGAAGTCCAGGCCGTAGAGCTTGTGGGCGGCGAAGAACACGCCGTTCTCCAGGACGTTCTTCATCTCGAAGTAGGGCTTGAGCTGCGACTCGTCGAAGTTGTACTTCTCCGCGCGCACCTTCTCGGTGTAGAACGCCCAGTCCCAGGGCTCGAGCTTGAAGCTCGGCTCGCCCTTGGCGGCCTGTTCGCGGTCGATCATCGCCTGCAGGTCGGCGCCTTCGCGGCGGGCATTGGCGACCGCGGCGGGGGCGAGCTGGCCGAGCATCGCGTTGACCGCCTCCGGGGTCTTGGCGGTCTGGTCCTCCAGGCCGTAGGCCGCGTGGTTCGGGTAGCCCAGCAGCTTGGCGCGCTCGGCGCGCAGCTTCATCACCCGGGAAATGATCCCGCGGTTGTCGAATTCGCCGCCGTGGCTGCCGCGGGCGACGGAGGCCTCGTGGATGCGCTGGCGCAGGGCGCGGTTGGTCAGCTGCGACTCGGGCGGCTGGCCGGTGGTGTTGAGCAGGGTGATGACGTACTTGCCCTCCTTGCCGCGTTCCTTGGCGATGCGCGCCGCGGTGGCGATCTGGGCCTCGGTCAGGCCATCGAGTTCGGCGACGTCGTCGACGACGACCGCGGAGGCGTTGACGTCCTTGAGCACGTTGTCGCTGAACTTCGTGCCCAGCTCGGCCAGCTCGGCGTTCATCGCCTTGAGCTTGGCCTTGTCGGCGTCATCGAGCTTGGCGCCCGCGCGCACGAAACCGGTGTGGTAGCGCTCGATCAGGCGGACGGCCTGGGCGTCCAGGCCCAGGTCGCTGCGCTTGGCGTAGAGCGCGTCGATGCGCTCGAACAGCTTGCCGTTGAGGTTGATCGCGTCGCCATGGGCGGCGAAGCGGGTCGCGTAGTCGCTGCGCAGCTTGTTGCGCGTGTCGTTGGTGTCGGTGCCGACGAGGTTAAAGAACACCGTCGTCGCGCGGTCCAGGACCTGGCCGCTCTTCTCCATCGCGATGATGGTGTTGTCGAAGGTCGGCGGCTCGGGGTTGTTGGCGATCGCCTCGATCTCCTTCAGGTGCTGCGACATGCCGTAGTCGAAGGCCGGGGCGAAGTCGCTGTCCTTGATCTTGTCGAACTGCGGGTAGTGCAGCGGCAAGGGGCTTTCGGACATGAACGGGTTGGAGCTCTGGGGCGTCATCGCGGCACCGGTATCGGCGGATTGGGCATGGGCGGGAATGGCGACGACGGATACGGCCATCGCCAGGGCCAGCGCAAGGGGGTGCTTCATCGGGTGGAACCTCGTCGTGAGTCAGTCCCCAGCCTAACGGATGAACACGAGACGATCCCATGACGAAAGCCATGCACGGGCCGGCCGTAACCCTGGGGCGCCCCGGTGCGAACGGGTCGGGTGGGCGATTGGCGCCCGGTACCCGCACGAAAGCGGCCCTTCATGAACGGGGCGCTGGCGTGCTTAATGGGACGATCCGCGCCGGCAGGGCGGTCCGCGGGTGGCACCCGGCACGCGATAGGAGCATATGGCTGTGTTTTCGCAGGAGTTGGCGGCTCGATGAGGCACTTCATACCCCGCGCGGCCACCGCGGCCGCCATCGCCTGCCTGCTCCAGGCGGTCACTGCGCCGGTACGGGCGGCGCCCGCCTGCGAGGTCGCCAGCGGATCGCAGGTCGTCCCGCTCGTGGAGCTCTACACGTCCGAGGGCTGCAACAGCTGCCCGCCTGCCGACGCCTGGTTGACGCGGCTGGCCGCGCGCGAGGACGCCGCCGCGACCTCGTTGCTGGCCTTCCACGTGGACTACTGGGACGACATCGGCTGGGTCGACCGCTTCGGCGCGGCCGCGCATACGCGGCGCCAGCGTGCGCGGGTGACGCTCGACAAAGGAACGACGGTGTTCACACCCCAGGTCATGATCGGCGCCGATACCCGGGTGGACTGGCGCGACGAGGGGGATGCGCGTCGCGCCCTGCGGACCGCGAAGGGCAAGTCCTCACCGGTCTCGCTGGTGATGCGGGTCGTGCCGGCGGACGACCGGGTCCGGGTCGGCATCAAGGCCGCGCCGGTGGGCGGGACGGTTGCCGGGCGCGGGATGTTGTGGCTGGCGCTGTACCAGGATGGCCTGCGCACCGAGGTCAGGGCCGGTGAGAACCAGGGCCGGACCCTGCGCCACGATCGCGTGGTGCGCACGCTCGAAGGGCCTTGGGACGTGGGCATGGCGCCCGTGGTCGGCGAGGCCACGATCAGGTATCCGGAAGGTGCGGACCCGGCGACGCTGGGCCTCGTCCTGTTCGCCGAGTCGATCGAGGACGGTCGCGGGTGGCAGTCGCTCAACCTGCCGCTGGCCGCCTGCGCGCGCCCGGAACCCTAGCGCGCGATCGTGACGCCGCCCGCCAACGCCACCGGAGGCATCGCGGTAGCGGTTGGCGGACGCCCCGCGCCGGGCCCCTGTCGCCCCATGCCCCCCGTCACCCTCTCGTAGGGCCCTTGCCCGCGCCCCGGGCATGTTGCATGTTGGCGCGTACATTTCGCCCGGCCCCGCGGCCCGACACGGGGACATCAGATCGCCGCGAGGCCCGGGCCATCGCGGCGCACGTCGCCACAAGGAGATCCGCGATGCCGAGCCATGCCGTTTCCCCGCCCAGGGGCCTATCCTCGCTTGCCGTGGCGCTTTGCCTCGCCGCGCTCGCGACGCCGATCCATGCCTTCGCGGCCGAGACGTTGCGTTACGTCGCCCTCGTCGATGGTGGCCGCCAGGCCGGCCAACAGGTCGTGACCCGCGCCGACGACGGCACCGTCGACGTCGACTTCGTGTTCAAGGACAACGGCCGCGGCCCCGAACTCAAGGAACGTTTCACCCTGGCCGCGGACGGCACCTTCAGCACCTACCGGGTCAAGGGGACCTCGACCTTCGGCGCGCCGGTGGACGAAAGCTTCACCCTGGCCGACGGCATCGCCCGCTGGAAGTCGACCTCCGACGAAGGCCGGCAAGCGGTCGAGGGCGCTGGCCAGTATTCCCCGCTCGCGGGCACCCCGGCGACGCTGTCGGTGGCGATCCGGGCCCTGTCCAGGCGGCTGGACGGGCGCCTGCCGCTGATCCCGAGCGGGACGCTGACGATGCGGCCGGTCGAGACGGTCGAGGTCGGCGAAGGCACGAAACGGCGCAAGGTCCAGCTGCTGGCACTCACCGGCGTGGGCCTGACCCCGACCTTCGCCTGGGCGACCACCGGCGAGTCGCCGCGACTGTTCGCCTTCATCGCGCCCGGTTGGGTCCAGCTCATCGAGGATGGCTGGCAGTCCAGTGCCGACGACCTCGAGGCCCGGCAGAAGAAGGCCGAGGGCACCGTGCTCGCGGAACTGCACCGACGCCTCGCGCACCCTGCCGGCGGCACCCTGCTGATCCGCAACGCACGCGTGTTCGACAGCGAGCACGCGCGCCTGGGCGAGGCCAGCGACGTGCTGGTGCGCGCGGGACGCATCGTTTCGGTCAGCGCGACGGGCAGCGAGCGCGCGCCGGCCGACCAGGTCGTCGACGCCGGCGGTCGCGTGCTGCTGCCGGGCCTGTTCGACAGCCACGCCCACGTGGGCCGCTGGGACGGCGGCCTCAACCTTGCCTCGGGCGTGACCAGCGTGAGGGACATGGGCAACGACAACGCCACCCTGCAGCAGGTCAAGCGCGACGCGGAGGCGGGCAAGCTGATCATGCCGCGCATCGTCGCGGCCGGCTTCCTCGAGGGCGAAAGCGATTTTTCCGCGCGCAACGGCTTCGTGGTCAGCGACCTGGCCGGGGCGCGCAAGGCCGTGGACTGGTACGCCGCCAACGGCTATCCCCAGATCAAGATCTACAACTCCTTCCCGAAGGCCATCCTCGCCGACACCGTCGACTATGCCCACGGCAAGGGCCTGCGGGTGAGCGGGCACGTGCCGGCCTTCCTGCGCGCGCAGGACGTGATCGACGCCGGTTTCGACGAGATCCAGCACATCAACCAGCTGCTGCTGAACTTCTTCGTCACCGACACCACGGACACCCGCACACTGGAACGCTTCTACCTGGTCGCGGAAAAGACCGCCGGCCTGGACCTGGACAGCGCGCCCGTGCAGGACTTCATCGCCAGCCTGGTCGAGCACGAGGTGGTGATCGATCCGACCCTGGCCACCTTCGAATTCCTCCACCAGCGCGACGGCGAGATGTCGCCGATCGTCGCCGACGTCGCCGACCACCTGCCGCCGGATATCCAGCGCAGCCGCCGCTCGGGCGAGATGAACATCCCCGACGATGCGACCGGCGCGCGCTACGACCGCAGCTTCGCCGGCCTTGTCGACTTCGTCGGTCGCGCCCATGCCGCCGGCGTGCCCGTGGTCGCCGGTACCGACGAGATGGTCGGCTTCACCCTGCAGCGCGAGCTGGAGCTCTACGTGCAGGCCGGCATGACGCCGTCCGAAGCCTTGCAGACGGCGACCTGGAACGGCGCCCGCTATGCGCGCGTGCTCGACCAGCGTGGCTCGATCACGCCCGGCAAGCAGGCCGACCTGGTCCTGGTCGACGGTGACCCGACCCGCGATATCCGCGACATCCGCAAGCTGGCCTTCGTGCTGCAGGGCGACCGGGTCTATTACCCGGCGGAGATCCACGAGGCCATCGGGATCGAGCCGTTCACCCAACCGCTTCGTTTCCAGCCCACGGCCCGCTGAGCGGGCCCGCGACCGGTCGTGGCACGGGGCCGCGGCCGGCCGCCCGGGACGGCCTGCATACGCCTTCGTACGCACCCTTTAACGATGTTGTAACATCTGCCTGCCACGCGACCTGCCGCGGCGTGCCGATGCGCGCCCGGGCCGTCAAGGGACGGTCCCCGAGAACCCGGTCCACCCCGCGTCCCGACGGGCATGCCCGTGCCGGACCCGGCGGACCGACATGCCGAACCGCCCCGGCCCGCACCGTCGCGCCCGGGGCGCCCGCCCAGACAGTCCTCCCGACAAACCCTTGCCGAGACCCCTCATGACTGCCCATCGCACCCCGGTCCGTCCCGGACTTTCCCGCCATGCCCTGGCCGCCGCCGTCGCCGCCGCGCTCGTCCTTGCCCTGCCGGCCGCCGCCGCGGCGCAGGAGGCCGATCCGGTCGATCCCGCCAGCACGACCGATGCCAAGACCCTCGACACCCTGATGGTGACGGCCCAGCGCAAGATCGAGAACGCGCAGGACGTGCCGATCTCCATCACCACCGTCGACCCGCAGAAGCTCGACGTGCTGAACTCCGGCGGCGGCGACGTCCGCGTGCTGTCGGGCCGCGTGCCGAGCCTGAACGTCGAATCCTCGTTCGGGCGTGCCTTCCCGCGGTTCTACATCCGCGGCTACGGCAACACCGATTTCCGCCTCAACACCTCGCAGCCGGTGTCGCTGGTCTATGACGACGTGGTGCAGGAAAACCCGATCCTGAAGGGCTTCCCGATGTTCGACCTCGAGCAGGTCGAAGTGCTGCGCGGCCCGCAGGGCTCGCTGTTCGGCCGCAACAGCCCGGCCGGCGTGGTCAAGTTCGACTCCGTGCGCCCGTCCCAGGACATGGACGGTTACGCCAAGCTCGGGGTCGGCAGCGACAACATGGTCAACTTCGAGGGCGCGGTTGGTGGCGGCGTCAGCGAGCGCTGGTCCATGCGCGCCTCGGCGATGTTCCAGCGCCGCGACGACTGGGTGGAGAATACCTTCGACGGCCCCAACGACGGCTTCGAGGGCTACGACGAGTCCGCCGCGCGCGTCCAGGCGCTGTACGAAGGCGAGGATTTCCAGGCCCTGCTCAACGTCCATGGTCGCCACCTCAACGGCACCGCCCGCCTGTTCCGCGCCAACATCTTCAAGCCGGGCAGCAACGACCTGGTCGACGGCTTCGACGAGGACAAGGTCTCGCTGGACGGCTACAACCATTCCGAGCTCGACAGCGAAGGCGCGAGCGCCCGCCTGAGCTGGGACCTGGGCGGCTACACGCTGCACTCGATCACCGGCTACGAGTCCGTGGAGACCTACAGCCGCGGCGACGTCGACGGCGGCTACGGTGCCTCGTTCCTGCCCGATTCCGGACCCGGCGTGATCCCCTTCGCCTCCGAAACCGCCGACGGTATCCCCGACCACTCGCAGTGGACCCAGGAAATCCGCCTGGAATCGGACTCCGGCACCGCCTTCAACTGGCAGGCCGGCCTGTTCTATTTCGCCGAGGACTACGACGTCGAGAGCTTCAGCTACGACTCGCTCAACGGCGGTGCGCAGGACGGTTACCAGCGCGTGCGGCAGACCAACGATTCCTGGGCCGTGTTCGCCGCCGCGACCTGGGACGTGAGCCCATCGTTCCAGCTGCGTGGCGGCCTGCGCTACACCTGGGACGAGAAGGAGCTGACGGTCGAGGAATACTGGAACACCGGCTTCGTGCCCTGCGTGCTCGAGGGCAAGTGCACCCTGGACCAGCTGGCCGCGCTCGAGCCCGACGGCGACCTCTCGGCCTCGCCCGAGGACAAGAAGCTGAGCTGGGACCTGTCGGGCACCTACGCGCTGAGCGATGAGGTCAAGCTCTACGGCCGCGTCGCCACCGGCTACCGTGGCAGCAGCATCCAGTCCGCCGGTGCGTTCAACGCCAAATCGGTGGCCGATCCGGAGACCTCCACCTCGATCGAGGTGGGCGTCAAGGCCGACCTGTGGGAGCGCCGCGCGCGCCTCAACGCCGGCCTGTTCTACTACGAGGTCAAGGACCAGCAGCTGACCGCCGTGGGCGGCGCGTCGAACGCCAACATCCTGCTCAACGCCGAGCGCAGCACCGGCCAGGGTTTCGAGATCGACTTCCAGGCCTACCTGACCGACGGGCTGCTGCTGACCGTGGGCAGCAGCTACAACGACACCGAGATCAAGGACGACGACCTCGCCGTGTCGATATGCGCGGCCTGCACCGTGACCGACCCGCTCGACGGCACCGGCCGGGCCCTGATCGATGGCAATGCCCTCCCGCAGGCGCCGGAGTGGACGCACAACCTGACCCTGCGCTGGGGCGTTCCGGTCGGCGAGACCGGCGAGTTCTACGCCTTCACGGACTGGTCGTACCGCAGCGAAGTGAACTACTTCCTCTATGAATCCAGGGAGTTCACCGGCAAGTCGCTGGTGGAGGGAGGGCTGCGCCTGGGCTACAACTGGGCGTACGGCAAGTACGACGTGGCCCTGTTCGGCCGCAACATCCTCGACGAGGTCCAGGCCGTCGGCGGCATCGACTTCAACAACCTGACCGGCTTCATCAACGAGCCGCGCGTGGTCGGGGTGGAGTTCAAGGCCGCCTTCTGACGCGGCATCGCTGCCCCGCTGGTCGCAAGCGAACGCCGGGCTCGTCCCGGCGTTCGCGCATGCGGCATCCGCGAGGGTGCCCGTGGCGCTATGCTGGGGTCTCGCCCCGGACACAGGAAGCGCCCGCATGACCACCGCCTTCGATTTCAGTGCCGTCGACATCGACGGCCAGCAGCAGTCGCTCGATGCCTACCGGGGCAAGGTGCTGCTGGTCGTGAACGTCGCTTCCAAGTGTGGCTTCACGCCCCAGTACGAGGGGCTGGAGAAGCTCTGGCGCGAGTTCGGGCCGCAGGGCCTCGTCGTACTGGGCTTCCCCTGCGACCAGTTCGGGCACCAGGAGCCGGGCAACGAAGCCGAGATCAAGGACTTCTGCTCGCTGACCTACGACGTGACGTTCCCGATGTACGCCAAGGTCGATGTCAATGGGGATGCCGCCCATCCGCTGTGGAAGTGGCTCAAGGACGAGAAGGGCGGCTTCCTCGGCATCGACGCGATCAAGTGGAACTTCAGCAAGTTCCTCGTCGGTCGCGACGGGCATGTCATCAAGCGCTACGCCCCGACCGACAAGCCGGCCTCCCTGGCCGCCGACGTCCGCGCGGCGCTGGCGACCTAGGGCGTCCGCCATGGGAGGCAGGGATTGCCCGTACACCATCGCCTACGACGGGAACCGCGGCATGCTCCGCGCGCATGTCACCGGGACCAACGGCAGCTTCGAGACATCGCTGCGCTACTGGCTCGACATTGCCGGGGAGGTGCGCCGGGTGGCGCCCGAAAGCCTGCTCGTCGTCGACGAGATGAGCGGCGAGGTACCTCCGCCGGGACAGCTCGCACAGCTGGTGGAGGCACTCATGCACCAGGGCTTCGAGGGCGTCCGCGTGGCCTACGTCGAGTCCCACCCCGAGCAGATCCCCGAGGTCGAGGTGGCCGAGATCCATGCCCGCGAGCGCGGATACGCGTTCCGCGTGTTCGGCGACGAAGCCGCGGCGCGGGTCTGGCTCCAGTACGGCGGCGCCTGAGGCGGCGTCAGTTGCCGGCCGGTCGCGCCAGGACCTCAGGTGGCAGCAGGGCCAGGATCTCCTGCGAGAAACCGGCCAGCATCTCCTCGGAATACCCCCTGTGGACGTGGGCGACGCGGCCTTCGCGGTCGATCACGAACATGTTCGGCAGGACGGACACGCCGTAGCGATCGCCGGCCTTTCCGCGGGCATCGTGCACCCAGGTCACCTCGAGGTCGCGGTTGGCGCGCAGGACCGACAGGAAGTCCTGCCGAGGCTCCTTGAGGTTGATGGCGACCACTTCGAGGTGGTCGCGACCCACGACCTTCTGCAAGCGATCGAGGATCGGCAGTTCCTTCCTGCACGGTCCGCACCACGAGGCCCAGAACGTGACGATCAGGACCTTGCCGCGGTACTGGCTTACCGTGAGCGCGTTGCCCTGGCGGTCGCTGCCCAGGGAATCCGGGGGTGCCTGGCCGACTCGCGGCTGCTCCGGCTCCGCGGCGATCGCGGCGACCGCGAACAGACAGAGCAGGAGAAGGCCCATCGCGCACATGGCCTGCTTGTTCTTCTGCATCGACTTGCCCTGGTTCGTCCTTGAAGCCCCAAGCATCGGGGATCGTGGCGCCGGCGTCGAGAGGCCCGCGAAACGGGCCACGGCGTCGCCGGGCTCGCGGGACGCGGTCCTACTTCTCGACGAACGCGCGCTCGAACACGTACTGCCCGGGCGTGCCGATGCGGGGCGCGGCGCTGAAGCCACGGCCGTCCAGCAGGGTGCGGAAATCGGCCAGCATCTGCGGGCTGCCGCAGACCATCGCCCGGTCGCGCTCGGGGTCGAGTGCCTCGATGCCCAGTTGCTGCATCATCTGCCCGCTGGCCATCAGGTCGGTCATGCGCCCGCGGTGGTCGTGGCCGTCGAACACGAAAGGCTCGCGCGTGACCGCGGGGTAGTAGCGCAGTTGACGGGCGATGGTCTCGCCGAGGAACTCGTGGTGCGGCAACTCGTTGACGATGTAGTCGCGATAGGCGAGGTCCTGCGCGTTGCGCACGCCATGGCAGAGGATCACGCGCTCGAAGCGCTCGTAGGTCTCCGGGTCCTTGATGATCGACAGCCATGGCGCGAAGCCGGTACCCGTGCCCAGGAGGTAGAGGTTGCGCCCCGGGTGCAGGTCGCTGATCAGCAGGGTGCCGGTGGGCTTGCGGCCGATCAGGATGCCGTCGCCGGGCTTGATGTGCTGCAGGCGCGAGGTGAGCGGGCCATCGGGCACCTTGATGCTGAAGAACTCCAGCTGCTCTTCCCAGTTGGCGCTGGCGATCGAGTACGCGCGCAGCAGCGGCTTGCTGCTGCCATCGGCCTGCTCGACCGGCAGGCCGATCATCACGAACTGGCCGTTGTCGAAGCGGAAACCGTCGTCGCGGGTGGTGGTGAAACTGAAGTAGTCGTCCGTCCAATGACGGACGTCCAGCACGGTTTCGGTGCCGAAAGCTGAGGACATGTCGGGGTGGGGGCGTGGAGCGAAGCCGTTATTTTACGCGATTTGGTGATGGGTGATTGGGGAATGGGGGGCGCAGGTCCCGATGAATCACCCATCACGAATCCCTGGTCACCTGTACCCCGCCGCCTGCAGCTCGAACAGCTCCGCGTAGCGGCCGCCGGCGGCCATCAGCTCGTCATGGGTGCCGCTGGCCTCGAGCCGGCCTTCGGCCAGCACCAGGATGCGGTCGGCCATGCGCACGCTGCTGAAGCGGTGCGAGATCAGCACCGCCGTGCGGCGGTCGGACAGTTCCTTGAAGCGCTGGAACACCTCGAACTCCGCCCGCGCGTCCAGCGCGGCGGTGGGTTCGTCGAGGATCATCACCTGTGCTTCGCGCATGTAGGCGCGGGCGATCGCGATCTTCTGCCATTGCCCGCCGGACAGGTCCACGCCGGTCTTGAAGCGCCGTCCGATGACCTGGTCGTAGCCCTGTGGCAGGCCGGCGATCATCGTATCGGCCATCGCGCGCGCGGCCGCGTCGCGGATCCGCCCGGCGTCGTCCATGGCCTCGATCCGGCCGACGCCGATGTTCTCGCCGGCGGTGAGGTGGTAGCGGACGAAATCCTGGAAGATCACCCCGATGTTGGCCCGCAACTGTTCCAGGTCGTACTCGCGCAGGTCGTGGCCATCGAGCAGGATGCGGCCCTCGTCGGGGTCGTAGAGGCGCGCCAGCAGCTTGACCAGGGTGGTCTTGCCCGCGCCGTTCTCGCCGACCAGTGCCAGCACCTCGCCGGCGCGAAGCTCGAAGTCCAGCCCGCGCAGCGCCCACGTGTCCGCGTCCGGATAGCGGAAGCCGACGTTCTCGAACACGAAGCCTTGCCGGATCGGCTGCGGCACGTCGCGCGGTGCCGCTGGCGTGGCGATCTCCGGCCGGATCGCGAAGAACGAAAACAGGTCGTCCAGGTACAGGGCCTGGCCGGCGACCTGCGAGAAGCCCACCAGCAGGCCTTCCAGCAGCTGTCGCAGGCGCAGGAAACTGCCGGCGAGGAAGGTCAGGTCGCCGATGCTGAAGTCGCCGCTGACGGTGCGCCAGGCGATGTAGGCGTACGCGACGTAGTACCCCAGCGTGCCGAGCGCCGCGAGCAGCGTGCCCCAGAACGCCCGGCGCCGGGCGAGCGTGCGGTTCGCGCGGAAGAAGCGCCCCGCCAGTTCGCGGTAGCGTTCGATCAGGAAGGTGTGGAGGTTGAAGATCTTCACCTCCTTGGCGGTCTCGACGCTGGCCCCCATCTGGCGGACGTACTCGAGCTGGCGACGCTCGGGCGTCCACGCGAAGTTGAGCGAGTAGCCGAGTGCGTTGAAGTGCGACTCCCCGATGAAGGCCGGGACCAGGGCCACCGCGAGCAGGGCGATCAGCCAGGGCGCGTACACCAGCAGGCCGGCGGCGAAACTGGCCACGGTGATCATGTCCTGCACCTGGCCGAAGATCTGGCTCATCAGGTTGACCCGGCCCATGGTCTGGCGCCGGGCGCGGTCGAGCTTGTCCTGCAGGTCGGGATCCTCGAAGTCCTCCAGGTCGAGCGTCGCGGCGTGCTCCATGAGGCGCACGCTGGTCGCGTTGGTGAACAGCTCCGAGAGCAGGGCATCGCCATAGCTCACCAGCCGGCCGATCAGGTCCGAGGCGATCGCCAGTCCGAATTCGGCCGCCAGCAACGTGGCCAGGGTATCGAAGCGATGGCTGGCGATGGCGTCGGCCAGCGTGCCGGTGGCCACGCCGCTGCCGACCAGGGCGACCACCTCGTCGATGATCAGCTTGCCGACGAACAGCATCAGCACCGGCAGGAAGGCCCGCACCAGGCGCAGGCCGAGGGTCATCAGGGTGAGCGCGGGACTGGTCGCCCAGATCATCCGCAGGAATGGCGGCAGGTTGCGCAGCGCGTCGAAGCGCTCGCGCAGGCTGGGTTTGGAACCGCCTTGCGATGCGGGGGCGGGCATGGCGCCTTCCTGGACCGGGATGCCGGGAGTGTACGCGTTCGGCGACGACGGCCGGCGCCGGGTGCCGGCCGTCGTTCCTCCGGTCCTGCGGCTCAGGCTGCGGCGGCGACGTACGGCGTCTCGGGCAGGGGCCGGCGCAGGCCGACGTTGAGCATGTTCCAGGCCCGGATGGCCGCGACCGCGAAGCTCAGCTCACTGACCTCGCGCGCATCGAACTCGGCCTGAAGCGCCTCGAGCGCGCCCTCGGGAACCGCTTGGCAGCCCAGCGCATTGAGTGCCTCGGCCCAGGCGAGCGCGGCACGTTCGCGCGCATCGAACAACGGCGACTCGCGCCATGCCGCCACGGTATCGAGCTTGCGTTGGGCGACACCCGAGCGGCGCAGCGCTTCGGCATGCATGTCCAGGCAGAACACGCAGCCATTGAGCTGGGACACGCGCAGCGACACCAGTTCCACCAGTCGTGGCCCCAGCGGGCCCTTGTAGAGCTGTGCGCTGAGCTGGGCCAGCTGCTGGAACGCGCGCGGTGCGTGCGTGGCGTAGTCGACGGGGGCATTGTCCATGGGGTTCGTCCTCTTCGCATTGCGGCCGGGATGGCCGTTCCAGGTCAAGGACGTGGCGCGACGCTTGCGCGTGACACTGCGCGGACGCCGCCTTGCTCAGTTCGCCCGCCAGTGGCGCAGCTTGACGGGGTTCAGGACGGTGAATATGCCGTCGATGCGGCCCTCGCGGAGGGTGATCGTGGTGACCGACTCCAGCCGGCCCTCGCGCGTGCGGATGATGGCCGGTTCGCCATTGACCGTGCCGATCGTGGCGTGGATCTCCTGGCCGACCCTGCGCGCGACCGCGGCGTAGAGCCGGCCGATGCGCTCGGCGCCGAACAGGGGCCGGATGGCCGCCGTGACCTTGCCGCCGCCGTCGGAGACCAGGCGCGCGTTCGCGTCGAGCAGGCGCACGATGGCGGATTCGTCGCCGGTCTGGGCGGCCTGCATGAAGCGCGTGAGCAGTTCGCGATGGCGATCGCGGTGGACTTCGAAGCGCGGGCGTCCCGCCTGCAGGCGCCCACGTGCGCGATGCACCATCTGCCGGCAGTTGGCCACGCTGTGCCCCAGGAGCGCCGCGATCTGCTCGTAGTCATGGTCGAAGGCTTCCTTCAGCAGGAAGGCCGCGCGTTCCTCGGGTCCCAGCCGCTCGAGAAGGGCCAGGAAGGCCAGCGACACCTGGTCGGCGATCTCGGCGCCGGCCTCGGGCGTGGCGGATGCATCCACGTCCACGGGTTCGGGCAGCCAGGGGCCCGGGTAGGCGTCGCGTTCGTGCCGGAGCCTGCGCAGGCGGTCGATCCCCAGCCGCGTGGTCGCGGTGACCAGCCAGGCTTCCGGGTCGCGGACGGCGTCCCGTTCCGCCTGCGACCACCGCAGCCAGGCGTCCTGGACCACGTCCTCGGCGTCGCCGCGGCTGCCGAGCAGCCGGTAGGCCAGCGCGAACAGGCGTGGGCGGTGGTGCTGGAAAATGTCGATGGTCATGTGGGGCAGGACGGGGCAGGGCGCGTGCGCGTGACAGTGCGGGACCGGTTCAGGCGGCATCGTCCCCGGGCGGGGCCTGCAGGGCCTTGGGCAAGTGCCAGCCGTAGCGCAGCGCCGCCAGCCGCAGGGAGAAGCACAGCGCGACGCCCGCGACGGTCACCGGCACCGGGGGCAGATGCAGCACGCTCCCGACCGCCACCACGCTGGCGCCGGCCAGTGCCGCGATCGCGTAGAGCTCGGCATGCAGGACCAGCGGCACCCGGGCCAGCAGGACGTCGCGCAGCATGCCCCCGCCGATCCCGCTCAGCATGCCCAGGCAGGGCGCCATCAGCGGCCCGATCCCCGCGCCGAGCGCCTTGTCGGTGCCGGCGACGGCGAACACCGCCAGGCCCAGGGCGTCGAACACGCGCACCGGCTGGTGCAGGCGCTCGATCCAGGGGCTCCAGGCGAAGGCGATCAGGCCGGCGCTGATCCAGATGGCCGGGTAGCGCCAGTCGTGCAGCGCGGCGGGCGGGGTGGCGCCGATCAGCAGGTCGCGCAGGATGCCGCCGGCGCTGGCGGTGGCGAAGGCCAGCACCAGCACCCCGAACAGGTCCAGGCGGTGGCGCACGCCGAGCATGGCGCCGCTGAGCGCGAACACGAAGGTGCCGATCAGGTCGAGATGGAGGATGAGGCTTTGCATTGGGGGCGTCCGCGGCGACGGGTCCGTCCCGGCCCGGGCCGGGGCGCACCGCGCACTATACCGGCCGCGTCCGGCGCGGCTGCGTGCGGCGGGGCCGGGCAGTAGAATATGGCCCCCACCGCCAAGCCAGCCGATGCCGTGACCGCCAGCCAGCCCGCTTCCCGGACGCCTGTTTCGATCAAGCAGGATGATTTCATCCAGTCCGTCGCCGACGCCCTGCAGTACATCAGCTACTACCACCCGGTCGATTACATCCGGAACCTCGCCGCGGCCCATGAGCGCGAGGCCTCGCCGGCGGCGAAGGACGCGATGGCGCAGATCCTGATCAATTCGCGGCTGTGCGCCGAGGGCCACCGGCCGATCTGCCAGGACACCGGCATCGTCACCGTGTTCCTCGAGATCGGCATGGACGTGCGCTGGGACGACGCCACCATGGGCGTGGAGGACATGGTCCACGAAGGCGTCCGTCGCGCCTACAACCATCCCGACAACAAGCTGCGTGCCAGCGTCCTGGCCGATCCGGCGGGCAAGCGCGCCAATACCCGGGACAACACGCCGGGCGTCGTCAACGTGAAGATCGTGCCGGGCAACACCGTCGACGTCATCGTCGCGGCCAAGGGCGGCGGCTCGGAAGCGAAGTCGAAGTTCGCCATGCTCAATCCCTCCGATTCGATCGTCGACTGGGTGCTGCGCACCGTCCCGACGATGGGCGCCGGCTGGTGCCCCCCCGGCATGCTCGGGATTGGTATCGGCGGCACCGCCGAGAAGGCCATGCTGCTGGCCAAGGAGTCGCTGATGGAGCCGATCGACATCACCGACCTGCAGGCGCGCGGGCCGTCGAACCGCGCCGAGGAACTGCGCCTGGAGCTGTACGAGAAGGTCAATGCGCTGGGTATCGGCGCCCAGGGCCTGGGAGGGCTGACCACGGTGCTCGACATCAAGGTCAAGGACTACCCCACGCACGCGGCGAACCTGCCGGTGGCGATGATCCCCAACTGCGCCGCCACCCGCCACGCCCACTTCACCCTCGACGGCAGCGGCCCGGTCACGCTCGATCCGCCCTCGCTGGAGGACTGGCCCGAGCTGACCTACGACGCCAGCAAGGGACGCCGGGTCGACCTCGATGCCATCACGCCGGACGAGGTCGCCAGCTGGAAGCCCGGTGAGGTGCTGTTGCTCAACGGCAAGCTGCTGACCGGGCGCGACGCGGCGCACAAGCGCATCGTCTCGATGCTCGACAAGGGCGAGCCGCTGCCGGTCGATTTCAAGGGACGCTTCATCTACTACGTCGGGCCCGTTGATCCGGTCCGCGACGAAGTGGTGGGTCCCGCCGGTCCCACCACCGCGACACGCATGGACAAGTTCACCGAGCAGGTGCTCGAACAGACCGGCCTGCTGGGCATGGTCGGCAAGGCCGAGCGCGGCCCGGTCGCGATCGAGGCGATCCGCAAGCACCGCTCGGCCTACCTGATGGCGGTCGGCGGGGCGGCCTACCTGGTGTCGAAGGCGATCAAGGCCGCGCGCGTCGTCGCCTTCGAGGACCTAGGCATGGAGGCGATCTACGAGTTCACCGTGCAGGACATGCCGGTGACGGTGGCGGTCGACAGCCAGGGCGAGTCGGTGCACCGCACCGGGCCGCGCGAGTGGCAGGCGCGCATCGGCAAGATCCCGGTCGTGGTGGAGCCGGCATGAGCGTCGTCCTCCACGGCTCGCGCAGCACCGCCTCGCTGGTCGTCCACTGGTTGCTGATCGAGCTGGGCGTCGAGCACGAACTGGTGCTGCTTGACTTTGACAAGCGCGAACACAAGACCGCGGACTACCTCGCGCTCAATCCGCAGGGCCGCGTGCCCACCCTGGTCATCGACGGACAGGTGCTGACCGAATCGGCGGCCATCGCGATGCACCTGGCCGACCTGTATCCCGGTGCCGGGCTGGCGCCGCCAACCGGCACGCCGGCGCGCGCGGACTACTACCGCTGGATGTGCTTCGCGGTCTACACCCTCATGCCGGCCTACCGGGCGTGGTTCTATGCCGACGAGGCAGCCGGGGCGGAGAACGCGGACGCGGTGCGCGAGCGTGCGCGCGCGGCGATCGAATCGGCATGGGAACAGGTCGATTCGCACCTGCGCGCCCGCCGGCCCTACCTGCTCGGCACGTCGATGAGCGCGGTCGACTTCGTGTTCACGATGCTGATGCGCTGGTCGCGGAACATGCCGCGGCCGAGCGACGACTGGCCGGCGTTGCGCGCGCTGGCGCGGCGGATGAAGGACCTGCCTTCCTTCCGCGAGGTGTACCGGCGCGAAGGCCTGGAGGACTGGACCTAGGCCCAGGTTCAGAGCTGTTCGGCGATGCGGCCAAGCAGGCTGCGCGTCGCGGGCTGGAGGAGGTACCGGGTGGCCATCGCCTCGAGTGCGGCGATGTTGGTGTCGCTGACGTCGTCCAGGTCGTCCAGTCCCGGGGTGAGCTGCGACTGCAGGCGGAAATAGCCATCGCCGACGATGTGGCGGGCGATGTAGTCGACCGAATCGGTGTTGCCGTCAAACAGCACGTCGATGATCGGCGTCGCCCATTCCAGCGCGCCCCATTCGCGCGCCGACTTCAGGTCGATGGGCCGGTTGCGCTCGCCGGTGCCGACCGAGACCACGCGCAGGTCGTGGGCGTTGTCCACCCGCTGGTCCTTGCGCAGCGCCTCGGCGATCGCGCAGGCGGTGGGGTTGTTGGCGACCACGCCGCCGTCGATGAGGGCGCGCTTGCGCCCCTCGACCACCATGCCATGCGCGGGAAAGTAGGTCGGCGCGGCACTGGAGGCGCGACAGACTTCCCACATCGGCAGGTCGGCGTGCTCGGGCTTGAAGCTCTTGAACACCACCGGCACGCGCGCGATCGTGTCGTAGCTGGTGATCAGCAGCGGCAGCTTCGCCTCGCCCAGGGTCGTGGTGCCGAACACCTTGCGCAGGACCTTCTCCAGCCCCTTGGCGTCGTAGCGCGGCGCCGAAACGCCCTGGGTGAACAGGCGACCGGCCCGTGACCACAGGCGACCGGCCATGCCGGGGAAGATGACGTGGCGTTCCTTGCGGTACCAGTCCGCCAGCTGCGCGGGTGACAGGCCGACGGCCAGGCCGCAGGCCATCAGCGCGCCGGTCGAGCTGCCGGCGATCAGGTCGACGTGCTTGACCAGGCCTGGCTTGCCGGCACGGGCGAGGGCATCCTCGATGCCCGACAGCCAGATGCAGCCGACCAGGCCGCGGATGCCGCCTCCGTCGAGGGAAAGGATGCGTCGCATCTTCATGCCGGTTCCTCCTTGTTGGGCCACGGGGGCCGCATCTCCTTTCGACGGACCGACCTTCCCACCGACCGGGTCGCGTCGACCGCTCAGTACCACTCCAGCATGGACACGCCCAGGCCGATGTAGGTCGCGCGATGGTTGTAGTCGATCAGGCTTTCGCCATAGCCATCGAACACCTGCAGGTGCCCGCGCAGGTTGTTGTGGATCGGGAATCCCCAGTCGAACTGCAGCGAACCATGCGAGCGGTCGCCCCCGCGCAATGAATGTCGTGCGGTCAGCGAGAACTGGTGGCCGCCGCGCACGTGGACCAGGGTGGCGTCGCCGCGGCCGACGTAGTCCTCGATGTCGGCGTTGTTGTCGTCCGCGGCGTCTTCGTCCACGCGCCACCAGGGTCGCAGCACCAGCGACCAGTTGTCGCGATCCAGGCCGACGGTGCCGACGACGCGGTTCCAGCTGCGGGAGATCGGATCGGCACGGCCATTGGACTGGTGGTTGAGGCTGATGCCCGCCATGCGCCCGTTCCAGCCCAGCAGGCTGTAGTTGTTGCGGAACATCAACGTCACTTCGGGCTCGTAGTTGGTTTCCCGGAACGGTCGCGAGATGTCGCTGTTGTAGACCTGCCAGCGCGAACTCTGGGTGTAGCCCAGCCACAGGTCGCCGTTGTCGCCGAAGATGTTCTCCCAGGCCTTCATCTTGAAGCTCAGCTGGAACTTCGCTTCCAGCGCGTCCAGGCCGATCGGCTGGGTGACGGTGTTGTTGGGGTTGGGCGAGCTGGGCGTGTCGTTGACGTCGCTGGTCCAGAACGCGGGCAGCAGGTAGGTGGGTTTGTAGGCGCGGAAGTTGAAGATGCCCAGCTTGGAGTCGCGGGCCAGCTCCCAGCGGCTGTCGAGCAGGGACCCCTTGCCGGCGTTGGCGATCGCGCGATCGAGCGGGTCGTCGTTCGGGTACAGCTCGCCGCCCGCGCCCATCGCCGGCACCGCCTCGGGCGCGACCGCCTCGCCGACCTCGAGGTTTTCCTGGATCGCCTTGGCCTCGCGCGCGGCGATGTCCGCATCCTTGGGCGCGCGCGCGCCGCGCCCGAGGCTGCGGTCGTAGCAGGCGAGCCGGTCGGCGTCGGCCACGATCGACACGCAGGCTTCCGGCGTCGCGACATCCGGATCCGACTGGGCCAGCACCGGCAGCGGCAGGGCGAACGCGAGCAGGACGGGGGCGGCGGGCAGGGGCAGGCGTGGCATGGGCAACTTCCGGGTCGGTCGGGAAACGGGGGCGCGTCAGAAGAAGAGCGCGGCGACGAACAGTCCGAGCATGGTAAAGGCGAGCCCGAGCTTGAACACGGTGCCGACGATGATGCCGACCCAGGTGCCGATGCCGACGCGGGTGGACTGGCCCATCTGCCGGGTATGCAGGAATTCGCCGAGGACGGCGCCCACGAAGGGCCCGACGAAGATGCCGATCAGTCCGAAGAACAGGCCCGCGAACGTGCCGATCACCGCGCCCGCGATCGCGAGCCGGCTGGCGCCCACCCGCTTGGCGCCCATCGCGGTGGCGGCGAAGTCGACGACCAGCGACAGCACCGTCAGGATCGCCAGGCACAGCAGGGGCAGCCAGCCCACGTGGGCGAAGTCCCCGGCCCAGGCCGCCAGCAGCATGCCGACGAATACCAGCGGAATCCCGGGCAGTGCCGGCAGTACCGTGCCGGCGATGCCGACGAGGATCATGATCGCGGCAAGCGCGTAATACAGATTCTGGATATCCAAGGGCCGGGTGTCCTGTCGGGCGGGGTATTGGCGGGGCCGGGATGGCCCGATTGCATTTTCACATTGTGCGGGGTAATTTGCCGATGCTGCGTTTGCTAG
Source organism: Marilutibacter aestuarii (assembly GCF_006546775.1). Lineage (GTDB taxonomy): Bacteria > Pseudomonadota > Gammaproteobacteria > Xanthomonadales > Xanthomonadaceae > Marilutibacter > Marilutibacter aestuarii. The sequence continues at coordinate 47,806 of NZ_VICE01000090.1, forward strand.
GGTCACCGTGAATCGTGGCCCGATGCGGTTGATCCAATGATCCGCTACATCGTTGCACCTCGCTTCCTCCTTGCAACCAGCACTTCGCAACCGCGATGTCCCCGTCAACGTTCCAAGGAGCAAGTCAAAATGTCCGACCGCGAAACCGGTACCGTCAAGTGGTTCAACGATGCCAAGGGCTTCGGCTTCATCAGCCGTGAGAACGGCGAAGACGTGTTCGTGCACTTCCGCGCCATCCAGACCCAGGGCTTCAAGAGCCTGCAGGAGGGCCAGAAGGTCTCGTTCACCGTCGTCCAGGGCCAGAAGGGCCTGCAGGCCGACGCCGTCGAGCCGCTGTAAATCCAGGTCGTCCCGTCGCGGCGCCGCCCGCGAATCAGGATGCAAGAGAAACCCGGCCACTGGCCGGGTTTCTTTTTGGGCCGCTGGCAGGCCCGTTGCGGACTCCACCGCGATCGCGCTCCCCGCGGCGCATGGGAGCGCGTCGCGAGGATGCGTCAGCTGCCGATGATGCGGCCGTTGCTGACGCGGACCTGCTCGCCCACCTGCAGGCCGACGACGTTGTTCATGTTGATGCGGTTGGTGCGGCCGTCGCTCATGCGGACATAGACCTCGTACTTGGTCTGGACCGAGTTCTGCACGGCGTTGCCGGCGACCGCGCCCGCGGCCGCACCGGCCACGGTGGCGGTGTTCTGGCGCCCCTTGCTCTCGTCTTCGGCCAGTTCGCGGCCGGCGACCGCGCCGACCAGACCGCCCAGGATCGCGCCGGTGGCATTGGGGGCGGTACCGGTCTCGATGGGATCGATGCGGGTGATCACGCCGCAGTCGGCGCAATTGGCCGGCTGCGAGCCGTAGCCGTAACCCGGCGAGGTGCTGCCGTAGCCCGCGCCGGCCGAACCGTATCCGGAAGTGGCGCAACCGGTCACGGCGAGCGCGCTCGCGGCCACCAGGCCGGCCATGCGAAGGTTGAATCGGTTCATGAGGGAATCTCCTGCGTCGGGTGGGGTGGTCTTCGTCGACCACGTGCAGCCCAAGCTAGGAAAGCGATCATGAATGCGTCGTCAACGCTTCGGGGAAGCGTTCAGCGGGATGACGGCTCAGCGAAAATCCTGGTGGCAGGCCTTGCACGCGCCGCCGACGTCGGCGACCAGCTGCTCCACGCCGGCGCAGTTGAGCGGCGGGCTGCCGAGCGCGGTATCCAGGGCGGCGCGCATGCCGCTCGCGGCCTTGACGAAGCGCTCGTCGTCGCGCAGGTCGGGGAAGGCCGGCTCAAGGTCGTTGGCCATCTCGCGCAGGGTCTTGATGTGCGGGATGGTGTCGGTGGCACTGCAACGGCTGTGCTCGACGTTGGAACGCAGCTGGGCCAGGTGCCACTGCTGGACCTGCATGACGCTGTCGGGGAAGTGGTCCTTGCGCGCCTGCAAGGCCCGCATCGCCATGACCGTCGCGATCGCGCCCAGCACCAGGCCGAGGATCAGCATGAAGAGGAACTTCTGCGCGTTGCCGGTCGGCTTCTTGGCCGCGGTGTCGTTGGGCTGGGGAGCGTTCATGGCCTGGCCTCGGGGAATGTTGTCGGCACGATATCACGGCGGCATGTGGCCACCGCGGGGAGGCCATAGAATGGCGCCCATGCAGACTCCCGATACCATCGCCGCACCCGCCGCCGGCGCCCCGGGCCTTGGGCTCGACGCCGGCTGGCTCGAACGCTTTGCCGGCATCGACCGGCTGTACGGCCGGGGGACGGTCGCGCATTTCTCGCGTTGCCGGGTCGCCGTCGTCGGCATGGGCGGCGTGGGTTCATGGGTCGCCGAGGCCCTGGCGCGGACCGGCATCGGCCACCTCACGCTGGTGGACGCGGACGACCTGTGCGTATCCAACACCAACCGACAGCTGCCGGCGCTCGCGGGCCAGTACGGGCGCAACAAGGTCGACGCGATGGCCGAACGCTGCCTGGCCATCAACCCGGCGATCTCGGTGGACCCGGTGCCGAGCTTCCTGACCGCGGGCAATGTCGCCGAGCTGCTGGCGCCGGGTTTCGACCTGGTGGTGGACGCCTGCGACAGCTTCCGCAGCAAGGTCGAGCTGATCGCCTGGTGCCGGCGGCGCAAGTTGCCGCTGGTGGTGGTGGGCTCGGCCGGTGGCCGTACCGACACGACGCTGGTGCGCGTGCGCGACCTGTCGCGCACCGAACACGACGCGATGCTGGCGCTGATCCGCAAGAAGCTGCGCGCCGAGTTCAATTTCCCGCGCAGCCCCTCGCGGTACTTCAGCGTCGCCGCGGTCTACTCGCTCGAGAACGTCCAGTACCCCCAGCCCGATGGCAGCGTGTGCGGGGTGAGGCCGAAGGTCGACGGTGAGGCGGGCTTCAAGCTCGACTGCGGCGGCGGCCTGGGCGCCGCCACCCACGTCACCGGCGCGTTCGCGTTCGCGGCCGTGGGCAAGGCGATCGAACTGCTGCGCAAGGCGCGGCCGGCCGGCTGACGCGGGGGCGTCGGGTCAGGCGGGCGGGAGACCGAACAGGCGTTCGGCGTTGCGGGCGGTGGCGCGGGCCAGTGCCTCGGGCGCCATCCCGCGCAGGTGCGCGATCGCCTCGACCACATGGGGCAGGCGCGCGGGTTCGTTGCGTTCGCCGCGGATGCCGGCATCGGGCTGGTCGGGCGCGTCGGTCTCGACCAGCAGGCTTTCGATGTCGACCTCGGCCGCGACGCGCCGCAGGCGCCGCGCGCGCTCGTGGGTGACCGGGCCGCCGAGGCCGATCATGAAGCCCATCCCGTGCAGGCGCTGGGCCTGGTCCAGGCTCCCGGAAAAGCTGTGGACGACGCCGCGCAGCGGGGCGAAGCGGCGGATCGCGGCCATCACCGCGTCCACGGCCTTGCGCGCGTGGATGATCAGCGGCAGGTCCAGGTCGCGCGCCAGGCGCAGCTGGCCCTCGAAATAGAAGGCCTGCGCTTCGGCATCGAAGCCCTCCACGAAGAAGTCCAGCCCGCACTCGCCGACGGCGACCGCCTTCTCGGTCTGCAGCCATCGCGCAAGGCGTTCGAGGTCGCCCGGCTCGTGGGCGTCCATGAACATCGGATGCAGGCCGTAGGCCGCGTACAGGCCCGGCGCGCGCCGGCAGGCGTCGCGCAGTCCGGCCCAGGATGCCGCCGTCACCGCCGGCACCACCTGCCGCGTCACGCCGGCCGCGCGCGCCCGCGCGATCACCGCGTCGCGGTCGGCATCGAAACGCGGCGCGTCCAGGTGGCAATGGCTGTCGACCAGCACCGCGTGGCCCCGCTCAGCGGCGGTCGGCGTCCAGGGTGACGCCGCGGTCCTTGCGCTTGCGCGACAGCAACAGGGTGGCCAGGCCCAGCAGCAGTTCGTCGGCGAAGGGCACCATGTCAGGCACGAACAGGTCGACGACGAACACCGCTGCCGTCACCAGGAACAGCTTCGGGTAGCTGAGCTTCTCGACGAAACGGAAGAGCGGGGAGAGCAGGGAGGTCGCCATCGTCATGCCGGTGATATCGGATTCTGTGGACGCTATCACAAGGATTCGTGGGCGGCTTTTTGCCTGCGTTCACATTTGGCCCTCGTCGGGCAAAAAAATAGGTGCTTGTTCAGCTTGGAAGTGGTCGAATCACCGTCAAGACGAAGTACGGGAATCATTCCCGTTCCTAATGGAGGCCCCTGATGAACAAGAGCATGTTGGCAGTTGCACTGGCGTCCCTGCTGGTAGGCGGCATCGCCGTCGCGGCGTACAACAGCTTCTCCGGCGACGACCGGGTGGAAGAGGTCTCGCTCGATGCCGAAGGTGCCGACAGCGGCCTGTTCGGCGATCGTGAGGACAATGCCATCGGTGGCGTGGAATACGCCGACGTGGTCGAGGTCCAGCCCGTCACCGAGAAGCAGCCGCTGTATGCCGCGGTCCTGAGCACCGACGCCGTTCGCGAGACCAGCTCCACCTCGACCCCGCGCGAAGTCTGCGAAGACGTCGTGGTGCAGGAGCGCCTGCCCGAGCGCGACGGCAACGTCGGCGGTACCGTGGCCGGCGCCATCATCGGCGGCGTGATCGGCAACCAGGTGGGCGGCGGCAACGGCCGCAAGGTCGCCACCGCGGCCGGCGCGGCGGCGGGCGGCTACATCGGCAACCGCGTCGACCGCAACCACGTCGGTGGGCAGGTCGTCGAGCGGACCGACCGCCAGTGCCGGACCGTGACCGACACGTCCAACACCAGCCGCGTCGTCGGTTATGACGTGACCTACAAGGCGCCCGACGGCAGCACCGGCACCAAGCGCCTGGACAGCAAGCCGGGCGAGCGCATCCTGCTCGGCGACGAGGAGACCGTCGTCGCTTATGACGTGACCTACCGCTACGACGGCCAGGAGGGCTCGGTGCGCATGGACGAGCGTCCCGGCGACCGCCTGCCGGTCATCGATGGCAAGGTCGTGACCCAGACCGCCGACGCCAGCGACCCCGTCGCGCGCGGCTGATCCGTCACCAGCGCTGCACCCCGAGGGGCCGGCCTGTCCGGCCCCTTTTCTTTGGGCCGGTCCCTCGCATCGACGCGGCGCTCCGTACCGTGCCGTATCACCGTCTGTCCGGGGCGTCGGCGTGGGGTGCCGCTCGCGCCGGGGCGCCGATACAATGCCGGTCCCCTTCCTTCGCGAGCGCACCATGGCCCTGCAGCCCTACGACCTGTTCGACGTCCGATCCCTGCTGACCGAGGAGGAGCGCGCGGTACAGGACACGGTGGCGCGCTTCACCGACGAGCGGGTGCTGCCGATCATCGGTGACGCCTTCGACCAGGCACGCTTCCCCCGGGAGCTCGTCGCGGAGATCGCGGAACTGGGCCTGCTGGGGTCCTCGCTGCCGGAAGAATACGGTTGCGCCGGCCTCAACGCCGTCAGTTACGGCCTGATCTGCCAGGAACTCGAGCGCGGCGACTCGGGCATCCGCAGCTTCGTTTCGGTGCAGTCCTCGCTGTGCATGTACCCCATCTACGCCTACGGCTCGGAGGAGCAGCGAAAGCGCTGGCTGCCCGACATGGCCGCGGGCAAGGTCATCGGCTGCTTCGGCCTGACCGAACCCCACGGCGGTTCCGACCCGGCCAACATGAAGACCCAGGCCAAGCGCGACGGCGACGACTGGATCCTCAACGGCTCCAAGATGTGGATCACCAACGGCAACCTGGCCGACATCGCGATCGTCTGGGCGCAGACGGAGGACGGCATCCAGGGCTTCGTCGTCGAGAAGGGCATGGCCGGGTTCGCCGCGCAGGAGATCAAGCACAAGATGAGCCTGCGCGCCTCGGTGACCAGCTCGTTGTTCTTCGACAACGTCCGCGTACCCGACGCCAACCGGCTGCCCAACGTCAAGGGCCTCAAGGGCCCGCTCGGCTGCCTGACGCAGGCACGCTACGGCATCACCTGGGGCCCGATCGGCGCGGCGATCGCCTGCCTGGACGAAGCGCTCAATTACTCAAAGGAGCGCATCCTGTTCGACCGGCCGGTCGCGGCCACGCAGAGCGCGCAGATCAAGCTCGCCGAGATGGCGCGGCGGATCACCCTGGCGCAGTTGCTCGTCCTGCAGCTGGGACGCCTCAAGGACTCGGGCACCATGCAGCCGCAGCAGGTGTCGCTGGCGAAGTGGAACAACTGCCGCATGGCCATCGACATCGCGCGCGAATGCCGCGACCTGCTCGGCGGCGCCGGCATCACCACCGAGCACTCGGCGATCCGCCACGCCCTGAACCTGGAGTCGGTGATCACCTACGAGGGCACCGAAACCGTTCACCAGCTGGTCATCGGCCGCGAGCTCACCGGCATCAGCGCGTTCTGACCGCGCGCGTCGGCGCGGCGGCACGCTTGGGATGGGAGGATTGGACGTGGCATTGGAGATTGGCGGCGCGCCGGTCATCGAGACCGGGCGCCTGGTCCTGCGCTTGCCGCAGGCCGGGGATTTCGAGCGCTATGCCGAGCTGTTCGGCGACGAGAGCGCCCGCCACATCGGCGGGCCGCTGTCGCGGGGCGACGCGTGGCGGCGCTTCCTGCAGATGCCCGGGGCCTGGATGCTCCAGGGCTTCGGGATGTTCTCGGTGGTCGAGAAGGCCAGCGGGCGCTGGGTCGGCCAGGCCGGGCCGTGGCAGCCTGACGGCTGGCCCGGCACCGAGGTCGGCTATGCCTTCCATCCCGATGCCCGTGGCCGTGGCTACGCGACCGAAGCCTGCGAGGCGGCGATCGACTGGGCCTTCGACACCCTGGGCTGGACCGAAGTGATCCACTGCATCGCCCCGGCGAACACCGCATCGCAGCAGGTCGCGGTTCGATTGGGGTCTACCCGCCTGGGCAAGGCGGCGCTGCCTCCGCCGCTGGACACGCACGAGGCCGACCTGTGGGGGCAGAGCCGCGAGGCCTGGCGCGCCCGCCGCGCGGAGTCGTCGCGGTGATCACCATCCACGGCTTCTCGCCCTCGGGCAACTGCCACAAGCTGCGCCTGTTGCTCACGCAGTTGGACCGCCCGTATCGCTGGGTCGAGACCGACAGCGCGAACGGGCAGACGCGCACGCCCGCCTACCTGGCGAAGAACCCCAATGGCAAGGTGCCGATGCTCGAGCTCGAGGACGGGCGCGTCCTCGTCGAGTCCAACGCCATCCTGCACTGGCTGGCGGACGGCACCGCGTTCCTGCCCGACGACCCGTGGCAGCGCGCGCAGGCACTGAGCTGGATGTTCTTCGAACAGTACAGCCATGAGCCCTATGTCGCCGTGGCACGCTTCATCTGCGGCTGGACCGAACTGGACTCGCCCCGGCGCGCCGAGCTTCCCGGGCTCCGCCGCCGCGCCCACGAGGCGCTTTCGGTGATGGAGCGGCACCTGGCCGGGCAGGACTGGTTCACCGGTCCGGCGTACGGGATCGCCGACATCGCCCTGCACGCGTATACCCACGTGGCGGGCGAGGGTGGCATCGCGCTGTCGCCGTACCCCGCCATCGAAGCCTGGTGCGATCGCGTGCGCGCGACGCCCGGTTTCGTCCCCATGCCCGCGCCCGACGCGCGTGCCGCCGAGCGTATCGCGCGCTCCCTGGCGGCCGGCTGACCCTTCGAATCCAAGTGCCCCGCGACCCGTGGGGCGGAGCCCATCCATCCATGTTCGCCACTGTTCCCGATCCGATACCCGCCCGCATGAAGGGCCTCAACCGTGCCGAGATCTGCGACGTCAACTTCACCGAGTTCGTGAAGGCCTGGCAGGGCCATCGCGATGCCGCGCCCGCGCCCGGCGAGGCGATCCTGCCCCACAGCGCACTCGACGCCCGGGGCTTTCGCGAGCTGTTCGAGTCGCAGCTGGTCAGCCGCCACCTGGACCTGATGGCACGCGTGCTGCGCGTGCAGAACAAGGTCTTCTACACCATCGGCTCGTCCGGCCACGAAGGCAACGCGATGGTCGCGCGGCTTGCGCGGCACACCGATCCGGCGTTCCTGCACTACCGCTCGGGCGGTTTCATGGCCGAGCGCTTCCGCAAGCTGCCGGGCATGGACCCGGTGATGGACTCGGCGCTGTCGTTCGCCGCCAGCAAGGACGACCCGGCCAGCGGCGGCCGCCACAAGGTCTGGGGCAGCAAGCCGCTGTGGGTGCTGCCGCAGACCTCGACCATCGCCTCGCACCTGCCCAAGGCCCTGGGCACCGCGATCGCGATCGAGGCCGGCCGCCGCCTCGGCCACGCCTTGCCGGTGCCGGACGACAGCATCGCGATCTGCTCCTTCGGCGACGCCTCGGCCAACCATGCCACCGCGCAGACGGCGTTCAATGCCGCGGCGTGGACCGCATACCAGAAGCTGCCCGCGCCGGTGCTGTTCGTCTGCGAGGACAACGGGATCGGCATCTCGGTCAAGACGCCCGGCGGCTGGATCGGCAACCGCTTCAGCCGCATGGACGGGCTGGACTACTTCGCCGCCGATGGCCTCGACCTGGCCGCGGGCTACGGCGACGTCCAGCGCGCCGTCGAGCATTGCCGGAAGACCCGCCGCCCCACTTTCCTGCACCTGCGCACCCAGCGGCTGATGGGCCACGCCGGCACCGACTTCGAGATCGAGTGGCGCTCGATCGACGAGTTGTGCCGGGTGGAGGCGGGCGATCCGCTGCTGCGCTCGGCGGCGATCGCGCTCGAGTCGGGCCTGATGTCGAAGGACGAGGTGCTGGCGCTGTACGAAGCCACCCGGCGGCGCTGCTTCGCCGCGGCCGGGGAAGCCGATCGCCGGCCCAAGCTCGAGCGCCTGGACGAGGTGGTCGCCCCGCTGGCCCCGTTCTCGCCGGCGGCGGTGATGGCCGAGGCGCGGCGGAAGGGCGAGCCCGAACGCCGCGAGGCCGTGTTCGGGGGCGAGTCGCGCCTGCCCGAACGGCAGGCGCCACGCCACATGGCGATCCAGATCAACAACGCCCTGCACGACGTCTTCGCCAAGTATCCCGAGACCTTGCTGTTCGGCGAGGACGTCGCGCAGAAGGGCGGCGTCTACACCGTCACCAAGGGCCTGCAGAAGGCCTTCGGTCCGCGCCGGGTGTTCAACACGCTGCTCGACGAGACGATGATCCTGGGCATGGCGCAGGGCTTCGCCAACATGGGCATGCTGCCGATCCCCGAGATCCAGTACCTGGCCTACTTCCACAACGCCTGCGACCAGATCCGCGGCGAGGCGGCCAGCCTGCAGTTCTTCAGCAACAACCAGTACGCCAACCCGATGGTCGTGCGCGTGGCCGGCCTGGGCTACCAGCGCGGCTTCGGCGGCCACTTCCACAACGACAACTCGATCACTGCGCTGCGCGACATCCCCGGCCTGGTGGTCGGCTGTCCCTCGCGCGGCGACGACGCGGCGACCATGCTGCGCACGCTGGTGGCGCTGTCGAAGGTCGACGGGCGGGTCTCGATCTTCCTCGAGCCGATCGCGCTGTACATGACCAAGGACCTGCATGAGCCCGGCGATGGCGGTTGGTTGACCGCGTACCCGCCGCCCGGCGAGGCGATGGTACTGGGCGAGGGCCGCGTGTATGGAGAAGGCCATGACGACCTGGTCGTGTTCACCTACGGCAACGGCGTCCCGATGAGCCTGCGCGCCGCGCGCACGATCGAGGCCGCGCACGGTTGGAAGTGCCGGGTGGTCGACCTGCGCTGGCTGGTGCCGCTCAACGTGGACTACATCCGCGAACAGGCGCGCAGCGCCAAGCGGATCCTGGTCGTCGACGAAGGGCGCCGCAGCGGCGGCGTGGGCGAGGGCATCGTCACGGCGATCATCGAGGGCGGTTTCGGCGCGCGTCCCTATGGACGTGTGGCCGGTGCGGACACCTTCACTCCGCTTGCCGGCGCTGCGTTCGCGGTCATTCCCTCGGAAGAAGCGATCGTCGAAGCGGCCGCCGCGCTGGCCTGATCGGGGCCGGGCGTCAGCGCCCGAGGCCGTCCCGCAGCGGCAGCGGTTCGAGCTCGAGCGTGCCCACGCGCACGCGCGGCGCCGGCCCGCCGTCCAGCGGCACCACGGCAAGGCAGGTCAGACCGTCACTGGATACCGAGACCACGGTGCCGGTCTCGCGTTCGCCATCGCCGACCGCGGCGCCGACGGCCACCGCCGTCCCGGCACGATACCCGGCCAGGCCGCGCTTGGCCTTGCCCAGGAAGTGGGTACGGGCCACGATCTCCTGGCCCGGGTAGCAGCCTTTCTTCACGCTGAAGGCGCGCAGTCGCTCGAGCGACAGCTGCTGCGGCGTCCACTGGCCCGACTGCGAGGCGTCCAGGCGCGGCAGGCCATGGGCCAGGTCGGCGTCGCGCCAGGCTGCCGTGGCGTCTCCGGCC
>NZ_VICE01000091.1 GCF_006546775.1 Marilutibacter aestuarii
CACGGAACAGGCAGGCCTCGAAGCCCGGGGCGGCGCTCTCCAGAGGCTCGAGTGCCGCCTGCATCGTCGCCAGCGCGTGCGCGAGGGCATCCAGCGCCGCCTCGGCGGCCTCCAGCTCGGCGGCGCGCTGGCGGGTGCCACGCACCGGCAGGTCGTCCATCGCGCTGCGCAGGCCGCGGGTGGCCTGTTCGAGCTCGCGCGCCGGTTCCTGCAGGCTGGCCAGGGCGGAGGGCACCTCCTTGCACTCGGCGATCGCGTCCCGGGCCAGCTCGACCAGCGGCCGCGCGCTCAGCGCCTCGCCGAAGAACTGCGCGGCGAGGTCGGGCAACTGGTGGGCCTCGTCGACCACGAAGGCCTGCGCGCCGGGCAGGATCTCGCCGAAGCCTTCCTGCTTGAGCGCCAGGTCGGCCAGCAGCAGGTGGTGGTTGACCACCACCAGGTCGGCCGACTGTGCGCGCTGGCGCGCCTGGACGACGAAGCACTCCGAGAAGAAGGGACAGTCGCTGCCCAGGCAGTTGTCGGTGGTCGAGGTCACCATCGGCACCAGCGGCGACTCTTCGCCCAGGCCCTCGACTTCGGCCAGGTCGCCCATGCGGGTGCGCCCCGCCCAGGCCACGATGCGCTGGAACTGGGCGGCCATCTCGCGGCTGTGGAAGCGCGGCTCGCCCTTGGCCAGGTGCATCCGGTGGTGGCACAGGTAGTTCGCGCGCCCCTTCAGGAGCGCGGTCTTCAGGCCCACGCCCAGCGCGTCGCGCACGCGCGGCAGGTCGCGATGGTACAACTGGTCCTGCAACGCGCGCGTGCCGGTGGAGACGATGGTCTTCATGCCCGACAGCAATGCGGGGACCAGGTAGGCGAAGGTCTTGCCGGTGCCCGTGCCGGCCTCCGCGATTAGCGTGCCGCGGGAATGGAACGCCCCGGCCACCTCGGCCGCCAGCGCCTGCTGCGCCTGGCGCGGGGCGAAGGCCTCGATGTTCGCGGCCAGCAGTCCCCCTTCTTCCAGCGCTTCGCGCGCGGCCAGGGCCAGCCTTGACGCGGCCGGGGGAGCAGTGTCGTCCATCGAAAGCTCAGTAGCGCGGCGGGGGCGCCACGGTACAGGCTTCGCGCCGACGGGTCATTTCCTCGCCGGAGACGCGCGGCAGGCCGGCGTCGTCCGGCGGTCGCGACCCGGCCCGGCGCGCCTGGAGCGCGGTTTCCCAGTGTCGACGGCACAACGGCCCCACTTCGGTCCCGGCCGCCTGCGCCAGCAGGGCATAACGCTCGGCCTGGTCCGGCTCATCGAGCAGCAGCGCCACTTCGGCGCGGCGCTGGAGCACGTTCGGATCGTCGGCGGCGATCCCAAGCGCCATGTCGAGTCGCTCGGCCGCGGCCCGGTAGAGGCGTTGCGCCTCCAGGGCTTCGGCCTCGGCCATCAGGTCGGCGACCTGGGGATCGCGCAGTGGCTGCACGTCGAGTTCGCCGCCGCTGGCCGTGCCGGTCGCGCGGATCGCGGCCACCGCCGCCTCGGCGTCGAAGTCGGGAACGGGGTCCGGGACCGGCGCCGGGCTGGCGCAGCCGGCCAGCAGGAGGATCATGGCCGCCAGGCTCGAAGCCGGCAGCATGGGGGCACGACGGTTCATGGCGTCGGCGCCTCCTCGCGCGCGGCCTCGGCTTCCTGGTCATCGCGGTCACGGCCGAAACCGAACCACTCGCGCCAGCCACCGCGCCCGCTGTCCTCGACCGGCGCGGGCTCGGGCAGCGGGCAGGGCTCGTAGGCCGGCGCCTGGCCGGCGACGAACGCGAATCGGCGCGCACCCTCGCAACTGGCGTCCGTACTGGCCGATCCGACCACCCAGGCCCAGTCCAGCCCGGTGTCGCTGACCTTCAGCGTGGCACTGGGCAGGTTGCGGAAGATGTTCGACCAGACCCGCATCGCACCGGTGGCGCCATACAGGCCGGTGGCCTCGTTCTGGTCGTTGCCCATCCAGACGACGGCGAGGTGGTCGCCGGTCCAGCCCGCGAACCAGCTGTCGCGACCGTCGTTGCTGGTGCCGGTCTTGCCGGCCGCGGCGAGATGGCCCAGCCCGTCGGCGACGAGGCGCCGGCCGGTGCCGCCGGAGACCGCCTGCTGCAGGGCAATGGTGATCAAGCGCGCCGCGACCGCGTCGCCCGGCTGGGCCGGCGCCGGCGCCTTGTCGTAGCGGTTGAGGGCACGCCCGTCGGCGTCGAGGACACCGCGCACCGCGTGCAGCGGCTGGATTTCGCCGTCCGAGGCGAGGAACTGGTACAGCTGCGCCATCGCGTAGGGGCTCTGGTCCAGCGAGCCCAGGATCAGCGCGGGGTTGGGCTGGGCCTCGATGCCGGCGAGCGTCTTGAGCAACGCGGCGATGCGCTCCGGGTCAACGGCCATGCCGATCCGCACCGTGGCCTGGTTGTAGGAATGGGCCAGGGCGTCGACCAGGCGCACCGTGCCGTGGCTGCGACCATCGGAATTGCCCGGTTCCCAGGTTCGACCGCGGCCCAGGGCGACCGTGACCGGCGAGTCGTCGACCCAGCTGGCCAGCGACCAGCGGCCGGGCTGGGCCAGGGCGAGCAGGTTGACGAAGGGCTTGATCAACGAGCCGACCGGGCGCCTGGCTTCGATTGCACGATTGAAGCCAGGCGTCGCGAAATCGCGGCTGCCGACAAGGGCCACGACATCGCCGTTGTGGACGTCGGTCACCACCAGCCCCGACTCCAGCGGTGGGCGTTTCTCGTTGCCCAGGTCCTTCAGTGCGCGGGTGACCGCCGCTTCGGCATAGGCCTGCGCGGAAGGCGACATGCCGCTCATCACCGTCAGGCCGGCGCCGGCCAGGGCATCGGCCGGGTAGTCGTGCGCGAGTTGGCGCCGCACCAGGTCGATGTAGGCGGGGAAGCGGTTCGCCGAGAGGCTGCCGGGGGTCTCGCTGATGCCCAGTGGCGCCTCCAGCGCGCGCTTGTATTCGGCATCGTCGATCAGGCCGGTCTCGTGCATTTCCCCCAGCGCGAAGTTCCGGCGCTCGAGCGCGCGCGCGGGGTGCCGTCGGGGGTCGTAATAGGAGGGGCCGCGGACGATACCGACCAGCAGCGCGATCTGCTCGGTGCTGAGGTTCTTCAGGTCGCGCCCGAACCAGAACTCGGCGCCCGCGGCGACCCCGTGCACGGCCTGCGCGCCGCGCTGGCCCAGGTACACCTGGTTGAGGTAGGCCTCGAGGATGGTGCCCTTGTCGTAGCGCGACTCGATCAGGATCGCGTAGAGGATCTCCTTGCCCTTGCGGGTGAAGGTCTGCTCGCGGCCGATGCCGAGCAGTCCGCTGCGCGCGAGCTGCTGGGTCAGGGTGCTGGCGCCCTGCCGGGCGGCACCCGAGCGCAGGTTCACCCAGGCCGCGCGCATCATGCCGCCGACGTCGATGCCGTGGTGGTGGGCGAAGTCGCGGTCCTCGACTGCCTGCAGGCCGGTCACGAGGAGGTCGGGCACGTCCTGGATGCGCACCAGGCGCCGCTCCTCCTGCTTCTGGCCGTAAAGCGTGGCGATGCGGGCGGGATCGAGGCGGGCCTGCGCCAGACCCTTCTCTCCGTCGGCGCCCTCGAGGCGGGTGACGCGGCCCGAGGCGAGCCGCAGCTCGACCCGTCGGGCGGCCACCGCGCCGTCGACGTCGTTGAAGCCGCGGCTGGCGATGACCCAGCGGCTGCCGTCGTGCAGGTAGGTACCCGGCGCCTGGCCGTCGCCCTCGCGATAGGCCGCGGCCGCCAGCTCGGTGCGAAGGGTGTCGGCATCCATGCGCAGGCCGGGCTCCAGGCGCAGCGGGCGGGCGTAGACCCGGGTGGGGATCTGCCACTGCAGCTGGCCGAAGCGCTCGCCGACCTCGTGGTTCAGGTAGATCATGTACGGGACGAGGAAGCCCAGCCCCAGCGCTGCCAGGGCCAGGACCAGGGTCACCAGCCGGCCGCGCCAGCGCGGACTGTTGTCGTCGTCGATCTCGTCTTCGTCGTACGGAACGGGCTTGTGCGGGTTTCGGGCCACGGCGTGGGACAATGGCGGGGCGGCGCCCTCGTTCCGGCGAGTCTAGCGCAGCGCGACCCTGCATCCGCCGAGGCCGCCGACACGCAATGGGAGTTCCTTCAGCAATGCCAGTGCACGGATACGCATGAGCGCCGCCGATATCCGTTTCCAGATCGACCGCATCACCGGGCTGTGCCGTCGCGGCCTCGCGAGCCTGCGTACCCGTGGCTTGCGCGCCTCGTGGGAACGCGTGCTCAAGCAGTTCCAGCGTGTCCCACGGCAACAGCGCCCCGAGCTCTTCCTGCCCGAGGCCGGCCCGTTCGCGCCCTTCACCCTGCCCTGCAGCGACCAGCCCCGCGCTAGCATCGTGATCCCGGTCTACAACCAGTTCGCGCATACCCTGGCCTGCCTGCGGGCGATCGCCGCGCACCCCCCGGCCACCGCGTGCGAGGTGATCGTGGTGGACGATGGCTCGACCGACGACACCGAGGCCGCGCTGCGGCAGGTGGAAGGCCTCCTCTACCACCGGCGCGCGGAGAACGGCGGTTTCATCGCGGCCTGCAACGACGGTGCCGCGATCGCCGGAGGCGAGTACCTGGTATTCCTCAACAACGACACCGTGCCCCAGCCAGGCTGGCTGGACGCCCTGGTCGACACCTTCGACGTGCACCCGGGCACCGGCATCGTCGGCGGGCAGCTGCTGTATCCCGACGGCCGCCTCCAGGAGGCCGGTGGCATCGTCTTTTCCGATGGCAGCGGCTGGAACCTCGGCCGCTTCGAATCGCCCTTCGCGCCGCGCTACGCGCACCTGCGGCCCGCGGACTACTGCTCCGGTGCCGCGCTGGCCACGCCCCGGGCGCACTTCCTGGCCCTCGGCGGCTTCGACACCCGCTATGCGCCGGCCTACTACGAGGACACCGACTTCGCGTTCGCCACCCGCGCGAAGGGCCTGGCGGTGATCTACCAGCCCGCGGCGCGGATCGTGCACGACGAGGGCACGACCTCGGGCACCGACACGACCTCGGGCGTGAAGGCCCACCAGGTGCGCAACCAGCCGGTCTTCGTCGAGAAGTGGCGGGCCCAGTTGGCGGCCCAGCACCCCGCCGGCACCCCGGCCGAACGCGCGCACCTGCCGCCGCGCATGCCGCAGGTCCTGGTCATCGACGCGCTGACGCCGCATCCGGACCACGACTCGGGCTCGCTCCGGCTGCTCAACCTGATGCGGCTGCTGCGCGAGGAAGGCGCGCATCCGGTGTTCCTGCCGGCCGACCTGCGGCACGACGGCGTGCACACCCTGCGCCTACAGGCCGCCGGCATCGAAGCCTGGCATGCCCCGTTCGCGCGCAGCGTCCCGGCCTGGCTGCGCGAACACGGCCCACGCTTCGACACCGTCATCGTCTGCCGCCACTACGTCATGCGGGAAATGCTGCCGCTGCTCCGCCTGCATGCCCCGCGTGCCCGGGTGGTGTTCGATACGGTCGACCTGCATTACCTCCGCGAACGGCGCGGCGCCGAACTGGCGGGCGATTCGGCGCTCGCCCGTGCCGCCGAACGCACGCGTCGACTTGAACTGGAGCTGGTCCACCGCAGCGACGCGACGCTGGTGGTCAGCGCGGTGGAACGCGAACTCCTCGCGGTCGACGCACCCGGCGCCCGCGTCGATATCCTCTCGAACCTGCACCACCTGCCCGAGCAGGGCCCGGCCTTCGCGGAGCGCCGGGACGTGATGTTCGTGGGCGGGTTCCGCCACCCGCCCAACGTGGACGCCGTGCTCTGGTTCACCGCCGAGGTCTGGCCGCTGCTGCGCGCGCGGGCGCCGGCACTGCGCTTCCACTGCATCGGCGGCGACGTGCCCGCGTCCATCCGTCGCCTGCACGGCCACGAGGGCATCGAGGTCCACGGCCACGTGCCCGACCTCGAACCGTGGCTGGAAGGCGCGCGGGTCGCGGTGGCTCCCTTGCGCTACGGCGCCGGCGTCAAGGGAAAGATCAACCAGAGCATGGCGCATGGCCAACCGGTGGTGGCCACGCACTGCGCGGTGGAAGGCATGCACCTGGTCGACGGCCACGACGTCCTGGTTGCCGACACCCCGCTTGCCTTCGCCGAGGCGGTGCTGCGCGCGCATGGCGACGAGCACCTGTGGCGGCAGCTGGCGGAAAACGCGCGCCAGAACGTGGAACGGCACTTTTCGCTGGACGCCGGCCGCGACGTCGTGCGCCGCGTGCTGTTGCGCGGCGACGAGCCGACGCAGCGGCCCTAGGGTTCGATCGAAGCGGCCCTCAAGCGACGGGCCAGGTCGTCCAGCCCGGGGGCCCGGGGATCGAGCGCCCGCGCCGCGTCGATCGCCGCATCCGCGCGCTCGAGTTCGCCGGCGCCCAGGCGCTCGTCGCCGACCGCCACCCAGCGCTGGGCCAGTCGTGCGCGCGCAGTCGCCAGCGCCGCACCGTCCATCCCGAGCACGGCACTGGCCTCCAGGCAGCGCCCGGCCCCGACCAACTGGTTGCCGCGCAGGGCATCGTCGAAGCAGGCGACCGCCGTTGGCAACATTCGCGCGGTGGCCTCGCGCACGCGGGGATCATCCGGGGCCAGGGCGCGGGCCGCGCCCAGCCGGTCGTAGGCGCTGTCGCCCGGAGGTGTCAGCAGGTCGCCGCGGGCCCGGGCGGCCTCGGCCCGTTCCAGCCAGTCGACCAGCCGCCGCTCCCGCTCCGAAGGCGAAAGCCGCTCGCCGCCCGGGGCCTGCACCCGCTGGCTGACCTGGCGCGCGGCGGCGATGTCGCGCTCGACCTTGTCCAGGTCGACGCTTGAGGAGCCGAGCACGTTCGCGGTCGCCCGGGCCTCGCGCAAGGCGGCTTCGGCCGCCTGGAAGTCGAAGTCGGCGGCCTCCCGGCGCGCGCGCGCGGCCCAGGCGCCGGCGACTTCGTCCAGGCCCCGCCGGGCGGCCGCGTGGGCCGGATCCGCGGCCAGCAGTTCGCTCCAGAGCGCCTGTGCCTGAGGCAAGCGACGCTGGGCAAGGGCGCGCGCGGCGTCCTGCTGTACCTGCTCGCCTCTGCGCGCCAGTTCTGCCAGGGCACCGGGCAGATCCACATGGCCCGCGTCGTAGCCACGCGCCAGGCGCAGGAGCCGGCCCGCCCGTGCCAGGGCGCCCTCGTCCATCGCCATCCACGCCTGGCGGACCAGGGCCGACAACGCGTCCTCGCGGCCTTCAAGGGCTTCCACCCGGTCCGGCTGCACGGCCAGCACGCGCTCGTACAAGGGAAGGGCCGAATCGGCGGTACCGACGAGTTGCCCCGCCACCCGGGCCGAGTGCGCGCCGACCAGCCACTGGTCGACGTCCGCTGCATCCATCTCGCGCAAGCGCAATCGCGCCTCCACCTGGTCCAGGCGCGCGCGCGGCACGTGCATCTGCCTGGCCAGTTCGAGGGCCCGCCAGGCCTCGGCCGGGTGCCCGGCATCGACGGCGGCATCGGCCTGGCGCAGGGCCGCCTCGCCCACCCTGGCCAGGCCCTCCCGGGCCTCGAGGCGATCGGGCTCGAGCGCCCGCGCGGCTTCGTAGAGTTCGCGCGCACCGCTACCGTCGGGCGCGGTCAGGCGACCCTCGACCAGGGCCTGGGCCGCATCCAGCCGCAACTGTTGCGCGCGCGTCTCCGGCCACAGCCGATCGGCCAATGGCTTGCGCACGACGAGGAGCGCCAGCATCGCCACGCCCAGCGCGGCGACCACCCACCACCACCAGGCCGGGCGCTCGTTGCCCGCCTCCACTGGCGCGGGTCGCGGCAGGCGCATCGACGCCAGGCGCCCGCCATCGATTCGCGGCTCGACGCGGCGGGGCCCGCCCCCGTGGGCGGCACTTGGAGGGTCACGATCCATGGGGCATCCAGCATAGTCGCTGCGCCAGCACCATGCCTGAGCGAGGCTTCAGCTACGCACGCCTTCACGCACGTCGCGCATGCTCCACGCCCGGCAGGGCCGCAAGCTTGCCCAGCACCGTCGACAGCTGGCCGAAATCAGCGACCTTCAGCCGCAGGTGCAGGCGCACGTGCGCGCCGTCGCGCTCGTGTTCGCTGCGCATGCTGGTGACGTTCACGTTGTCCTGCGCGACCAGGTTGGTGACGTCCTTGAGCAGCCACTTGCGGTCGATCGCGCGCATTTCCACGTCGATCTCGTGCATGCTGCCCGCGCGCCCCCACTCCACCGGCAGCACGCGCTGCGGATGCGAGGCGGCCAGCCGCGCGAACGTCGCACAGCCCGGTCGGTGCACGCTCACCCCCCGGCCGCGGGTGAGATAGCCGACGATCGGCTCGCCCGGCAGCGGCTGGCAGCAACGCGCCATCTGGGTGAGGACGTTGCCCACGCCTTCGACCGTGAATTCGCTGCTGCGCTCGCGCGGACGGCGCGGTGCCGCGGCAACCGGCTGCGACGGCGGACGCGGCGCGGTCTCGGCGCGCTCGTGCTCGAGCAGGACCCGGCCGACCTGGTGCGGTCCCAGGTCGCCCAGCGCCACCTGGATATGGAGGTCGCTGTCTTGGGCCACGCTGAAGCGCTCGCGGGCGGGCGCCAGGTCCGCGCCCAGCAGGCCGAGCCGGCGCAGCTCGCGGTCGAGCATGTCCTTGCCGGCCTGCTCGTTGCGTGCGCGGTCGAGCTTGTGGAACCAGGTGCGGACCTTCTGCCGCGAACGACTGCTGGCGAGGAAACCATTGGATTCGATCAGCCAGTCGCGCCGGGGCTCGCCGGTCCGCGCCGTCATGATCTCGACCCGGTCGCCGGTCGCGAGCTTGTGGTCGAGCGGCACGATGCGACCGTCGACCTTGGCGCCCCGGCAACGATGGCCGACCTCGGTGTGCACCTGGTAGGCGAAGTCAAGGGGCGTGGCGCCGACCGGCAGGTCGACCACCTCGCCCTTGGGCGTCAGCACGTAGACCCGGTCCTCGACCAGTTCGCTGTCGAGCGCGCCGGCCAGCAGCGATTCGTCGTCGCGCGCCTCGAGCAGCGTGCGCATCCAGGCGATCTTGCGGTCGAAGGCGGCATCGGCGGCCTGGCTGCCGGACTCCTTGTACTTCCAGTGCGCGGCCACGCCCAGTTCCGCGGCCCGGTGCATCTCGTGGGTGCGGATCTGCACCTCGAGGGTCTTGCCTTCCGGGCCGATCACGGCGGTATGCAGGGACCGGTAGTCGTTGCGCTTGGGCCGGGCGATGTAGTCGTCGAACTCGCTGGGCACCGGCGCCCACTGGGCATGCACGATGCCCAGCGCGGCATAGCAGGCGGCGACGTCCCCGACCAGGATGCGCACCGCGCGCAGGTCGTACAGCTCGCTGATCGGCGCGTCCTTGCGCTGCATCTTCTTCCAGATGCTGAAGATGTGCTTGGGGCGTCCGGCGATGTCCGCCTCGATGCCCTGCGCCGCCATCGCCTCGCGCAGGGTCTGCTTGACCGACTCGATGTAGCGCTCGCGGGCACCGCGTTTCTCGTCGAGCAGGCGCGCGATCTGCTTGTAGGTGTCCGGCTCCAGGTAACGGAAGGCCAGGTCCTCGAGCTCCCACTTCAGCTGCCAGATGCCGAGCCGGTTGGCGAGGGGCGCGTGGATGTCGCGCGTCAGCAGCGCCAGCGCGCGGCGCCCGGAATCGGGCAGGGCCGTGGCGTGGCGCATGCGCGCGAGCTGGCGGGCCAGCAGGATCGATACCACGCGCAGGTCGCGCACGATCGCCAGCAACAGCCGCCGCAGGCCCTCGCTGCCGGCCCCACTGGCCTGCTGCGCATGCAACTCGCGTACCTGCGCCGCCGCCTGCTGGCCTTCGAGCAGGCCGAACACGGCCGGGTGCCGGCCTTCGAAGTCCTTGCCCAGCCTGGCCGGGAGCGCCGGGAACTGCCGCAGCAGGGTCGCCAGCACGGTGTCGCCATCGGCGCCGAGCCGGGCCAGCGAGTCGAGCATGTCGCGTACCACCGGCAGCGCATCGCGCGCGCCCTCGTCGATGCCGGGGGCTTCGAAGGCCCGCGCGAGCGCCTCCCGCGCGTCGGCGGGCACCACGCCGAGGGCCGGGTCGGCAAGCAGGGCTTTCGGTTCGGTGGCGGTCATGCGGCTGCGGGGGAAAACGGGAGAGGTGTCGTCTCGACCGGTGGCGTCTACACTAGCGCCAACTGCCTGGAGGAACACCATGATGCCTGCTTTCCACCTTCGCACACTTGCCCTGGCCGGCGCGTTGGCGCTGCTGCCTGTGGTGACGGTTACGAACGCCCGGGCACAGCAAGCCGACGCCCAGGCGCCCATCCAGCAGCAGATGAGCGCCGACGAGTTCAAGGCCGCGGGCCTGGACAAGCTCGATGCCGGCGAGCTGGCCGAACTCAACCGCTGGCTCGGCCGCAAGATCACCGCCGAGACCACCGCGGCCGCCACCGCCGCGGCCGCCGCGGCCAAGAAGAAAGTCGAGGACGACAACCGCGGCTTCCTGAACTTCGGCTCCACCGAGCCCGTCACCGGCCGGATGACCAGCGAATTCCGTGGCTTCGGCAAGGGCCGCCGCTACACGCTCGACAACGGCCAGGTCTGGGAGCAGGTGGACGACGCGACCCTGGTCGGTGCGCGCGACCCCAATCCCAACGTGACCATCAAGCCCAGCCTGGTCGGCAACACCTGGTACATGACCGTCGAGGGCTACAACAAGCACGCGAAGGTCACGCGGGTGGAATGACCCGGTCGCGCGGGGCCTGCCCCGCGCGACTAGCGCGGTAGCTGGGCCAGCCGCTGCGCGAGCTTCTTCGGCGACACTCCGCCGCGTGCGCCCAGTTCCTGGGCGAACAGCGACACGCGCAGCTCCTCCAGGTCGCGGCCGAAGGCCTGCCATTCCGGGTCCCGGTCCATGCCGGCTTCGCGCGCGTCGCGCAGGGCGTCGACGAAGGGCTTGAGTTCGAGCATGCGCGCCTGGTCGCGGGTCGGATCACGCAGCGCGCGCTCGCCGCGCAGGGCCAGCGCCTTGAGGTAGCGTGGATACTCGCGCAGGGTCGCGGCGGGGACGTCACGCAGGAAGCCCGGCGGCGTCAGGGCCGCCAGGTGCGCGCGCATGTCGTCCAGGTTGCCGCTCGCCCAGCCCATCAACGGCGACTCCAGGTTCGCGCGGACCTCGGCGACCGCGGCGAGGATGGCCTCGGCCTGCTTCAGGCGTTCGACCGCTTCGGGGAACAGGGCCTTGCCCAGTTCGGCGGCGCGCGCGTCGAAGGCGGCGACGTCGCGGATCGCGTCGAGCCCCTCGCCCGCCAGCGCGGCGAACGCGCCGTCGACCAGGTCGTGGCGCAGGCGGTCGCCGTCACGGGTGCCGCTCGCGCGTGGCTCGGCGGCCTCGATGGCCGCGTAAAGCAGGCCCGTCTTCGCCGATACCGGCAACTGCTTGCGCGCCTGCTTCATGCGATCGGCGCTGGCCAGCGCGAGCAAGCGGCGCACACCCGCCGGATGCGCCGTCTCGGCGACGTCGCGCTCGGCATGCACCCGCAGCGAGACGCTGTCGCCCTCGTCGTGCAGCGCCGGCCAGGCCGGCACGCCGCCAGCCCCGGGCACGGACACCGGGATGGGGGCCTCCGGGAACGTGGTCATGCCCTGGCGGGCCAGGCCGTCCGCCGCGCGCTCGGCGAACGCGCGCGCGGCCCGTTCGCCGAATTCGCGACGCAGCGCGTCCAGGTCGCGCGATTCGGCCAGCACCCGCCGGCCATCGCGGTCGAGCAGGCGCAGGTTCATCCGCAGGTGTGGCTCAAGGGCGGCCACGTCGAAATCCACGGCGGCGACCTCGGCCCCGGTGAGTTTCTTCAGGAAGCGCGCCAGGCTGCCTTCGAACGCATCCCCGCCTCCAGGCCCCGGATGGGCCTCGTGGAACGCCCGGGCGAAATCCGGCGCCGGCACGAAATTGCGCCGCTGCGTCTTGGGCAGGGACTTGATGAGGGCCGCGGCCTTGTCGACGGCAAAGCCCGGCGCCAGCCAGGACAGTCGCACCGGGTCCAGCGCGTTGAGCAGGTGCAGGGGGACCGCCAGGGTCATGCCGTCGTCGGGCGCGCCGGGTTCGAAGCGATACTTGACCGCCAGGCGGGCGTCGCCCAGCGCGATCCAGGGCGGGAACCGGTCGGCGTCGGTCTCGTCGCCGATCATGAGGTCGTCCAGCGACCACTCCAGCCCCGCCTTGCCGGCCGCAGGCAGCTTGCGGTACCAGGCATCGAGCGCCTGCGCGTTGTGAACGTCGGGGGGGAGGCGGTCCAGGTACCAGCGCGCCATCCAGTCCTCGTCGACGACGATGCCGGCACGCCGTTGCTTGGCCTCTTCCTCGCGCGCCTTGGCCAGGGTGGCGAGGTTGCGCGCCAGGAACGGGCTGCGCGTGTTGATCTCGCCGCTGACCAGGGCGTCGCGGGCGAAGATCGCGCGACTCTCTTCCGGGAACAGGGCGCCGTAATGGATGGGCTTCTTCGGCGCGAGCACCAGCCCGAACAGGCTGACCTGCTCGCTGCCGACCACCCGCCCCTGCGAGCGCGACCAGCGCGGGTCGTGCTGGCGCCGGGCCAGCAGGTGCGGCAACTCGGCGATGACCCAGTCGGGTTCGATCGCCGCGTTGGTCAGGGCCCAGACCCGCTCGGTGTCGAGCAGGGTGGCCGAGAGCACCCAGGGCGGCGGCTTCCTGGCCAGCGTCGAGCCCGGGAACAACTGGAAGCGCCGCCCGCGCGGCCCCTCGAACACGCCCTTGTCGTTGCGATGCGCGACCTGGGTGGGCAGGCCCGCCAGCACCGCGCGATGCAGGGTGGCGTAGGCGCCGGCGTCGAGATCCTCGCGGCGGGCCGGCACCTGCCAGCCCAGGTCGGCGGCCATCAGCTTGAGCTGGCGATGCAGCTCGCGCCACTCGCGCATGCGCAGGAACCCGAGGAAATTCGTCTCGCACCACTTGCGCAGGCGAGACTGCGTCATCTCCTCGTGGGCCGCCTGGTAGGCATCCCACAGTTTGAGGATGCCGACGAACTCGGACTTCGGATCGGCGAAGCGGGCATGCGCCGCGTCCGCCGCGCCGCGCTGGTCGGCGGGTCGTTCGCGCGGATCCTGGATGCCCAGGAACGCGGCGATCGCCAGCATCTCGCGAAGGCAACCGTGCGCGTTGGAGGCGATGAGCATGCGCGCCAGCTTCACGTCCACCGGCAGACGGGCCATCAGCTTGCCGGTCGCCGTCAGGCGGCGACTGTCGTCGACCGCCCCCAGCTCGGCGAGCTGCTGCCAGCCATCGGCGATCGCCCGCGGCTCCGGCGGCTCGAGGAAGGGAAATGCCTCGATGTCGCCCAGGCCAAGGGCCAGCATGCGCAGGATCACCCCGGCCAGCGCCGCGCGCAGGATCTCCGGGTCGGTATAGAGCGGGCGCGACTCGAAGTCCGCCTCCGAGTAGAGGCGGTAACAGGTGCCCTCGGCGATGCGTCCGCAGCGGCCCTTGCGCTGGTTGGCGCTGGCCTGGCTCACCGGCTCGATGTGCAGGCGGTCGAGCTTGCCGCGCTGGCTGTAGCGCTTGACGCGGGCCAGGCCCGGATCGACCACGTAGCGGATGCGCGGCACCGTCAGCGAGGTCTCGGCGACGTTGGTCGCCAGCACGATGCGCCGCTGCGTGCCGGGATTGAACACGCGGTCCTGGTCGCGGACGGACAGGCGCGCATACAGGGGCAGGACTTCGGTGTGGCGGTACTTGCGGCGCTCGAGCGCCTGGTGCGCGTCACGGATCTCGCGCTCGCCCGGGAGGAAGACCAGCACGTCGCCGCGCGGATCCTCGCGGGTGATCTCGTCGCAGGCGGCCACGATCGCGTCGGTGACGGTGCGCTCGCCGCGCTGCCCGTCCTCTTCGGTGCCCTCGCCCTCCAGCGGACGGTAGCGCACCTCGACGGGATAGCTGCGGCCCTCGACGTCGACCACCGGGGCATCGTCGAAATGCGCGGCGAAGCGGGAGGTATCGATGGTCGCGGACGTCACGATCACCTTGAGATCGGGGCGCCGGGCGAGCAGCTGCTTCAGGTATCCAAGCAGGAAGTCGATGTTGAGGCTGCGCTCATGCGCTTCGTCGATGAGGATCGTGTCGTAGCGCGACAGCCAGCGGTCGGACTGGATTTCGGCCAGCAGGATGCCGTCGGTCATGAACTTGATCGCGGTCTGCTCGCCGACGTTCTCGGTGAAACGCACCTGGTAGCCCACCGCGCCGCCGAGCGGTACCTGCAGCTCTTCTGCCACGCGGCGCGCGACGGCGCGCGCGGCGATCCGGCGCGGCTGCGTACAGCCGATCATGCCCGCCGCACCGCGCCCGGCGGCCAGGCACAGCTTCGGCAACTGGGTCGTCTTGCCCGACCCGGTCTCGCCGGCGACGACCACGACCGGGTGCCTGCGGATGAGGTCGACGATGCGGTCGGCCTCGCGTCCGATCGGCAGCGACGGATCGGCGGGCGCACGCGGCAACGAGGCCGCGCGCGCTTCGCGCCGCGCGACCGACTCGGTCAGCGCCCGGGTGAATGCTTCCTGAGCACCCGCGTCGGCGGGCCGGCCCTTCCAGCGCGACCACAGCCCATGCAGGCGGCCGCGATCGCGGCTCAGGCCGCCGTCGATCGCGCGGCGGGCGGCCTGCAATGCCTTGCCATGCACGTCGTCGCGGCGTCCCTTCCGTGACGCGGCGTTTGCATTTCGATCGCTAGACTCCATCTGTTGTTTGAACCGCTGTCACTTTCAACATGGCGAACCGGGGCGGCCATTGTCGCCCCAACCCCTCGCAAAGGAGAAACCGCATGGCCAAGTCCAAGACCTCCAAGCCGGCCAAGAAGGCCTCGAGCAAGGCCCCCAAGCCCGCCGCATCCCCGGCGCCGGGTTCCAGCGCGCCCGCGATCGACATCGGCATTTCGGCCAGCGACCGCAAGAAGGTCTCCGACGGCCTGTCCCACTTCCTCGCCGACGCCTACACGCTCTACCTGAAGACCCACAATTTCCACTGGAACGTCACCGGTCCGATGTTCAACGCGCTGCACGTGATGTTCGAGGGCCAGTACACCGAGCAGTGGACGGCGCTCGACGAGGTCGCCGAGCGCATCCGCGCCCTGGGCTTCAACGCGCCGGGCTCCTACGCCGAGTTCACCCGCCTGTCCTCGATCCCCGAGGAACCGGGCCTGACCGACGCGGCCGACTGGAAGGAAATGGTGCGCCAGCTCACCGTCGGCAACGAAGCCGTCTGCCGCACCGCGCGCAAGACCCTCAAGACTGCCGAGAGCGCGGGCGACGATCCCACCGTCGACCTGATGACCCAACGCCTGCAGGTCCATGAGAAGACCGCCTGGATGCTGCGCTCGCTGCTGCAGTGAAGTCGCAACGCTGCGCGTCTGGCGACCGCGGGCTTCGCTTTGCGAAGCCCGCGCACTGCACAATGCGCACCCGATCCCCGCGCCCTTGGCGCGCCCCCTTACCAAGGGGGCTTTCCTCCACGCAGCTTTCGAATTGCTGAATTCACGGAGCCGGATCCAAAGTCGCTCCCGCCGCCCTGCTGCGGAATCATGATTCCGAACGCGGCCGCCGCTTGATATCCTGCCCGGATGCCCCGCAGTACCGCCGACCACGCCCTCGACCTCCTGCGCGACACCTTCGGCCACCCGGCGTTCCGGGGCGAGCAGGCGGCGATCGTCGAGCGGGTCGCCGAGGGCGGCGACGCCCTGGTCCTGATGCCCACCGGCGGCGGCAAGTCGCTGTGCTACCAGTTGCCGGCGATGCTGCGCGACGGCTGCGGAATCGTGGTCTCGCCGCTGATCGCGCTCATGCAGGACCAGGTGGAGGGCCTGCGCCAGTTGGGCGTTCGCGCGGCCAGCCTGAACTCCTCGCTCGATGCCCAGGCCGCCGCGGATGTCGAACGCCAGTGGCTCGAAGGCGACCTGGACCTGCTCTACGTGGCCCCCGAGCGCCTGCTGGGTGGCCGCATGCTGGACCTGGTCGGCCGCGCCCACGAGCGCGGCCGGATCGCCCTGTTCGCGATCGACGAGGCCCACTGCGTCTCGCAGTGGGGCCACGACTTCCGGCCCGAGTACCGCCAGCTGACGGTCCTGCACGAGCGCTGGCCGGACGTCCCGCGCATCGCCCTCACCGCGACCGCGGACGCACCCACCCGCCGCGAGATCGTAGAGCGCCTGGCGCTGGAAGACGCGCGGCAGTTCGTCAGTTCGTTCGACCGGCCCAACATCCGCTATCGCGTCGTCCACAAGGACGGCGCCGGCAGCCGCCAGTTGCTGGACTTCCTGCGCGGGCACGAGGGCGAGAGCGGCATCGTCTACGCATTCTCGCGCAAGCGCGTGGAGGCCATCGCCGAGCAACTGGTCGAAGCCGGCGTGCACGCCCTGCCCTACCACGCCGGCCTCCCGGCCGAGACGCGCGCGGCCAACCAGCGCCATTTCCTCCAGGCCGACGGCGTGGTGATGGTCGCGACGATCGCCTTCGGCATGGGCATCGACAAGCCCGACGTGCGCTTCGTCGCCCACGTCGACCTGCCCAAGTCGGTGGAAGGCTACTACCAGGAGACTGGCCGCGCCGGCCGCGACGGCGGGCCCGCCGAGGCCTGGCTGAGCTACGGCCTGGGCGACGTGGTCAACCTGCGTGCGCTCATCGACCGCGGCGAGGCCAGCGACGAGCGCAAGCACCTGGAGCGCAACAAGCTCGATGCCCTCCTCGGCTATTGCGAATCGACCGGTTGCCGGCGCCAGGCCCTGCTTGGCTGGTTCGGGGAGGATTACGCCGGGGCCCACGGCGGCGGCTGCGGCAACTGCGACAACTGCCTGGAGCCGCCGGAGACCTGGGACGGCACCGAAGCCGCGCGCAAGGCGCTGTCCTGCGTCTACCGCAGTGGCCAGCGCTTCGGCGCCGGCCACCTGATCGACATCCTCACCGGCAAGGACACCGACAAGGTCCGGCAGTTCGGCCACGACACCCTCAGCACCTGGGCGATCGGTCGCGACCTCGACGCGCGGCAATGGCGCGGCGTGTTCCGCCAGCTGGTCGCGTCGGGGCTGCTGGAAGCCGATGCCGAGCGTTACAACGCGCTGCGGCTGACCGCCTCCAGCGGCGCCGTCCTGCGCGGCGAGCGCCGCCTGTCCTTCCGGCACGAGCCCGAAGCGCGTCGCCGCGGGCGCACCCACCGCTCTTCCATGATCGAGGCCGACCTGGATGCCGAGGCGCTGGGCCGCTTCCACGCCCTGCGCGAATGGCGCGCCGCCGTCGCCAAGGAGCAGAACGTGCCCGCCTACGTGATTTTCCACGACAGCACCCTGCGCGCGATCGCCGAGGCCGCGCCCGGCAACGAGGGCGCGCTGGCGGAGATTCCCGGCATCGGTGCCCGCAAACTCGAACGCTACGCGGGGGACCTGCTCGACCACCTGGCCCGCCTGGACTGAGGCGGGAACGGTAAGCGGGAATCGCACGCCTGGCGTCGCGCGTCGAAGGCAAGCGGCTGGCGCCCGCCCCGGTAACCGGAGAAACGCCGGGATCCCGCACTTGATGGCTCGCTGCCCGGGAGCCGGAACCGCGTCGCGGTCGCCACCTTCCCCGTCCGCCCCCGCCGACCCGCACCCAGCTCGTGGGATCGACCCGACGCCAGTTCCCCCGCAGAACACATGGCGGGCCCGGCTTAAACCTCCGGCAGGCAACGGGCATCAGAGTGTTTATGCTGAACGCCGTGGCCGAACTCCCGATCCCCGCCGATGACGCCCCCGCCGACGCCGCGGCGGGTGCCGACGTCGAAGCGAGCCTGATCCGCGCCGCGGTCGAGGGCGACGTGAGCGCCTTCGAGGCCTTGTACCGGCGCCATTCAGGCCGCGTCCACGGCGTCATCGGCCGCCTCGTCGGCCACCACGGCACCCGCGCCGAGGACCTCACCCAGGAGGCCTTCGTCCGGGCCTGGCAAGCCCTGCCGGCGTTCCGGTTCGAGGCGGCGTTCTCGACCTGGCTGCACCGGCTGGCGGTCAACACGGCGCTGATGGACATGCGCAGCCAACGCAGTCGGCCGCAGCACGAGGGCGACGACGATGCCTTCGACCTGCTCGGCCAGGCCGATTCGGCCGGCCACACCACCGCGCTTTCCATGGACCTGGAGCGCGCGGTCGCCAGCCTGCCGCCACGCGCCCGCGCCGTCCTGGTCCTGTACGACGTGGAAGGCTGGAAGCACGAGGAGATCGCCGCCGAGCTGGGCATGGCGGTAGGCAGTTCGAAGGCGCAATTGCATCGCGCGCGCCACCTGTTGCGCGAACGACTCGGTGAAACCGCCTGGTCCGGAGACATTCCATGACACACGAAATCGACCCCCACCGTCAGCCCGACGCTCCGCTGCCCGACGAACTGCGCTGGCAGCTTCGTGGACTGCGCACCGACCTGCCGCCCTCGCGCGACCTGTGGCCCGGCATCGCCGGTCGCCTGGCGCCCCGCGAAGCGGCGACGGCCCCCGCGCCCGCGCAGCGCCGCTGGCTGGCTCCGCTCGCCCTCGCGGCCAGCCTGCTGTTGGTGGCCACGACGCTGGGCTGGTATCTGCCTCCCACGGGCGATGCCCCGGCCGGCGGCGCCGGTGTCGCGACGACGGCCGCGCCGGCCACCCCGTCACCCCGGGCCACGGACCCCGCCTGGGCGTACCAGCGCGAGGTCGCCGGGCTGACGCGGCAATACCAGGCCGCGTTCAATGCGCTGGGCGCCGTGCCGGGCGACCCGAGCCTGCAGCCGGCCATCAACGACCTGGACCGCAACGCCGACATGATCCTCGACGCCCTGGCCCAGCAACCCGATTCGCGCCTGCTGCTCGACCAGTTGCGCCGCACCTATGCCCAACGCCTGGCGCTGAGCCAGCGCATGCTCAATTCCTGACCGGAGCCCGCCATGACCCGAATCCAAACCGTTGCCGCACCCATGCTGGCCTCCGCCCTCTTCGTGGCGGCCCTGCCCGCCTTCGCCGGCACCCCCATCGACGAAACCCGTCCGCTCGACCCGCGCGGCAGCGTCGACATCGACAATCTCAAGGGCCGCATCGAAGTGCGCGCCTGGGATCGCGCCGAGGTCAAGATCACCGGCACGCTCGGCAAGGGCGTGGAGAAGCTGGAGATCACCGGCGACAAGCGCAACCTCGACATCGAGGTGAAGTACCCCAACCGCGGCAGCGGCCTGGGCCTGTTCACCAGCAGCGACAAGAGCGAGCCCAGCGACCTGGTGGTGATGGTGCCGCTGCGCGCCAACCTGGAGATCGACTCGGTCTCGGCCGACATCGACGTCGCCGGCGTCGCCCCCGATTCGCTGTCCATCGACACCGTCAGCGGCGACGCCGTGGTGGCCGGTGCGCCGGGCGAATTGAGCGTGGACAGCGTCAGCGGCGACCTGAGGCTCACCGTCAACTCCCGCAACGTCTCCATCGACAGCGTCTCGGGCGACATCCGGCTCTCGGGCCGCCTGGACGGCGAGGTGTCCATCGACAGCGTCTCCAGCGAAGTGGAGGTCCGGGTGATCGACAGCCAGCTGCGCCGCTTCTCCGGCGAGACCGTGTCCGGCGACTTCGACCTGCGCACCGCGCTGGCCCCGAACGCCCGCATCGACATCGAGTCGGTCAGCGGCGATGTCGACCTGCATTTCCCGCGCAGCCTGTCGGCGACGGTCAAGGCCTCGAGCTTCAGCGGCGACCTCAGCGCGCCGGATGCAAACATCGAACGCCCCAGGCATGGACCGGGCGCCAGTTTCACCCATCGCTACGGCGGCGGCGACGCCGACATCACGCTGGAGAGCTTCTCCGGCGACGTGACCCTGCAGTTCGACCCGTGATGCGGGCGATTGCCGCACCTCCACCCGGAGGGGCGCCGGCAGGGCGTCCCCCGGGAGTTCCGACACCTGCCTTTCCGCCTCCCGGGGGCGGGATGCCAGGCTTCAATAATAGCCGACCAGGTTCAGGAACCAGCCTCGCTGGTCGTAGTCGAACTCGGTGAGGTCGTCGCTGAAGTCGGTGAAATTGTAGCCGACGCCGATGCGGAAATTCTTGCCAATGTCGCGGTCCAGTCCGAGGAGCCAGCCCCGGCGCATGCCGCCATCCTCGACATCCAGCCAGCGGTACTCGGCCATCGCGTGCCAGGCGTAGACGACCTCGTAGCGGAGCTGCGCCGCAGCGAAGTTGGTGGATGAGTCGAACCACGGTCCGCTGCCGCGCCCGAAGCGCACTTCGCCGCTGCGATGCGCCAGCTTGCCGGCGACTTCCCAGTTCGGGTTGAAGCGGTACACCCCCTCCAGTGCGACCACCTGCGTCTTCTGGTCGTAGTCCTCCTCGACCACCTGCCCCAGGGAGGACAGGTCGTACAGGTAGGTGTAGCGGCCGAACAGCTCCCAGCGGGTGGTGTCCCACGGGCGCCAGGCGAAGCCCACGTTGCCCTCGATGAAGCGGGCATCCGCGCTGGGGTCGATGTTGTCGTCGGTGTCGGCATAGTTCAGGCGCGCGGCGATGCGGAAACTTTCGCTGACGCGGTGGGTCAGCCGGTTCGTGCTGACCCACTGGTCGCGGTCTTCCGCCCCGCGGTCGCGCCGGTACTCCAGCTTGCTCTGCCAGTCGGTGCGCGCCGAGGTGAGGCCACCGTTGACGCTGACCGCCTGCCGGTCGACGTTGCCGCCATCGAGGTTGGTCAATTCGCCATCCTGCAGGGTGAAGCCCAGGTTCCAACCCAGACCCGGGTAGAAATCCATGCCGAAGGTGTGCGCGAAGCCTTCGGCACCCGTTGGATCCTTGAGGTACTGGCTCTCGTTGAACAGGTTGGCCTGTTGCGAAAGGCGCCAGCGCTGGCCCAGGGTCCAGCCGTTGTTCCGGTTGGGACTGAACAGCGAGTCGTAGCGGGTGGTATTGGACGCCCAGGCATAGTTCCCGTAGAGCGACCAGTCCGGCCGCAGCCGGTACTCGGCGGTCAGGATGGCGGCATCGCCGCGGTCGCCGGTGCTGACCTCGCCGCCGACCGAGGAGAGATCGCCGAACAGGTACTGCCCGCCTACGGCGAAGGCATCGTTGTCCTCGTAGGCGCCGCCGTCGTCGTCCAGGGTGGCCTGCGCCAGGCCGTAGAGTTCGAGGCTGCTGCCGAAACGGTGGTTGTACTTCACCGCCCCCAACAGGCCCGTGCCCTCCACGCCGCCGCGATCCTCCTCGACCCGGCGCAGTTCGGCACTGAAGGTCCCATCGTCGCTGACCCGCCATTCCAGCATCGCCTGCGCCTGCACCAGGGCGTCGGCGCCCCGCTCGGCCTCGCTGTAGCGCGAGTAGAACTTCAGGTTGGGCGTGAACCAGCCCAGCGCCTCGGCGCCGAACTCGGTGACATCCTCGCCCGGGTCGTAGCGGCTGATCGAATAACCGTCGCCGACTTCGCGCCACCATGCGGCGAGGGCCCAGTCCTCCTCCGTCCAGCCCAGTTCCTTGAGGTTGGCCCGCGCCTCGACCGAACGGGCCGCGCCCTCGCGCGGGCCGACCGGGTTGCTCTGGACGAAATCCAGGCCGCCGTTGTCGGAGAAGAACACCGGCGCGCTGAGGGACTCGGTCTGGGCATACTCCAGCTTGAGATAGGTCCCCTTCCCGGCCTGCAGGGTGACGTCGCCTGCCGCGAGGGTGTAGTCCTCGCCGGCACGGTTCTCGTCCACGTAGGTGAAGCCGACGCCGAGATGGTCGCCGAACCACTGCTTGCCGCGCAGGCCGGCGGTGATTTCATCGGCATCGAAATCGCTGGGCAGCCACTCATAATCCACGAGCAGGCGCTGCTCGAGCCCGTCCAGCGGCGCGTCGCGGGTCAGGGTCGGAACGTTCTGGCGGGTGATCTGGGCCAGGGGGCGGGTCAACAGGATCCTGCCCTGCATCTCGTCCAGCTCGTAGTCTGCGCCGCGTACCAGCACCACGCGCTCCTCGACCCGGCCGGTGGTCGTGTCGCGGATCTCCAGCACGACCTGCTCCGAACCCGGAAGGATGTCGGTATGGCGCAGGTAATACAGGCTGCCGCCAGTGCCGAGGAACTCGCTGTGGCCGGGCGCGGTCTGGGCCTCCGAACCGAACGCGCGGACTTCCGTGGACGGGTCGCCCCAGGCATTGGTCCCATTGGAGCGCCAGCTGAGCGCCGCACCGTACAGGGCCCGCACGTACTGGCTGTACTCGGTGCCGGTGAATCCGGTGTCGAAGTTGCCCCACAGCGCCTGGTTCTTGTCCCAGTCCAGGCGCAGGTAGAAGCGCCCCATGGTGTCGACGTCGCGCCAGGTGACGGAGTCGTCGCCGTAGGTCGGATAGTAGAGGTCGGGATCGAGCCGCCAGAAGATGTCCCGCGGGTACGCCTCGCCGAAACCATCGAACAGGTGCTCGAGGTCCTTCTCCGTGGTGTCGGCTTGCGCGGTGAAGAGGTAGCGCCCCTTGAGCTTGGCCTTGCCATAGAACGCGAGCCGACCGTCGCTGATCACGTCGTCGTCGTAGCGCGCGTCCACCGCGGCGCGATCGACAGAGCCGCTGACATCGTTCCGGGCGATGGTGACGTCGGCGATGCCGACCCCGAAGAAGTAATCGCCACTGACATCCACCGCCAGCGTGTGCGCGTAGTCGCCCTCGGGTCCCGACAAGGCCACCTCGAAATCGTGTGAGCCGACCGGCATCAGGTACTCGGCGACGAACTTGCGGTCCAGGTCGACCGGGTAGCTGTCGCCGTCGATGGCCAGCGTGGCGCGCTCGGGCAGGTTGCGGCCCTGGATGCGCACGCGCGATCCATTGAGCGGAATGTTTTGCAGGCGCAGGCCGCTGCCGGCGAACACGTTGTCGAGCAGGCGCCGGGTCTCGGCCTGGTCCGCGGTCAGGGCCATGCCGAGCGAGCGCTCGGTGGCCATGCGCAGCCGTTGGTTTCCGCTCTCGGCTTCCTCCGGCAGCACCAGTTGCATGGCCTGGGGGAAGGTTTCGTCGTAGGTCCCGTCGGCACCATGCGCACGCAGTACGTAGAGCAACTCGTCGCCGGTACGGAAGCGGTATCGATCGGGCAGCGTGCCGTCCCACTCGCCTTCGGCCACCGCGGCGACCTCCAGCGGGACCGTGGCGATCGGCTCGATCAGGTCGGCATCGCTGGCACGGTAGATGGACACCTCGTAGCGCTCGACGAAGGCGCTGTAGTTGCCCCGCGCATAGAAGCGCACCGGACGCGTCACGCGCTGGCCGTCGAACGGCAACATGGAAGTCGCCGAGATCGACAACTCCGGCAGGCCCGGGTTGGGATCCTCGGTCGCCCAGATCACGCCGCCATCGGGCAGCGCCACCGAGAACCTGCCGAGCGCAACGGCCGTGCCCGGATTCTCGCGCTCGATGGTCACGCGCCGGTCGGGCGCAAGTGCCCGGCTCGTAGGTGGCGTGTCAGGCGTGGTCGTCGGCTGGTCTTCGCTGCGCGTGCGGATGCGAAGCAGGATCCCTTCCTCGCTGCTGCAGCCTTCGTCGGTGCAATCGGGAGGAGGTGCGGTCGACGCCGGGTCGTCCCGCGAGGGCACGCTCGAACGTGGCGGCGCGCCCTCGTCCACCGGCGGTTGCGCGTCCGCGGCGGCGACGCCCCTCGTGCTCTGCGCGGCGGCTGTGGAGGCCAGTCCCGCAAGCACGCCCAGCAGGGCGGCATCGAGCAGTTTCCTGCGCAAGGTCATGGCGTGCCCCCCTGCCCTGGCGATCGCAAGGGTGCATCGGGATCGGCCTCGATCTCGACTTTCAACCTGGCGCGCAGGTCGGGCTGCAGCCGCGCCGCCAGCGCATCGAACACGGCCCTTGCGCGCCGGAGACCGAGCGCGGCGTTGTAGTCGCGGCTACCGCGGCGGTCGGCGTGGCCGATGATCGCGACGCTGGTGCCGCCACTGTCGGCCAGCAACAGCGCCACCTGGTCGAGCACGGCGTCGTAGCGTGGCTTGATCGTGGACGCGTCGGTGTCGAACAACACGGTACCCAGCACCGGTCCACCTTCGCCGATGCCGGCCACGAGGGTGGACGGGTCGTCGGGCTCGGCGCGCACGCTCAGCGTCACCTGCGCGCGCAGCGCCTCGTCCAGACGTTCGCCGAGCAGGCCGCGCACCGCGCTCGCGCGTGCGAGCGCGAGCGCCTCGGTCTCCCCATCGGCGGTGACGACGACCTCGCCCGCGCCGTGCGCGCGCACCTGCTCCGCGATGCTGTCGACCACCGGGAGGTATCGGGCCTGGACCTCTGAGCTGCCCGGTGCGAACACCACCGTGCCCAGCGCCATCTCCACGTCCTTGCGGCCCTTGATCACCTCGTCCGGGATGCGGATGCCAAAGTTCATCCCGGTCGGCACGCCACCCGTGATCCGCCGCACCTTCGGGTTCTCCGTGGTGATCTCCGCGCCCGGCGGCAGCGTCGCGGTGTCGACCTTCAGGATGAAGTTTCGACCACGCGCGGACGCACCACCCTCGACGCCGAGCAGGTGGAAGCGCCCGTACTGATCGGTCTCCACGATCAGGCCCTCGACCGATGCGATGCGCACCCCGGGGATGCCACGCTCGTCGATGCCTTCGTTACGCAGGACGTAATCTACCTGGTACCCGTCGGCGACCCGCGCGACATCGCGGCGCACGGAGGGCATCGCGGCGGTCAGGCCATCCGCGGCCTGGCCAGTGGCCTCGATCGTCGTGGCTCCGTCGGCAGCCATTCGGAGGGTCGCGCCCTGGTTGTTGCCCAGCACGAAGTCGCCCGTGAAATCGGCTTCGCGCAGGCGCTGGCTGATCACGATCTCGCGCGCACTGGCGGGATCGGCCACCGACTGCCGGCCGTCGATGCGACCGACGTCGATGCCGCGCAGCAGGGGCGCACTGGCATCCGGCACGGCCTGCGGACCCTGGCCCCGGTCGATCGTCGTCGAACCGGGCACGTAGGCTTCCGGTGCGAATCCGCCCTGCACGTGCACGTCGGTCAGCGCGGCCGGGTCCTGCCAGCCATCGCCGTCGCGATCATTGAAGCTGGTGCCCGCGATCGTGCTCTCGTTGAGCAGCGGATCGTTGCCCATCACCACCTCCGCGGTGGCCACGTTCGAGGCCGGCCCCTCGTAGGCCGGGTCGAAGGCGATGGCACGGTTGACCTGCACGCCCGGCCGCACGCCCGCGCCCACCCGCATCAGGTAGGTCATGGTGGCGCGGTTGCCTGCGGCGATGTCGATGTCGTTGATACGCAGCGGCGAGGACCCCGAGGCGGTGACGAAGCCATCGTCGTCGTCGCCCTGCAGGGAGCCCTCGACGTAGGTGAACCCAGGCGCGGGCGTGTCGACGATGAAGCCGTCGACGAGGTCGATGTCGCCGGTGTTCTCGAGGGTCAGCGTGTAGCGCACCAGGTCGCCTACGTTGACCTCGCGCGACGCCACGGTCTTGACCAGGAACAGCTCTGCCGGCTCGTTCTGGACCTCGACCTCGGCCACCGCGTCGGCGCTGACGCGCACCGCCCCCCCGGACACGGCGGCGTCAGCCACCGCTTCCACGGTATTGAGCAGCATGCCGGCCTCGACCCGCGCGTCGTCCTCGGTGATCGTGTGGCTGTAGCTGTCGCAGGTCGCCACCTCTCCCGGCAGCAGCGTCGCGGGCGTGCACGCCAGGGTTGTCGGCGCGCCACCCTGGAACGAGTCGGTCACGGTCACGTCGTTGAGCGTGATGTTGCCGCTGTTGGTCGCGGTCACCTGGTAGGTGATCACGTCGCCCACATTGCCTACCCCCGGCGTCGCGTTGTCGACGCTCAGCGTGGCGGTCTTGGTGGTGGAGATCGCCGGGCGCTGGACCACGGGCGTGACGATCCCCGTCGCGCAGTTGGTCGCGGTGGAGCCGGCCGGGCAGGCTTCCGGCGGCAGGGTCGGCACCTCGGGCGGCGCCTCCGTCACCACCGTGGCGTCGTTGGGTACCTCGCCGGCGTCCGCGTCGGCCTGGGTCACGGTATAGGTAGCGACCAGCTGGCACTGGCCGCCCGCCGGGACCAGCGCGCAGGTGACGCTGTCGGGCGTGGTGGTCGGGTCGTCGATGGTCACGTTGGCCAGGGGCACGTTGCCTGTGTTGCTGGCGGTGACGGTATAGGTCAGGGTGTCACCGACGCTGACCTCGCCATTGCCGTCGGCGTCGTCGTTGCTGGTGACCTCCTTTGCCAGTTCGATGGACGGACGGCTGACCGGGTGGTCGGTGTCGCAGTCGTCGCAGACCGGCTCAGGGTCGCCGCCGTCGGGATTGCGTGGGACCACCACGTTCCCGACCGTGCCGGTGGCGTCGTCGGCGATCACCGCGGAGTAGACCAGCGGGTAGCTGCCAGGGAGGACGCCGGCGGGCAGCACGCAGACGAGTGCGCCGGTGCAGGCGTACTCACCCGGATCGATGACCTCGGCGAATACTATGCCGGGATCCATGGTATCGACCAGGGTGATGGGCTGGGTGGTGATGGAGCCACTCACGATGGTGGTGACCGTGAACGTGATGGAAGTGCCGGGGTTCACCGGCACGCCGCTGGCGGGCGTGGACGACTTCGACACGGTGCTGGTCGAGGGCACGATGTCGTGGTCGGTCTCGCAGCTGGCGCACACCGGAGCCGGGTCGGTGCCATCGGGTTTGGTCGCGACGACGCTGTTGCCGACGCTGCCGCTCGCGTCCTGGTCCACGGTGGCGGTGTAGACCAGCGGATAGTCGCCCGGCGTCGTGCCGATGGGCAACGTGCACACCAGCGGATTGGCCGCATTGCAGGCGTAGGCGCCGGCGTTGGTGACGGCACCGAAGCCGAGGCCCTCGCCGAGGGTATCGGTCAGTGTGACCGGTTCGTGCAGGGTGGCGTCGGCCACCGTCGTGGTGACGGTGTAGGTGATGGTATCGCCGGGCGCGACTTCGGAACCGGTCGCGGGATCGGCCGCCTTGACCACGCGGGTCGTCGCCGGCGTGAGCTGGGTCGGGGTGGTCTCGGTATCGTCGTCGACGGCGTCGGGTGCATCGCCCGGTGCCTCCCCGGTGGCGGTGGCGGTGTTGTCGACGGTGCCGGCGGCTTCCTCCGCCGGGGTGATCACATGGGCGTTGCCGCTCGCCACGCAGCTGGCGCTCTCGCCGGGTGCCAGTGACGGGACACTGCACGAAAGGTCCGGCAACAAGGGGTCGACCACCGTGACGGGCGCCAGCACGACGTTGCCGGTGTTCTCTACCGAGAACGCGTAGGTGATCGTGTCCCCCGCATCGCCGACCACGCCGTCGCCGTTGGTATCGGCCAGCGTGCCGGTCTTGTCGAGCACGATCGAAGAGGTCTGCGTGCCGTCCACCGTCACGGTGTCGGGCGGCGAGACCGTGGTGCCGTCGGTCGCGGTGGCGACATTGACCACGCTACCGGCATCCAGGTCGGCCTGGGTCACCACGTGGCTCGCCGTGCAGGTGATCGAGTCGCCGGGCTCCAGGCCACCGGCAGGCAATGCCGGGCAATCGACGCTGTTGGGCGCGAGGATGCGATCGTCGTCGACGGTGATCGGGTCGGTGATGGTGACGTTGCCGTCGTTGGTGACCTGGTAGTCGTAAGCGATCAGGTCGCCGACCGTGTCGTAGGTGGTGGTGGTCGTGCTCTTGTCGAGCACGAGGCTGGGAGCCTGCGCGACGCTCACGAGCGCATCGTCGGGAGGGCTGGCGACCGTGGCGGCGGCGGGCGAGATCGCCGTGGCGGTGGCGGTATTGGTGACCTGGCCGGCATCGATGTCTGCCTGGGTGATGGCATAGGGACCGCTGCAGATGGTGACGGCGCCGGGTGCAAGCGTGGTGGTAGCGCAAGTGATCGTCGGCGGCGTACCGGTTCCGCTGAACGCGGTCTCGTCGATCGCCAGGGTGTCCAGGCTCACGTTGCCGGTATTCGTGACCTCGAAGTCGTAGGTGACGGTCTCGCCAGCCTGGGCCACGGTCGTGGGGGTGGCGGTCTTGACCAGTTCCAGTTCCGCGGTCTGGGCGACGTTGACGACGGCGTCGTCCTCGTTCGTGATCAGCGGGATCCCATTGGGTGGCGTGGCAAGGCCTCGTGCCCGGTTGGTGACCTGGCCGGCATCGATGTCTTCCTGGGTGATGGTGTAGGTCGCGGTGCAGACCGCCTCCTCGCCGGGTCCGAAGCTGCCCGTCGGGCAGGTGGCCGCGGGACGCGTGCCGCTTCCACTGAACAGGATCTCCTCGATCTGCGGATCGGTGACGCTCTGGTTGCCGTCGTTGGTGAGGATGAAGGTGTAGGTGACCTGTTCCCCGGCTGCGGTCACGGTGGACGGACTGACGAGCTTCTGCAGGGACGCCGCGCGCACGTTGCTGACCGTCACCTCGGCGGCGTCGTCATTGCTCGCCACCGGGCCGGCCGGGCCGGTTGCGTTGGCGCGAGCGACGTTGTCCACGCGTCCCGCATCCATGTCCGCCTGGGTCATGCGATAGGTCGCGGTGCAGGTCACCGAGTCACCCGGGGCGAGAGTTCCCGCCGCCGGTCCGCAGAGGACGGCGGTCATCGTGCTGGTGCCGCTGAAGCTCACTTCCTCGATGGTGACCGCCTCGACGGTGACATTGCCCGTATTGGTGACCTCGAATGTGTAGGACAGGAGCTGGTCGACGACATTCACCGTCGCCGGAGACACCGACTTCTCGAGGGTGATGGCCGCATCCTGCGTGACGTCGACCACCGCGTCATCCGGGGCGCTCACCACCGCTGCCCCGCCCGGGTCGGTGCCGTTGGCGGTCGCGGTGTTGGTGACCTCGCCCGCGTCCAGGTCCGCCTGGGTCACCGCGTACGCGGTGCTGGTGCA
>NZ_VICE01000092.1 GCF_006546775.1 Marilutibacter aestuarii
CAGTGCCGGCGCGGTGGCGGGCGGGCGTGGCGGCTGGTACGCGCTTCAGGCCGCGCACGAAGCCACCGCCGGCATCGACGCCTACCGCGGTACCCGCAACGCCGATCCCGATCGCGACGGCTATCGCAACAGTTCGCTCACCGTCCAGGGCGGCTACCGCTTCGACGAACGCTGGGACGGCGACCTGCGCGTGTTCCAGGCCGAGGGCGAGAACGAATACGACGGCGGCCCGGCCAGCGAGTCCGGGTTCACCGAACGCGTCGTGGGCGCGCGCCTGCGCTACGCCCCGGGCACGCGCGCGACCTTCACCCTCAGCGCCGGCACCAGCGCCGACCTGAGCGAAAACTACTTCGACGGGGTGTTCAACTCGCGCTTCGACACCCGCCGCGCGCTCGGCGGCCTGCAGGCCGACCTGGGCCTGGGCAGCGGCCTGCTGACACTGGGCTTCGACTGGCAGCGCGACGAGGTCGAGAGCAGCGAGGACTACGCGCGCGACCGTCGCATCAACCGTGGCCTGTTCGGGCAGTGGCAGCAGGACTTCGGCGCGCAGTCGCTGCAGGCCAGCGTGCGCCGCGACGACGACGGCCAGTTCGGCGGCGAGACGACCGGCAGCGTGCTCTGGGGCTGGGATTTCGCCCGCGCCCTGCGCCTGACCGCGAGCTATGGCACCGGCTTCAAGGCGCCGACATTCAACGAGCTGTACTACCCCGGCTACGGCAATCCCGACCTGGGCCCGGAGACCTCCCGCAGCGTCGAACTGGGCCTGCGCGGCGAACCGGCCTGGGGCGAGTGGTCGCTGAACGCGTTCCAGACCCGCATCGACGACATGATCGCCTATGACGCGGACTTCGGTCCCTTCGGGGGGCCCAACAACATCGACCGCGCCCGCATCCGCGGCCTCGAAGCGGTGGTCGATACCGTGGTGGCCGGCTGGGACCTGCGCGGCAGTGCGACCTGGCTGGACCCGGAGAACGACGCCGACAGCGCCGGCAAGGTGCTGCCGCGCCGCGCCCGGCAAAGCGCGCGCATCGACCTGGACCGCCGCTTCGGCGCCTTCAGCGGCGGCGCCTCGCTGACCGCCGCGGGCGAGCGCTACGACAACCTGGCCAATACCCGCCGCATGGGCGGATACGGGCTCTTCGACCTGCGCGTGGGCTATGCCCTGGCCGAGGCCTGGGAGCTGCGCCTGTCGGTCGACAACGTGTTCGACAAGTCCTACGAAACAGCGATGTTCTACAACCAGCCCGGCCGGACCTGGTTGCTGGGCCTGCGCTGGCATCCCGCCCGCTGAGCGGGCTGCACCCCCTTCCACTACAACGAGGTCTGCCATGAAACCGCTGTCCAACCCGATGAACCTGGGCCTGTTCGCGGCGTTCTCCGCCCTGATGGTCGCCACGCGCTTCCATCATTTCGGCGATGCGCTGCACCTGCCCGATGCGTCGATGGCGCTGTTCTTCCTCGGCGGCCTGTACCTGCGCCGGCACTGGCAGTTCGTCGCGATGCTGGCACTGGCCGTGGCGATCGACTGGGCGGCGGTGTCGCTGGCTGGCGTCAGCGACTTCTGCATCACCCCGGCCTATGCGTTCCTGCTGCCGGCCTATGCAGTGCTGTGGTACGGCGGTCGCCTGTACAGCCCCCGGCTGGCGGCGGGCAACCAGGCGCTGTGGGGCGCGGCGGCGGTCGGGCTGGTCGCGGCGGGCCTGTCGTTCCTGGTCTCCAACGGCGCGTTCTACTGGCTCGGCGGCCGCTATGCCGAGCCGCACTTCGCCGAGTACGTCGCGCGCCTGTGGCAATGGGGCCCGCTCTTCGTGCGCACCACGATGATCTACGTCGTCGTCGCGCTGGTCGTGCACGCGGGCCTGGCCCGGTTCCGCCACGGCCAGCGCGCATCCGGTACCGTCTGAACCCTGGGAGAAACGCATGGCCATCGTGAACGACACCGCATCGTCCCTTCCCGTCGCCTCGACACGCGACCAGTGGGCCGTCGGGCTCGCCCTGGCAGCCCTGATGGTCGCCACCCGCGGGCAGCATTTCGCCAGCGTCGACGCGCTGCCGAGCGCCTCATGGGCGATCTTCTTCCTGGCCGGGGCGCTGCTGCGGCCGATGTGGACGCTGCCGGCCTTCTTCGTGCTGTCGACCGTGCTCGACCTGGGCAGCTATGCGGCAGGGACCATCACCGACTGGTGCCTGTCGCCGGCGTACTGGGCGCTTGCGCTCGCCTACGCCAGCCTGTGGCTGGGCGGACGCGTGTATCGCGGCCTGCATCGGGACGGATGGCGCGACATCCCGCGCCTGGCGGTCGTCCTGCTGGTCACCGGCAGCGTGGCCTACCTGCTGTCGAAGGGCGGTTACTGGTTCTTCTCGGGGCGCTACCCCGAGCCCGACCTGCAGGGCTTCATCGCCCGCATCCCGGCCTACTATCCGCGGGCACTGGGCACGCTGGCCGGTTACGTCGGCGCGGCCTTCGCGCTGCGCGCGATCTGGCGCGCCGTCCTGCGGTCGGCCGCCATGGGCGAGGCACGCTCGTGAGCCGGGGCTCGGAACGCCTGGGGCGGACCGAGGAGGCGCACTACCGCGAGCGCGCGCAGCGCAAGAAGGCGCTGGTTGACCGGCGCATCGCGCGGGCCACGATCGACCGCGGCGTGCTGGTGGTGAACACCGGCAACGGCAAGGGCAAGAGTTCGTCGGGCTTCGGCATGCTCGCGCGCTCGCTGGGCCATGGCTTCAACTGCGGCGTGGTGCAGTTCATCAAGGGCAGTTTCACCACCGGCGAGGACCTGTTCTTCCGCCGTTTCGGCGAGGCCTTCGCCGATCGCCTGGAGTACCACGTCATGGGCGAGGGGTTCACCTGGGAAACCCAGGACCGCGAGCGCGACGTCGCCGCGGCCATGGCCGCCTGGGACGTCGCCGCGCGCATGCTCGCCGATCCGGCATTCGACTTCGTGCTGCTGGACGAACTCAACATCGCCCTCAACAAGGACTACGTGCCGCTCGAGGCCGTGCTCGCCGCCGTCGCCGCGCGACCCGAGCGCCAGCACGTCGTCATCACCGGGCGCGGCGCGCCCGAGGCGCTGGTGGACGCCGCCGACACGGTCACCGAGATGCGCCTGGTCAAGCACGCCTTCAAGGCCGGCATCAAGGCCCAGCACGGGATCGAGCTGTGAACCAGGCGGCGTCCCGGCGGTGCCCGGCCTTGCTGGTCTCGGCGCCGGCGTCGGGGCAGGGCAAGACCAGCGTGACCGCGGCGCTCGCCCGCTGGCATGCCCGCCAGGGCCGCCGGGTGCGCGTGTTCAAGACCGGTCCCGACTTCCTCGACCCGATGGTGCTCGAACGCGCCTCCGGCGCGCCGGTCCCGCAGCTCGACCTTTGGATGTGCGGCGAAGCCGACGTGCGTGCGCGCCTGCATGAAGCCGCGGCCGCGGCCGACCTGATCCTGGTCGAGGGCGTGATGGGCCTGTTCGACGGCACGCCCTCCAGCGCCGACCTGGCGACCGCGCTGGGCCTGCCGGTGCTCGCGGTGATCGACGGCGCGGCGATGGCGCAGACCTTCGGTGCGCTGGCGACCGGACTGGCGCGCTATCGCGACGGCCTGCACGTGCACGGGGTGGCGGCCAACCGCATCGGCAGCGCCCATCACGCGAAGTTGTTGCGCGAGAGCCTGCCGCCGGACCTGCACTGGCTGGGCGCGCTGCCGCGCGATCCGGGCATCGCGCTTCCAGAACGCCACCTGGGCCTGGTCGCGGCAGGCGAGCTGGAAGACCTGGACGCCCGGCTCGACGCGCTGGCCGACGCCTGGGGCGGGCATGCCGCCACCACGCTGCCGCCCGCGGTCGAGTTCGCATCCGCCGAGCGCATGCCCGTGCCGCGCACGCTTGCCGGCCAGCGCATCGCGATCGCCCGCGACGCCGCGTTCTGTTTCCTCTATCCGGCCAACCTCGAACTGCTGCGCGAGGCGGGCGCCGAGCTGTGCTTCTTCTCGCCGCTGGCAGGCGACGCGCTGCCTGCATGCGACGCGGCCTGGTTGCCCGGCGGATATCCGGAACTGCACATGGACGCGCTGTCGGCGAACACGGGGCTGCACCGCGACCTGCATGCCCACCGCGACGCCGGCAAGCCGCTGCTCGCCGAGTGCGGCGGGTTGCTGTTCGCCCTGGATCGACTCGTCGATCGAGACGGCGCGGCCGCCACCATGGCCGGCTTGCTGCCGGGCGAGGCCACGATGCAGAAGCGCTTCGCCGCCCTGGGCATGCAGGAAGTCGACCTGCCCTCCGGTCGCCTGCGGGGCCACAGCTTCCACTACGCGCGCGCGGAGATCGCAGCGACGCCGTGGACACGGGCACGCAATCCGAATGGCGGTCCGACCGCCGAGGCGGTCTACCGTGATCGCGCGATGACGGCGAGCTTCGTGCACCTGTACTTCGCCTCCGATCCGGTCGCGGCGACCGACCTGTTCCGGCCATGAGCGGCCTGCCCATCCTGGTGGCGATGACGGTGGCGCTCGCGCTCGATGCCCTGTTCGGCGAGCCGCGGCGGTGGCATCCGCTGGTCGGCTTCGGGCGCTGGGCGCGTCAGGTCGAACGCGCCCTGTACGACGATGCGCGTGCCCGTGGCCTGCTGGCCTGGGCGCTGGCCGTACTGCCCCCGCTCACGGCGGTCAGTGCGCTGTCGCTGCTCGCCGGGTGGGCCGGTGCCTGGATGGCCGCGTGCGTGGACGCCGCCTGCCTGTACTTCGCGCTGGGGCTGCGCAGCCTGGGCGAACACGCGCGACCGGTCGCGAGTGCCCTCGAAGAGGGGCGCCTCGACGACGCGCGCTCGGCGGTCGGGCGCATGGTCAGTCGCGATACCGGCGCCCTCGATGCGACGGGCGTCGCCGCGGCGGCGACCGAATCGGTGCTGGAGAATGGCAACGACGCCGTGTTCGGCGCGCTGTTCTGGTGCCTGCTGCTCGGTGGCCCGGGCGTGGTGCTGTACCGGTTGGCCAATACCCTGGACGCCACCTGGGGCTACCAGACGCCGCGGCTGGCGCGCTTTGGATGGGCGGCCGCGCGCATCGACGACGTCATGAACTGGATCCCCGCGCGCTTGACCGCCTTGTCCTATGCCCTGCTCGGGCGCACGCGCGGCGCGCTGCACTGCTGGCGCCGGCAGGCGCCGGCCTGGGACAGCCCGAATGCCGGGCCGGTCATGGCGGCCGGTGCGGGCGCCCTTGGGGTGCGGCTCGGCGGACCGGCGCCCTACCACGGGCGCTGGGAAGAACGGCCGCGCCTGGGCGAGGGCGCGCCCGCCGATGCGGCGACGATCTCCGCGGCCCTGCGCCTGGTCCGCCGTACGACCGGGCTGTGGTGGCTGGCGAC
Source organism: Marilutibacter aestuarii (assembly GCF_006546775.1). Lineage (GTDB taxonomy): Bacteria > Pseudomonadota > Gammaproteobacteria > Xanthomonadales > Xanthomonadaceae > Marilutibacter > Marilutibacter aestuarii. The sequence goes on from NZ_VICE01000092.1 coordinate 5,355, forward strand.
GGCCGCCGCCGTGCTGCTGTCCGTACTCGTGGGAGGGCATGCGCATGCTTGAGCACGGAGGGCGCCTGCAGCGCGCCGCGCGCCAACATGGCATCGACCCGTCGGCGTGGCTGGACCTGTCCACCGGCATCAGCCCCTTCGCCTGGCCGGTGCCGCCGGTGCCGCCAGCGGCCTGGCAGCGGCTGCCCGAGGACGATGACGGGCTGGAGGCCATCGCATGCCGCTACTACGGCGCGCCCCGCGTGCTGCCTGTGGCCGGTTCGCAGGCCGCGATCCAGGCCTTGCCGCGCCTGCGCGGACCGTCGCGTGTCGGCGTGATCCTGCCCGGATATGCCGAGCACGCGCATGCCTGGCGCCAGGCCGGGCACGAAGTCGAACGCCTGCCGGCGCCGCGGCTGCTCGAGGACGCCGCTCGCTTCGACGTGATCGTGCTGATCCATCCCAACAACCCCGGCGGCGAGCGCTTCGGGCGCGAAGCGCTCCTCGCGCTGCATGCGCGGCTGGCCGGGCGCGGCGGCTGGCTGGTGGTCGACGAGGCCTTCATGGACGCCACGCCCGGACACTCCCTCTGTGCCGACAGCGACCGCGAAGGCCTGGTCGTCCTCCGATCGGTGGGCAAGTTCTTCGGCCTGGCCGGAGCGCGCGCCGGCTTCGCGTGTGCGTCGCCGGCGCTGCTGGCGCCGTTGCGCGAGCGGCTCGGCCCATGGACGCTCACCGGCCCCGGCCGATACGTGCTGGCACGCGCGCTGGCCGACGTCGACTGGCAGTCCAGGGCGCGCGAATGGCTGGTCGCCCAGGGAGAGCGGCTCGAGGCCTGCCTGCACGCCCACGGCCTTGACGACGGCGGCGGCACGGCCTTCTTCCAGTGGCGCCGGCACCCGCGCGCGTCGGCGCTGCACGAAGCGCTGGCCCGTCGCGCGGTGCTCACGCGCCTGTTCGATGCGGACGAAGCCGGCGCCGACAGCCTGCGCCTGGGCCTGCCCGCGGATGCCGCCGGTCTCGAACGCCTGGATCGCGCGCTCAGCGACGCGCTGCGCGAGGTCGCGCCGTGAGCGCGCGCGTGCTGATGGTGCAGGGCTGCACCTCCGACGCCGGCAAGAGCACCCTGGTCGCCGCGCTGTGCCGCTGGCTGCACCGGCGCGGCGTCAGGGTGGCCCCGTTCAAGCCGCAGAACATGGCGCTCAACGCCGCGGTCACCGCCGACGGCGGCGAGATCGGGCGCGCGCAGGCGGTGCAGGCGCAGGCTTGCGGCCTGGCGCCACGCACCGACTTCAACCCGGTGCTGCTCAAGCCCAGCAGCGACAAGGGCGCGCAGGTGATCCTGCACGGGCGCGCGATCGGTCAGATGGACGCGGTCGGCTACCACGACTACAAGCGCGTCGCGAAAGCGGCGGTGCTGGCCTCTCACCAGCGCCTGGTCGATGCATTCGACGCGGTGGTCGTGGAAGGCGCGGGCAGCCCGGCCGAGATCAATTTGCGCGCCAACGACATCGCCAACATGGGCTATGCCGAGGCGGTCGACTGTCCGGTCGTGCTCATCGCCGACATCGACCGCGGTGGCGTGTTCGCGCACCTGGTGGGCACCCTGGCCCTGCTCTCGGAGAGCGAGCGCGCCCGCGTGCAGGGCTTCGTGATCAACCGCTTCCGCGGCGACATCGCCCTCCTGCAGCCGGGCCTTGACTGGCTGGAACGCGAAACCGGCAAGCCGGTGCTGGGCGTGCTGCCCTGGCTGCATGGCCTGCACCTGGAGGCGGAGGACGCGCTGCCGCGCGAGCACGCCGACAAGCCCGGGGCGACATTGCGGGTCGTGGTGCCGGCATTGCCGCGCATCAGCAACCACACCGATTTCGACGCGCTGCGCGCGCATCCCCAGGTCGACCTGCGTTTCCTCGGGCCGGGCGAGGCCTTCCCGCCCTGCGACCTCGTCGTGCTGCCCGGCAGCAAGGCCACCCGCGCTGACCTCGCGTGGCTGCGCGAGCAGGGCTGGGACGCCGCGATCGCCCGCCACCTGCGCTATGGCGGCAGGCTCATCGGCATCTGCGGCGGCCTGCAGATGCTCGGGCGCGCCGTCCACGACCCGCACGGCATCGAAGGCGATGCGGGCTCCAGCGAGGCGCTGGGCTGGCTGGACTTCGAGACCACGCTCCAGCGGGACAAACAACTGCGCGAGGCCAGCGGCCATCTTTCGATCGAAGGCGTCGAGGTCCGCGGCTACGAAATCCATTGCGGCAGCAGCGAAGGCCCCGCGCTCGCGCGCCCGCTGGCGATCCTGTCGGACGGCCGCGGCGACGGTGCGCTATCGGACGACGGCCGCATCCTGGGCACCTACCTGCACGGCCTGTTCGACACGCCCGACACACTCGCCGCGCTGCTGCGCTGGGCCGGGCTCCAGGACGCGCGGCCACTGGACATGGCGGCGCTGCGCGAGGCGGCGCTCGAACGCCTGGCCGACGCGGTCGAAGCCCATCTCGATACCGGGCGCCTGTCGGTACTGCTCGGGGAGGCGCCATGCGCAGCCTGATCCTCGGTGGCGCCCGATCGGGCAAGAGTGCGCTCGCCGAGCGCCTGGCGTCGGCGAGCGGCGCGCCGGTGACCTACATCGCGACCGGGCAGGCCGGCGATGCCGAAATGGCCGCGCGCATCGCCCACCATCGCGCGCGGCGGCCCACGGACTGGGCCTGCGTGGAGGAACCCCTGGCGCTGGCCGGGGCCCTGCGCCGGCACGCCGCGCCCGACCGTTGCCTGCTGGTCGACTGCCTGACCCTGTGGCTGGGCAACCTGTTGATCGATCCGGATCCGACCTGCTTCGAGCGCGAACGATCGGCCCTGCTGGAGCAGGTCCCAACGCTACCCGGTGCGCTGTTGATGGTCAGCAACGAAGTCGGCATGGGCGTGGTGCCGATGGGCGCGCTGAGCCGGCGCTTCGTCGACGAGGCCGGCCGGCTGCACCAGGACCTGGCGCAGCGCTGCGAACGCGTGCTCTTCGTTGTCGCCGGCTTGCCGATGGCCCTCAAGGGCACGCTCGAACCCTTTCCGATGGAGTCCGCCGGATGAGCGATATTTTCGATCCCACCCGCCCGGCCGCGCGCGTCGACACCGGCGCGGCGGAAGCGGCCCGCCTGCGCCAGGCCCGCCTGACCAAGCCGCCCGGTTCGCTCGGGCGGCTGGAGGACGCGGCCATCGCCCTGGCGGGCCTGCAGGGCAGGCCCCTGCCCACGCTGGAGCGCGTGTGGATCAGTGTCTTCGCCGCCGACCATGGCGTCGCCGCGGAAGGCGTGTCGGCATTCCCGCAGGCGGTGACCGGCGAGATGGTGCGCAACTTCGCCGGCGGCGGGGCGGCGATCAGCGTGCTCGCGCGACAGCTCGGTGCAACGCTCGACGTCGTGCACCTGGGCAGCGTCAACGATCCTGGCGCGATCGACGGCGTGCGACGCGATTGGATCGCGCCGATGACGGCGAACTTCTGCGCAGGGCCCGCGATGAGCGAGCTGCAGCTGCGCACCGCCCTGGAGGCGGGCGCCGCGAGCGTCGCGCTGGCGCGTGCCGCCGGCGCCGAGTTGTTCATCGGCGGCGAGATGGGCATCGCCAACACCACGTCGGCCACCGCACTGGCCTGCGCCTTGCTCGATGCCGCGCCCGCCGAGCTGGCCGGCGCGGGTACCGGCCTGGACGCCGCCGGTATCCGCCACAAGATCCGCGTGGTCGAACGCGGCCTGCAACGGCACGCCGGCGCGGCCACCGCGATGGAACGCCTGCGCTGCCTCGGCGGCTTCGAGATCGCGGCCCTGTCCGGCGCCTGCATCGCGGCCGCGCAGGCGGGCCTGCCGGTGCTGGTCGACGGCTTCATCGGCACCGCTGCCGCGCTGGCGGCGGTCCAGGCCAATGCCGGCGTGCGCGACTGGCTGCTGTTCTCGCACCGCTCGCGCGAGCACGGCCATGCGCGCCTGCTCGACGCGTTGCAGGCGCGGCCGCTGCTCGACCTCGACATGCGCCTGGGCGAGGCCAGCGGTGCCGCCACCGCGGTGCCACTGCTGCGACTGGCCTGCGCGCTTCATGCGGAGATGGCGACGTTCGAACAGGCGGGCGTGTCGGCGTCATGAGTGTCCCGCAGGCCCGCATCGACCTGCTTCGACATGGCGACACCGGCCACGCCAGTTTCCGTGGCCAGCTCGACGATCCCCTGACCGGACTCGGCTGGCGGCAATTGCGGGCCGCCGTCATCGACGGCGAGTGGGACGTCGTGGTGTCCTCGCCACTGCGCCGCTGCGCGGACTTCGCGCGGGTCCACGCGGCAGCGCACGACCTGCCGCTGCAGCTGGATCCGCGCCTGGCCGAATACCGGTTCGGCGACTGGGAAGGCGTGCCGATGCAGGTGCTGGCCGACACCCAGGGCGAGGCGCTGGGCCGCTTCTGGGCCGATCCCGTTCGTTTCCCGCCGCCGGGTGCGGAATCGATCGACGCATTTGCCCGGCGCCTGGCCGGGGCGCTTGATGCCATCGCGGCCGACCACGCAGGACAGCGCGTGCTCGTGCCCACCCACGGCGGCGCGATCCGGTTGCTGCGATGCCTGGCCGAGGGCCGGCCGCTGTGCGCGATGAGCGACTACGAAGTCGGCCATGCGTCGCTGCATCGGCTGGACTGGGCGGCCCGCCCGGCCGTTCCGGGGCCGGCGTGATGCGCGGCCTGTGGGTGGCAATCGGCTTCCTGACCCGCATCCCGGTGCCGGCCTCGGCCTTCGCGGCGCCCGATGGCCAGGCGCGCTCGCTGCCCTGGTATCCCCTGGTCGGAGTGGGGTTGGGCGTGCTCCTGTCCCTCCTGGCCGCGTGCCTGCCCGCATCGATGCCGCAGCTTGCCGCCAGCCTCGTGCTGCTGGCCTGGGTGGGCCTGACCGGCGGCCTGCACCTGGACGGCCTGGCCGACAGCGCCGATGCCTGGATCGGCGGCCTGGGCGATCGCGCGCGCACGCTGGCGATCATGAAGGATCCACGCAGCGGCCCCGCGGGCGTGGTGGCCCTCGTGCTGGTGCTGCTGCTGAAATTCGCGGCGCTGTCGAGCCTGCTGGCGCTGCCATCCGGCAGCGTCTGCTTCGCCGTCGGGTCCTTGGGGCTGCTGCTGGCGCCGTGGCTGGCACGGGCAGCGCTGGCCGCCGCGTTGCTTGCGGTGCCCTACGTGCGCGACGGCGGTATCGGCCAGGCCCTGCCGCGGGCCTCGCGGCCGGCCTGCCACCTTGCCCTTTCACTGACCGTGCTGGCCTGCCTGTTGCCGGCCCTGGGCCTGCCGGGCGTCCCGGTGGCCTGGCTCATGCCCACCCTGGTCGCCCTGCTCGCGGCCGCGGCGATCACGGGGCTCTGGCTGCGGGCCTGCCTCGCGCGCATCGGCGGGATCACCGGCGACACCTGCGGCGCGTTGGCGGAGATGGTCGAGGCCGGCGTGCTGGTCGCCGTGGCGCTCGCCCTGGCCTGAGCGCGGCGGCCGTCAGGTCGCCCCGCTGGCGGGCGGGAGGTGGCGTTCGCCGCGGAAGGCGGGCGTGGCCATCACCATCTCCGCGAGGCTGTGCGCCAGCTCGCGCTCGGCCATGACCGCGCCGTCCGCGCCATGTTCGAGCAGGTGCTTGACCTCGTTGTCGCTGTGCGCCCGCGCGACGATCGTCAACGCCGGGTTGACCCGGCGCAGCGTCGCGATGATTTCCCCGGCTTCGAGCACGTTGGGGATCGCCAGCATGACCGTGTTCGCACGCTCCGGATGCGCCTCGGCGAGCACGATGTCGTTGGCCGCGTTGCCGCGGATCGACGGCAGGCCGGCCTCGCGCGAGTGGCGGACCAGGTCCTCGTCGCGGTCGATCACCACCAGCGAGATCCCCTGCGCCACCAGCAGGCGGCCCAGCTCGCTGCCGACCCGCCCGAATCCGATCAGGATCACGTGGTCGGAGAGGTCGTTCGGGATCGGCGGTTCCACCTTCGGCACGGTGCTGCGCTCCTCGCTGTCGGCCAAACGCTGTTCGCGCCGGTGCATCCAGCCGAACAGCAGGGGGTTGATCACGATCGAGATCAGCGCGCCGGCCAGGATCAGGTCCTGGCCGTCCTGTGTCAGCAGGTCCAGCTGCAGGCCCAGGCCGGCGAGGATGAAGGAGAACTCGCCGATCTGCGCCAGGCTGGCGGTGATCGTCAGCGCGGTGGCGTTCGACTTGCCCATCACGCGCGCGATCGAATACACCGCGAAGGACTTGACCACGATGATGATGAACACCGTGGCGAGCACCTCCATCGGCCGCTCGAAGATGATCCATGGGTCGAACAGCATGCCCACGGAGACGAAGAACAGCACCGCGAAGGCGTCGCGCAGCGGCAGCGTCTCGGTGGCGGCCTTGTGGCTGAACTCCGACTCGTTGAGCAGCATGCCGGCGAAGAACGCGCCCAGCGCGAACGACACCCCGAACATCTCCGCCGAGCCGAAGGCCACGCCCAGCGCGATCGCCAGCACGCATAGCGTGAACAGCTCGCGCGAACCGGTGCCCGCCACGCGCTCCAGGATCCACGGGATCACCCGCCGGCCGATCAGGAACATGAAGGCCAGGAAGGCGCCCATCTTGATCGCCACCCGGGTCAGCACGTAGACCACGGAAGGCGTGTCCTCGCCGCCGGTGCCGCGCAGCACGTCGGCGAAGGCGGGGATCAGCACCAGCGCCAGGACCATCGCCACGTCTTCCACGATGACCCAGCCGATGGCGATCCGGCCCTTCTCGCTCTCCATCAGGCGCCGCTCCTCGAGCGAGCGCAGCAGCACCACCGTACTGGCGACCGACAGCGACAGGCCGAAGATGATGCCGGCCCCCGCGGGCCAGCCCAGCATGTGCCCGAAGCCCCAGCCGATGAGCATCGTGAAGCCGATGCGCAGCAGCGCGCCCGGTACCGCGATCGCCTTGACCTCCAGCAGGTCGCGCAGCGAGAAGTGCAGGCCGACGCCGAACATCAGCAGGATCACGCCGATCTCGGCCAGCTGTGGCGCCAGTTGCTGGTCGGCGACGAAGCCCGGCGTGAACGGCCCGACCACCACGCCGGCCAGCAGGTAGCCGACCAGGGGCGACATGCGCAGCCGGTGGGCGAGGGCGCCGAAGATGAAGGCGACCACGAACGCGCCGACGAGCAGGATGATCAGGGAGGTGTGGTGCACTCGGGCTCCGGGCGGGGTGGGGGAGGGGCGGTCCGCGCCGGTTGGGCGGATCGGGCTTCACAAACCCGAACATAGTGGCAGATGCCGCATGGACGCCGGATCAACGCGGCGGGAAACCGTCGCGGCGCTTACAATGCGCGCCATGATTGCCTTTCGAGATTTCGCCCTGCGCCGGGGCGAGCGCCTGCTGTTGTCCAAAGTCGACCTGGCCCTGCACGCGGGCTGGCGGGTCGGCGTGATCGGCCGCAACGGCACCGGCAAGTCGTCGCTCTTCGCCGCCATCCGTGGCGAGGTCGAGGCCGACCGCGGCGACATCGACGTGCCCACGCGCGTGCGGATCGCCAGCGTCGCGCAGGAGACCCCGGCCCTGGACGACACCGCCCTGGACTTCGTGCTGTCGGGCGACGCCGAGGTGCATGCGGCCATCCAGGCCGAGGCCAATGCCTTCGCCAACGAGGACTGGGAGGCGGTGGCCGAAGCCCACCAGCGCCTGGAGGCGCTCAACGGCTACGATGCCGGCGCCCGCGCCGGCAAGCTGCTGCATGGCCTGGGCTTCACGCCCGATACCCACGACCGCCCGGTCAAGGCCTTTTCCGGCGGCTGGCGCGTGCGCCTGAACCTGGCCCGTGCGCTGATGACGCCCAGCGACCTGCTGCTGCTCGACGAGCCGACCAACCACCTCGACCTCGACGCGGTCCTGTGGCTGGAGCAGTGGCTGCTGAAGTATCCCGGCACCCTGCTGCTGATCAGCCACGACCGCGAGTTCCTCGACGGCCTGTCGACCCATACCCTGCACCTGCACGACGGCACCGCCAAGCTCTACACCGGCGACTACACCGCGTTCGAGCGGCAACGTGCCGAGCACCTGCGCCAGCAGCAGATCGCGCACGACAAGGAGCAGGCCGAGCGGGCGCACCTGCAGAGCTTCATCGACCGGTTCAAGGCCAAGGCCAGCAAGGCCAAGCAGGCGCAGAGCCGGGTCAAGCGGCTGGAGAAGCTGGCCGGCACCGAGGCCGTGCGCGTGGAGCGCGCGCTGCGGATCGAATTCCCGGCCCCGGACAAGCTGCCGCATGCCCTGTTGCGCCTGGCCGACGCCGACTGCGGCTATCGCACTCCGGCAGGCGAGGCGCGGATCCTCGACCAGGTCGGCTTCATCCTGGAAGCAGGCGACCGCGTGGCCCTGCTCGGCCCCAACGGTGCCGGCAAGTCGACCCTGGTCAAGTCGCTGGTGGGGGAGCTCGACCTGCTGGCGGGTGAACGCAGCAGCCACCCCGACCTGCGCATCGGCTACTTCGCCCAGCACACCGTCGAGTCCCTGCGCGAGGGCGCGAGCCCGATCGACCACCTGGCCGACATCGCCCCCGGCGTCGCCACCCAGCCGTTGCGCGACTTCCTCGGCAAGTGGAGCTTCCCGGGCAATCGCGCCTTTGAATCGGTCGACAGCTTCTCCGGCGGCGAGCGCGCGCGCCTGGCGCTGGCGCTGATCGCCTGGCGCAAGCCCAACGTGCTGCTCCTGGACGAACCGACCAACCACCTCGACCTGGACATGCGCGAGGCGCTGGCCGAGGCGCTGGCCGACTTCGACGGCGCGATCGTGCTGGTCAGCCACGACCGCCACCTCATCGGCCTGGTCTGCGAGACGTTCTGGCGCGTCGCCGATGGGCACGCCCAGCCCTTCGATGGCGACCTGGACGCCTACGCGGCCTGGCTGCGGACGCGCGATGCCTCGGCCGACGGCAAGGCCGGCGGCAAGCGCAAGACGGCAGCCGAACCGGCGCCGGCCGCGAAGCCGGCCGGCAAGACGCGCAAGGCCAACCCGGTCAAGCTGGCGCAGGCGGAATCGCGGGTGGCCGAACTCGATGCCCGGGTGAAGGCGCTGGACGCCGCACTCGCCGATCCCGGCAGCTACGACGCCGGTGGCGAGCGCCTGGCCCGGCTGACCCGCGAACGCGAGGCCGCGGCCGCCGAACTGGCCGAGGCGGAAGCCGAATGGCTGTCGCTGTACGATGCCGCCTGAGCATCACGCGGCGTCGGGTATAGTGCCGCGCCATGTGATGCCGGTCTCATAACCGGTCCATTTCGATGCCTCGTGGCGGTCGCGCGCGACCGCCGCCCGAACCGGGATCCGGATGCGAAACGAACTGATCTACCTGGTGCTGATCTTCGGCCTGCTGGTGGTGCCCCGCGCGCTGCAGCGCTTCAAGATTCCTGCGCCGCTGACCTGCCTGCTGTTCGGCGTCGGCGCGATGCTCGCCTGGGGCGACCAGTCCCACGACCCCCTGGTGGGCTGGCTGGCGACCCTGGGCATCTCCTCGCTGTTCCTGTTCGCCGGCCTGGAGGTCGATCCGGCGCAGCTGCGCAAGGGGCTGTGGCCGCTGCTGGCGCACCTGGGCATCCGGACCGTCACCCTCAGCGTCGCCGCGTGGCTGGCCTGGCGCTACCTGGACCTGGACTGGCGGCCGGCGACGCTGCTCGCGCTCGCCCTGCTGACGCCCTCGACCGGCTTCATCCTCGACACGCTCGAACGCCTGGGCCTCGACGAGGCCGAACGCTTCTGGGTGACCAGCAAGGCGATCGCCGGCGAACTGTTCGCCCTGATCGTGCTGTTCGTGGTGCTGCAGGCCAACGATCCGGTGCACCTGGGCCTGTCCTCGCTGGCGCTGGTGGCGATGATCGTCGGCCTGCCGCTGATCTTCATCGCGCTCGGACGCTGGGTGGTGCCGCACGCGCCGGGTTCGGAGTTCTCGCTGCTGGTCATGGTGGGCCTGGTCGCGGCGTTCGCCACCGCCAAGCTCGGCGTGTACTACCTGGTCGGCGCCTTCGTCGCGGGCCTGATCGCGCGCCTGCTGCGCATCCGCATGCCGCGCCTGGCCTCGACCCAGAACCTGCACGCGGTAAGGCTGTTCGCGACGTTCTTCGTACCGTTCTACTTCTTCAACTCCGGCACCAAGGTGCCCGAGGGCGCGCTCAGCTGGGAGGCCCTGGGCATGGGCCTGGCGCTCACCGCCGCGGTCCTCCCGTTCCGGATCGGCACCATCTGGCTGCAACGCCGCTTCATGTTCGGCGAGGACCACGCCAGCAGCCTGCGCGTGTCGATCTCGCTGGCGCCGACGCTGATCTTCACCCTGGTGCTCGCCGGGATCCTGCGCGATCGCTTTGCCTTGTCGGACGCGCTGTTCGGCGCCCTGCTGCTGTACACCACGCTGACCACGATCCTGCCTTCGCTGGTGATGCGCGCGCCCTTCGACGTCGACCCGATGGACGTGCGGCGCAAGCCCGCGGCGCACCCCGAGGACGCGATCAAGAGCGACCATGCCAATGGCGCGGCGAAGGACAGCCGGCCCGCGAGTTGAGCGCGCCGCACCCGTGCCCCGGGTTTGACCGCATGCCGCCGCTCGTGTTTCGGTAAAAGGCGGCTCTGGCACGGAACACCGAATGGGCGCGCTGCACACGCTCGATTACGTCGTACTGGCGGCGTACCTCCTGGTCCTGGTCGTGGTCTGCGCGCGCGTCGCGCGGCGCAGCCCCGACGCCGATGACCTCTTCCTCGCCGGCCGCAGCCTCGGCGCGGGCGTGGTGGGGCTGTCGCTGTTCGCGTCGAACATCTCCTCGACCACGCTGATCGGCCTGCCCGGCGCGGCCTGGTCGTCCGGCATCGCGGTGGCCAACTACGAGTGGATGGCCGCGCTCGTGTTGCTGTTCTCCGCGCTATTCGTGGTACCCAAGCTGCTCGGCAACCGCCTGACCACGGTGCCGGAACTGCTGGAGAGGCGTTTCGACCCGCGCCTGCGCACCTACCTGTCGGCGGTCAGCGTCTTCCTGTCGATCGTGCTCGACACCGCCGGCAGCCTGTACGCGGGCGCGATCGTGCTGAAGGTCTTCTTCCCGATGCTGCCGCTGGGCCTGACCATCGCCACCATCGCGGTGTTCGCCGGGCTGTACACCGCCGCGGGCGGCCTGCGCGCGGTGGTGTACACCGACGCGCTGCAGGCGATCGTGCTGCTGGCGGGCTCGGCGGTGCTGGCGACGCTGGTGTTCGCCGAGTTCGACTACTCGTGGCAGCGCGTGGTCGAGGCCGTGCCGCCGGACCACATGTCGCTCATCCGCCCGCTCGACGATCCCGACCTGCCCTGGCTGGGCACCCTGGTCGGCCTGCCGGTCCTGGGCTTCTTCTACTGGACGATGAACCAGTACGTCAGCCAGCGCCTGCTCGGCGCGCGCAGCGTCGACGCGGCGGGCTGGGGGGCGGTGCTGGCGGCGGTGCTGAAGCTGCTGCCGCTGTTCCTGATGGTGATGCCCGGCGCGATGGCCGTGGCCCTGCTGCCCGACCTGCAGCGCGGCGACGAGGTCTTCGCGCGGCTGCTCGCCGAGTACGCGCCGGTGGGCGTGGCCGGGCTCGTGCTGGCCGGGTTGCTGGCGGCGATCATGTCCAGCGTGGACTCGGCGCTGAACTCCGCGTCCACCCTGGTCACGGTGGACTTCGTGCAACCGCGGCGCCCCGGTCTGGACGCGCGTGCGCTGGCACGCATCGGCCGCGGCGTGACCCTGCTGCTGATGGTGCTGGCGGCGCTCTGGGCGCCGATGATCGACCGGTTCCCCGGCTTGTTCGCCTACCTGCAGCAAACCTTCGCCTACGTCACCCCGCCGCTGGTCGCCGTGTTCGTGATGGGCCTGTGGTGGAAGCGCCTCTCGGCCGGCCCGGCCCTGCGTGCGCTGGTGACCGGGCACGTGGCCAGCGCCGCGTGGTTCGTCGCCACCCAGCTGGGCTGGCTCGACCTGCACTTCACCATCGTCGCCGGGGTGCTGTTGGCACTGACGGTGCTGGC
>NZ_VICE01000093.1 GCF_006546775.1 Marilutibacter aestuarii
CCTCGGCGCCGGCCTCGGCACCCGCCGCGGCCGAGCCGAAGTCGCCCCCGGTGGCCTTCACCGCCGATGAGTTGTTGCCCGACAAGGTGCCCTACGCCAGCCCCGCGGTGCGCCTGTTCGCGCGCGAACTGGGAGTCGACCTGTCGAAGGTGACCGGCAGCGAGCGCGGCGGCCGGATCAGCCGCGAGGACGTGCAGAAGTTCGTCAAGGGCGTGATGTCCGGCACGACGCCCGCCGCGCGCACCGGCGGTGGCGGCGGGCTCGACCTGCTGCCCTGGCCCAAGGTGGATTTCGCCAAGTTCGGCGAGACCGAGACCCAGCCGCTGTCCCGGATCAAGAGGCTGTCCGGTGCCAACCTCGCCCGCAACTGGGCGATGATCCCGCACGTCACCCAGCACGAAGACGCCGACATCACCGACCTGGAAGCGTTGCGGGTCACCCTCAACAAGGAGAACGAGAAGGCCAGGAACGGCATCAAGCTGACGATGCTCGCCTTCTTGATGAAGGCCTCGGTCGCCGCCCTGCAGAAGTTCCCCGAGTTCAACGCCTCGCTCGACGCGACCGGCGAGAACCTGGTGCTGAAGAAGTACTACCACGTCGGCTTTGCCGCCGACACGCCCAACGGCCTGGTGGTCCCGGTCATCCGCGACTGCGACAAGAAGGGCGTCAACCAGATCGCGCGCGAGATGGGCGAGCTGGCCGGCAAGGCGCGCGACGGCAAGCTGGGCCCGTCCGACATGAGCGGCGGCTGCTTCTCGATCAGCTCGCTGGGCGGCATCGGCGGCACCGCGTTCACGCCGATCGTCAACGCGCCGGAGGTGGCGATCCTCGGCGTGTCGCGCTCGGCGATGAAGCCGGTCTGGGACGGCAAGGCCTTCCAGCCGCGCCTGGTCCTGCCGATGTCGCTCAGCTACGACCACCGCGTCATCGATGGCGCCTCCGCGGCCCGCTTCGCCGCCTATCTCTCGACGCTGCTGGGCGACATGCGCCGGGGGCTGCTGTGATGCGCCGCCGGCTGGTCGACCTCGCACTCGTCGCCGGCCTGGTCTTTGCGCCGGCGGCCGTGGCGGCCGATGCCTGCGGCGCGAGCTTTGGCCATGGCTGGCCGCCGGCGACCGAGAACTACGGCTCGGCGGTCGAGGGCCTCCTGGCGGGCGGGGAAACCCCTCAGCTCATGATCACCCGCCTGCCGTCGCGTGGCACCGAGAGCGCGCTGATGCTCGTCCAGGACGCGGGCGGCTGGCGCCTGCGCTTCGCCGAGGCCGACGAACGCGTCATGGCCTGGAGCGGCACCGGCGGTGGCGTCAAGCGCGAGTTGCGCGTCGACCAGGTGCCCGATGTCGAGGAAGTGCCCATCCCGGCGGCGGTGGCCGAGCGGATCGTCGCCAGCTGGCATCGGCTGATGACGTCCCTGCCCGAGGATCGCAACGCGCCCTTTACCGACCAGGAGCAGTGGCTGGTCGTGCTCGACGGCGTGCGCGTCGGCGGCGAGGTGCCCGACTGCGACGCCGGCGAGCTGCTGGCCGAGCAGGTGGAACTGCTGGTCGAGGCGGTGGACGAAAGCGAGTCCAAGCGTGAGCGCCGCTGGGCCCAATTGCAGGAGCTGCTGGCCGAGATGGACGTACAGTCGCTGGCCGGCCTGGGCACCGACTGAGTCGATGGCCGCGGAAGCCGCCAGCGACAGCCTCCAGCGGGCGGGCGACAGCGTCATCGACGCGGCCGACGAAGCCGCGCGCAAGGGCGTGGACGGCCTGCAGCCCTTCCTCGACCACACGCTGCTGCAGTTCTCCGGCGTCAGCATCACGGTGGGCGGCATCCTCGCCGCGCTCGTCGCGGTCCTGGTGGCGGTCCTCGTGTCGGCGCTGCTGCGGCGCGCGCTGAACCGCTACGGCGAACGCCAGCCCAACGCCAGCCGCGCGTCGATCTACACGCTGTCGCGGGTCGTCCACTACGCCTTCATCGCCGTCGGCCTGCTGCTGGCGCTGGAGTTCATCGGCATCCCGGTGGCCAAGTTCACCGTCTTCGCCGGCGCGATCGGCGTGGGCCTGGGCTTCGGCCTGCAGGCGATCTTCAACAACTTCATCTCCGGCCTGATCCTGCTGTTCGACCGCTCGCTCAAGGTCGGCGACTTCGTCGAGCTGGAGTCCGGCGTGCACGGCGAGGTGCAGGCCATCCAGATCCGCGCCACCCGCATCGTCACCAACGACAACATCGACATCCTCGTGCCGAATTCCGAGTTCGTCAGCGGACGGGTCGTGAACTGGACCTATCGCGACGTCTCCCGGCGCATCCGCGTGCCCTTCGGGGTGGCGTACGGCACCGACAAGGAGCTGGTCAAGAAGGCCGCCCTGGAGGCCGCCGCCGAGGTGCCCTTCACCCTGGCCCTCGACGGCCCCCGCAAGCCGCAGGTGTGGCTGGTGGAGTTCGGCGACAGCAGCCTCAATTTCGAGCTGGTGACCTGGCTGACCGCGGAGGCGACCAAGCGCCCGGCGACGGTCAAGGCCGCCTACCTGTGGGCGCTGGAGACCGCGCTCGCGCAGCATGGCATCGAGATCCCCTTCCCGCAGCGCGACCTCCACCTGCGCAGCATCTTCGGGCAGCAGGGCGACGCGGCGCTGGCCGCGTTCCGGCGCAACGCGCAGGCGGTCGACGAAGACGCCGAGGCGCCCCGCGCGCCGGCGCTCGCCCAGGACGAGCGCGAAGCGCTGTCGTCCAACGATGCCACCCTCGACGTGCAGCAGGGCGGCGCGGAACTGGCCGAAGCCGCCGAACGCGAAGACAACACGGACAACGACGCGCGCGAGCCTTGAGCGCGCGCCTGACTGGAGAGCTCCACAATGGCAACACAAATCGAAGTGAAGGTCCCCGACATCGGCGACTACGACGGCGTGCCGGTGATCGAACTGCTGGTCGCGGTCGGTGACAGCGTCAGCGCCGACCAGGGCCTGGTCACGCTGGAGTCCGACAAGGCGACGATGGAAGTGCCCTCGCCGGCGGCCGGCGTGGTCAAGGAACTTAAGGTCAAGCTCGGCGACACGGTGTCGGAAGGCGCGGTCATCGCGATCCTCGAAGCCGAGGAGGGCGCGACCGGCGCAGCCGAAGCAGCCCCGCCGAAGTCCGGCGCAGCGGATACCGGTGCATCGGCGGCCAGCAAGAAGCCCGAGGCAACTGCCGAAGAGCCGGTCGACGCGCCGAAGGCGGCATCCGCGAGCGGCCGCCAGGCCGACATCGAGTGCCGCATGGTCGTCATCGGCTCCGGCCCCGGCGGCTACACGGCCGCGTTCCGCGCGGCGGACCTCGGACTGGATACGGTGCTGGTCGAGCGCTATCCGTCGCTGGGCGGGGTATGCCTCAACGTCGGCTGCATCCCGTCCAAGGCTTTGCTGCATGCCGCCGCCCTGATCGAGGAGACCGCGCATTCGGCGGAGATCGGCATCAGCTTCGGCAAGCCGAAGATCGACATCGACACCCTGCGCACCTTCAAGCAGGAAAAGGTCGTCGATCGCCTGACGGGCGGCCTGGCCGGCATGGCCAAGCAGCGCAAGGTACGGGTGGTGCAGGGCGTGGCCCGGTTCCTGTCGCCGAACGAGCTGGAGATCGCGGGAGAGGATGGCAAGACGCAGGTCCTGCGCTTCGAGCACTGCATCATCGCCGCGGGTTCGCAGGCGGTGAAGCTGCCCAACTTCCCATGGGACGACCCGCGCGTGATGGATTCCACCGACGCGCTGGAGCTGGCCGAGGTGCCGAAGTCGCTGCTGGTCGTGGGCGGCGGCATCATCGGCCTGGAGATGGCGACGGTCTACCGCGCGCTGGGCGCCGAGGTGACCGTGGTCGAGTTCATGGACCAGTTGATGCCGGGCGCCGACAAGGACCTGGTCAAGCCGCTCGCGGACCGCCTGAAGAAGCAGGGCGTCACCGTCCACCTGAAGACGAAGGCGGCGAAGGTCGAGGCCGGCAAGAAGGGCATCACCGTGCACTTCGAGAGCGCCGACGAGGGGCAGCAGCCGGCGCTCGCATCCGGGACGTGGGATCGGGTGCTCGTGGCGGTGGGCCGTGCGCCGAACGGCGGCAAGCTCGACGCCGGCAACGCCGGCGTGCAGGTCACCGAGCGCGGCTTCATCCCGGTCGACCGGCAGATGCGCACCAACGTGCCGCACATCTTTGCCATCGGCGACCTGGTGGGCCAGCCCATGCTCGCGCACAAGGCCACGCACGAAGGCAAGCTCGCGGCCGAAGTCGCCGCCGGCGAGAAGAAGGAGTGGGTGGCGCGGGTGATCCCCTCGGTGGCCTACACCGATCCGGAGATCGCCTGGGTGGGCGTCACCGAGACCGAAGCCAGGGCGAAGGGGCTCAAGGTGGGCGTGGGCAAGTTCCCATGGGCGGCGAGCGGCCGCGCGATCGGCATCGGCCGCACCGAGGGCTCCACCAAGCTGATCTTCGACGAAGCCAGCCACCGCATCATCGGTGCCGGCATCGTCGGCGTGCATGCCGGCGACCTGATCGCCGAGCTGGCGCTGGCGATCGAGATGGGCTGCGAGGCCGCCGACATCGGCCACACCATCCATCCGCACCCGACCCTGAGCGAGAGCGTCGCGATGGCGGCCGAAGTGTACGAAGGCACCATCACCGACCTCTACCTGCCCAAGCGCGGCAAATAGGCCGGCCTGGCGGGTCCGCGGACAAAACGAAGCCCCGGCATGCCGGGGCTTCGTTGTTTGAGCCAGCCGCGCCAGTGGGCCCTTGACGAGGAAATGGAAGGCGGGGTGCTCGTGGCGTTCGACACGCCACGCGAATGAAAGTTCACCGCGAGCGCTCAGCCGGCCAGCAGGGGCGCTCCGGCCAAGGCGCGACGCGCTTCGATGCGCCGCCAGACTTTCTCGTGCAGGTGGTAGGCGACGCTGTTGATGGCCGGTTCGACAAGCGCCAGCGACCCGCCCACCAGCAGGCTGCCGGTCATCAGGTAGCCGACCGCGAAGGCCACTGCGAAGTGCACCGCGGCGAAGCTGAATGTCTTGGACATTTTGCCCACTTGTTAATGAGAATGATTCTTGATTGTGGCACTCGAGGCGGCTAAAATCCAATCAAATCAATGAATCCCCGGGATAGGGCGGGTTGATCGGCGGCACTCCGCCGAAGCGGGGCGGGCGACTTCCGGCGGTTGCCGTAAAAGCCGTCGCGCTCTATACTTTTGCGGCTCACCCGGGCGGTTTTGTCCAACGTGATCGAGTCCCGCGTGTACGATCCCCTGAAAGCAGGCCAACGCCTGGCGCGCAAAACGCTTGCCTGGCAAGCCGCAGCGACAGTGCTGCTGGCACTGGCCTTCCTTGTGCAGGGGGTTTCGCACGCGCTGTCGGCGCTGGTCGGCGGCCTCGCGATCGGGTTGGGGGGGCTCGTCGCGGCGCGGCTGATGGTCGGCGGCGGCATCCAGCCTGCGGGCGCGGTGCTGCTGCGATGGTTCATCGGCGCGACGGTCAAGTGGGTGGTGGTGTGTGCGGTGCTGTTGTTGGGTCTGGTGGTCTGGCGCTTGCCGCCGCTTCCACTGCTGCTGGGGATGGTCACGGGCCTCGCCACGCAGATGTACGCCATGACCCGGCGTTGATCAATCACTTCTAGATATCAGGATCCAGGACACATGGCGGGCGAGGCGGAACTGACTCCCACCGGGTACATCCAACACCATCTCCAGAACCTGACGGCGTCGGTGGGAGAGGGCAGCTTCTGGACCCTCAACGTGGATACCCTGGTGTCGGCGGTGCTGATGGGCCTGCTGATCGTGGTGGCCTTCTGGACCGCGACGCGCAAGGCGACCCCGGGCGTGCCGGGCAAGTGGCAGGCCTTCGTCGAGATCTGCCTGGAGTTCGTCGACAAGCAGGCGCGCGACACCTACCACGGTCCGAGCAAGCTGGTCACGCCGATCGCGATCACCCTGTTCTTCTGGATCCTCATGATGAACCTGCTGAAGATGATCCCGGCAGACTTCATCGCCAAGCCCCTCGAACTGATGGGCGTGCACTACTGGAAGCCGGTGCCCACCGCGGACGTCAACGCGACCCTGGGCATGTCCATCAGCGTGTTCTTCCTGATGCTGTTCTTCGCGATCCGCGCCAAGGGCTTCGGCGGCTTCACCAAGGAATTCCTGACGGCGCCGTTCGGCAAGTGGATGATGCCGTTCAACCTGATCCTGAACATCGTCGAGTGGCTGAGCAAGCCGATCTCGCTGGCGATGCGACTGTTCGGCAACATGTTCGGCGGCGAGATCGTGTTCCTGCTGATCTGGGTGCTCGGCGGCGCCGGCATCCTCGGCGCGCTCGCGGGCGGCGCGTTCGGCTTCGGCTGGATGCTGTTCCACCTGCTGGTGATCCCGCTGCAGGCCTTCATCTTCATGATGCTGTCCATCGTGTACCTGAGCCTGTCGGAAGACGCTCACTGATCGCAGTACCCCATTCGAAAAACCGCTTTTCCCTTCCACCCTTTGCAATACCCAACCTAGTTCGGAGATAACCATGGAAATTCTTGCCCACCTCGCCCAGGTCCAGTCGTCCACCGCGCTGGCCGTCGGCATCATGATCGGCTTGGCCGCCCTGGGTGCGGGTCTTGGCCTGGCGATCATGGCCGGCAAGTTCCTCGAGTCGGCCGCGCGCCAGCCGGAGCTGATCCCGGTCCTGCAGGTCCGCATGTTCATCACCGCCGGCCTGATCGACGCCGCGTTCATCATCAGCGTCGCCGTCGGCCTGCTGCTGGCCTTCGCCAACCCGATGGCTTCCGCGCTGCTGGCCGAAGCCGCAAAGGTCGCCGGCTAATCACCGGTTGCGCGTCGCGGCGGGTGGCCCAGGCCACCTGCCGTGGGGATGAAGGGTCGGCACCCCGCGTGTCGATGGCCCGTCACCATCTGGCAGAGCCTTACGTATGAGCATCAACCTGACCCTATTTGCCCAGGCCCTGGCGTTCGCCGCCTTGATCTGGATCATCGCGACCAAGATCTGGCCGCCGCTGCTCAGTGCCATCGAGGAGCGCCAGAAGAAGATCGCCGAGGGCCTCGCTGCCGCGGACCTGAGCCAGCAGCACCTGGCCCAGGCCCAGGAAAAGGTCGACGCAGAGCTGCGTACGGCCCGGACCAAGGCCAACGAGATCATCGAGCAGGCGCACCAGCGCGCCAACCAGATCATCGACCAGGCCAAGAACGACGCCATCGCCGAGGCCGCGCGCCAGAAGGCGCTGGCCGAGGACGAGATCGCCGCTGCCACCAACCGTGCCCGCGAGGACCTGCGCAGGCAGGTGTCGGTGCTGGCCGTCAGCGGTGCCGAGAAACTGATCCGCCGCGAGATCGACGCCAGTGCCCACAAGGCGCTGCTCGACGAACTCGCCGCAGAAATCTGATCGGGAAGGCTGAGCGATGACCCAGGCCCTGACCCTCGCCCGACCCTACGCCCGCGCGGCTTTCGCGCTGGCGCGGGATGCCGGGCGTACCGCCGACTGGTCGCAGGCGCTGGCATTCGCCGCGCAGGTGGCCGCCAACCCGCAGGCACACGCCCTGCTGGGCCACCCGCAGCTCGGTGAAGCCGAAGCGGTCGGCCTGCTCGCGCCCGCGCAGGCGGACGAAGCGTTCACCCGCTTCCTGGGCCTGCTGGTCGAGAACCGCCGCGTCGTGCTGCTGCCGGAGATCGCCGGCCTGTACGAGGACCTGCGTGCCGAGGCTGACCGCGTGGTCAAGGCCAAGGTGACTGCCGCCAGCGAACTGCCGGCGGCGGAGCTGGAGGCGATCAAGGCGGCGCTGAAGAAGCGCTTCGGCCGCGAGGTCGAGGTCAGCACGGCGGTCGACGCCTCGCTGCTCGGCGGCGCGGTGATCGATGCCGGCGACGTGGTGATCGACGGCTCGCTCAAAGGCAAGCTCGCGCGCCTGCAGACTTCGCTCGCGCAGTAAACGAATTCAAATGCATACCCGGCTGCGGCCGGATCAAGGGAACCACCCATGGCAACCACCCAGCTCAACCCGTCCGAAATCAGCGAACTGATCAAGACCCGCATCGACCAGGTCAAGCTGACCGCCGAGGCGCGCAACGAAGGCACCGTCACCTCGGTGTCCGACGGCATCGTGCGCATCTACGGTCTGGCCGACGTCATGCAGGGCGAAATGATCGAACTGCCGCAGAACACGTTCGCCCTGGCGCTGAACCTCGAGCGCGACTCGGTCGGCGCCGTGGTGCTGGGTGACTACGAGCACCTGCGCGAAGGCGATGTCGCCAAGACCACCGGCCGCATCCTCGAAGTGCCGGTCGGCCGCGAGTTGCTCGGCCGCGTGGTCAACGCGCTCGGCGAGCCGATCGACGGCAAGGGCCCGATCGCCGCCGCGCAGACCGCGCCGGTGGAGCGCGTCGCCCCGGGCGTGATCTGGCGCAAGTCGGTCGACCAGCCGGTGCAGACCGGCTACAAGTCGGTCGACTCGATGATCCCGATCGGCCGTGGCCAGCGCGAGCTGGTGATCGGCGACCGCCAGACCGGCAAGACCGCCCTGGCGATCGACGCGATCATCAACCAGAAGGGTACCGGCATCAAGTGCATCTACGTCGCGATCGGCCAGAAGGCCAGCTCGGTCGCCAACGTCGTGCGCAAGCTGGAAGAGAACGGCGCGCTGGCGCACACCATCGTGGTCGCCGCGACCGCCTCCGAGTCGGCTGCCATGCAGTACATCTCGGCCTACGCCGGCTGCACGATGGGTGAGTTCTTCATGGATCGCGGCGAAGACGCCCTGATCGTGTACGACGACCTGTCCAAGCAGGCCGTTGCCTACCGCCAGATCTCGCTGCTGCTCAAGCGCCCGCCGGGCCGCGAAGCCTACCCGGGCGACGTGTTCTACCTGCACAGCCGTCTGCTGGAGCGCGCCGCGCGCGTGTCCGAGGACTACGTCGAGCAGTTCACCCAGGGCGAGGTCAAGGGCCAGACCGGTTCGCTGACCGCGCTGCCGATCATCGAGACCCAGGCCGGCGACGTCTCGGCGTTCGTGCCGACCAACGTGATCTCGATCACCGACGGCCAGATCTTCCTCGAGACCGACCTGTTCAACGCCGGCATCCGCCCGGCCGTGAACGCCGGCATCTCGGTCTCGCGCGTCGGTGGCGCGGCCCAGACCAAGATCATCAAGAAGCTCTCGGGCGGCATCCGCATCTCGCTCGCCCAGTACCGTGAGCTGGCTGCGTTCGCGCAGTTCGCCTCGGACCTGGACGAAGCCACCCGCAAGCAGCTCGAGCGCGGCCAGCGCGTCACCGAGCTGATGAAGCAGAAGCAGTACGCGCCGATGTCGATCGCCATGCAGGCGCTGTCGATCTACGCCGTCAACGAGGGTTACCTCGACGACGTCCCGGTCAACCGCATCGGTGCCTTCGAAGACGGCCTGCACGCCCATTTCACCAACACCCAGGGCGAGCTGGTCGACAAGGTCAACACCAGCGGCGCCTGGAACGACGACATCGAAGCGGCCTTCAAGAAGGGCATCGAAGAGTTCAAGACCACCGGCTCTTACTGAGCCGGCGTAACTGCGGGTTCGTGATGCGTGATTCGCAACGGCAACCGCCAGGCGAATCACGACGCGAATCACGAATGACCCACCACGAATCACGGCGAGCGTAGCGAGCGAATACATGGCAGGCGGACGCGAAATCAAATCCAAGATCAAGAGCGTGCAGAACACCCGCAAGGTGACGCGCGCGCTCGAAATGGTCTCGGCCTCCAAGATCCGCAAGGCGCAGGACCGGATGCGGGCCTCGCGTCCGTATGCCCGTGTCATGAAGCAGGTGATCGGCCATCTCGCGCAGGCGAACACCGACTACCAGCATCCGTTCCTCGAGGAGCGCGCCGAGGTCAAGCGGGTCGGTTACCTGGTCGTGTCCTCGGACCGCGGCCTGGCCGGCGGCCTGAACAACAACATGTTCCGCAAGCTGCTGGCCGAGTTCCGCGGCTGGCAGGACAAGGGCGTCGAGGTCGACGTGGTGACCATTGGCCAGAAGGCCTCGGTCTATTTCCGCCGCCTGAAGGTGAACATGATCGGCTCGGTCACCCACCTGGGCGACCAGCCGAAGCTCGAGCAGCTCGTCGGCGTGGTCAAGGTGATGCTCGACGGCTACAGCGAAGGCAAGCTCGACCGCGTCTTCGTCTGCTACAACGACTTCATCAACACCATGACCCAGCGCGCCACCTTCGACCAGCTGCTGCCGCTGCCGAAGCCGGAGGCGCAGGTCGCCCGCCACGACTGGGACTACATCTACGAGCCGGACGCGGCCGACGTGCTCGATCGCGTGCTGACCCGCTACGTGGAGTCGCTGGTCTACCAGGCGGTGCTGGAGAACGTCGCGTCCGAGCATGCCGCGCGCATGGTCGCGATGAAGGCGGCCTCCGACAACGCCAGCAAGATGATCGACACCCTGCAGCTGGTCTACAACAAGGCGCGCCAGGCGGCGATCACCCAGGAAATCTCGGAAATCGTCAGCGGCGCCGCCGCGGTCTGACCCACAACCCATTCCCGCGGGCGCAGGTCGCGACCGCACGCAAGCTTAAAGTTACGAGGAAACAACCATGAGCCAGGGCAAGATCGTTCAGATCATCGGTGCCGTCGTCGACGTCGAGTTCCCGCGCGCCGAAGTGCCGAAGGTGTACGACGCACTGAAGGTCGACAACACCGAAATCACGCTGGAAGTCCAGCAGCAGCTGGGCGACGGCGTCGTGCGCACGATCGCCCTCGGTTCGACCGACGGCCTGAAGCGCAACCTGGTCGCCACCAACACCGGCAAGGCCATCTCGGTCCCGGTGGGCGCCGGTACCCTGGGTCGCATCATGGACGTGCTCGGCCGCCCGATCGACGAGGCCGGCCCGGTCGAGGCCAGCGCCGAATGGGAAATCCACCGCTCGGCCCCGACCTACGAGGAGCAGTCCTCGGCCAATGACCTGCTCGAGACCGGCATCAAGGTCATCGACCTGATGTGCCCCTTCGCGAAGGGCGGCAAGGTCGGCCTGTTCGGCGGCGCCGGCGTCGGCAAGACCGTCAACATGATGGAACTGATCAACAACATCGCCAAGGCGCACTCCGGCCTGTCGGTGTTCGCCGGCGTGGGCGAGCGCACCCGCGAGGGCAACGACTTCTACCACGAGATGAAGGACTCCAACGTCCTCGACAAGGTGGCGATGGTCTACGGCCAGATGAACGAGCCGCCGGGCAACCGCCTGCGCGTCGCCCTGACCGGCCTGACCATGGCCGAGTACTTCCGCGACGAGAAGGACGCTTCGGGCAAGGGCAAGGACGTGCTGCTGTTCGTGGACAACATCTACCGCTACACCCTGGCCGGCACCGAGGTCTCGGCGCTGCTGGGCCGCATGCCGTCGGCGGTGGGCTACCAGCCGACCCTCGCCGAGGAAATGGGCGTGCTGCAGGAGCGCATCACCTCGACCAAGACCGGTTCGATCACCTCGATCCAGGCCGTGTACGTGCCTGCGGACGACCTGACCGACCCCTCGCCGGCGACCACCTTCGCCCACCTCGACGCCACCGTCGTGCTGTCGCGCAACATCGCCTCGCTGGGCATCTACCCCGCGGTCGATCCGCTGGATTCGACCAGCCGCCAGCTGGACCCGAACGTCATCGGCAACGAGCACTACGATGTTGCCCGCAAGGTCCAGGCGACGCTGCAGAAGTACAAGGAGCTCAAGGACATCATCGCGATCCTGGGCATGGACGAGCTGTCGGAAGAAGACAAGCAGGCCGTGTCGCGCGCGCGCAAGATCGAGCGCTTCTTCTCCCAGCCCTTCCACGTGGCCGAGGTCTTCACCGGTTCGCCGGGCAAGTACGTGTCGCTGAAGGACACCATCCGCGGCTTCAAGGGCATCGTCGAGGGCGAGTACGACCACCTGCCCGAGCAGGCGTTCTACATGGTCGGCACGATCGACGAGGCCGTCGAGAAGGGCCAGAAGATCACCGGCTGAGCGGTCGGGAATCGGGACTAATCACCAGGTAATCGCAAGGGCGGGCACTTCGGTATCGGGACATTGCGGGATGAAGTCGGCGGCCTCCGGTTGCTTGCCCATTCCCCACTCCCCGCTCACGAATCCCGCCTCGCGACAAGCGAGGCAATATGAGCACCATCCGCTGCGACATCGTCAGTGCCGAGAACGAGATCTTCCACGGCGAGGCCGAACTGGTCGTCGCCACCGGCGAGATGGGCGAACTCGGCATCGCGCCGAAGCACGCCCCGCTGATCACCCGGCTCAAGCCAGGCAAGGTCGTGGTGACCCTGCCCGGCGGGGAGCAGCTTGATTTCGCGATCTCCGGCGGCATCCTCGAGGTGCAGCCGCAGGTGGTCACGGTGCTGGCCGATACCGCGGTGCGTGCCGAGGACATCGACGAGGCCGCCGTGCGTGCCGCCAAGGACGAGGCCGAGCGCATGCTGGCCAATCGCGGCGAGCAGATGGACATTGCCGAGGCGCAGGCCAAGCTGGCCGAGGCCATGGCCCAGCTGCAGGCCCTGGAGCGGCTGCGCCGCAACATGAAGCACTGATCACCGGGCAGCCGGCAAGACCAGATGAAAAACGCCGGCTTTCGCCGGCGTTTTTCGTTTCCCGAGCGCATGCATGCGAGTCCCCGGGGGCGGGGGCCGCCCCGCTACGCGCTTCAGCCGTGCCGGGGTCCTGGCAGCATCGGGTGGATCGGCTGGCGCGGTTCGGCCGCGACGTCGAAGTTCAGCCAGGACAGCAGCAACTGCGCCCCGAGGATGAGCGGGAGTGCGGCCAGCATGACCGTGCCGGCACTGGCCAGCTCCCCGTCGTGGATGGATGCCAGCCACTGCCAGGCCCCGAAAGCCAGTCCGAAGCCGAGCAGCGGCACGGCGAGCAGCAGTTCGACCGACGCGATCGAGAAGCCGCGAAGGAAATAGCTGTGTCCGATCCGGCGCAGGAAGTTTCGCAGGTTGCCGCCGAGGAACGGCCACACCATGCGCATGGGACGCAGGCTCGATACCTCCTCGCCGTAGCGCGCGGGCATCGGCATTTCGACCACGACCGCGCGCAACGCGTTGAGATGGTGCAGCAGGTCGGATTCGAAGAAGTAGCGGCGGGCCAGCCGGTCGGTATCGAGCTGCGCGAGTACCAAGGCATGGATCGCGGTGAAGCCATTGGTGGGATCGAACAGTTGCCAGTAGCCGCTGGACGCCTTGGTCATGAAGGACAGGCAGGCGTTGCCCAGCAGGCGCACCGGCGGCATGCCGCGCAGGTCGCCGAGCCGGTGGAAGCGATTGCCCTTGCAGTAGTCCGCGCGCCCGTCGCGGATCGGTCGGGTCAGCGCCGGCACGAGCGCGGGGTCCATCTGCCCATCGCCGTCGAGCTTGACGACGATGTCGGCCCCCGCATCGAGTGCGGCACGGTAGCCGGTCAGCACCGCTGCGCCGACCCCCAGGTTGCGGTCGTGCGCGTATACCCGCACGCGGGGATCGCGCGTAGCGGCGCGCACCTTTGCGCCGCTTCCGTGGGGACACGCGTCGTCGACGACATGGATGCTGCCGACCTCGGGCCCGATCCTCTCCAGCAGCGGAAGAAGGGCATCGCCGACGCGATAGCACGGGACGACCACGGCGATGTGTGGAGCGTTCATGGCCACGGCCTCAACGGTAGATCCAATGGCGGGCGAACAGGAAGCTGGTGAGCGCCAGCGCGGCCTCGACAAGCGGCTTGGCCAGCCAGGCCCAGCCCAGCCCCTGGCCGTCCGCGATCCAGGCCATGGCGGCCGTGCTCAATGCCGTCAGCACCAACCAGACCATGAGGAAACGGACGAGGCGAGCCCCCCCGAGCCGCGCCTTGCCTGCAGCGGCGAACGTGATCCTGCCGTTGAGCCAGAAGCCCAGGCAGGCCCCGCAGACGCGACCACCCAGGTTGGCCGGCACGGCCGGCACGCCGAGGCTCGTGAGGCCGACGAACACCGCCCAGTCGACGAGGACCTGCAACAGGCCCACGAGGATGAAGTACATCCCTTGCCGGGCGAGGCTCATCGCGAGGCGTCCTTCGCGTCGTCGGGCAGGCGCCAGAGCTCCGCGTCGCCGATGGCGCCGACGCGCCTTGCGCTGACGTCCGCGAGTGCCCGTTGCAGTGCCGGGCTCGCCTGCGCCGGCACGACCAGCACCCAGCGCGCCCCGCTGAGATCGAACAGGGTGCGCCAGCCGGCGCCTGATGCATCGGCCTCGGCCGCGGCGCGGGCGGCGTGCAGCGTCGGGTCGTGCTCGAGCACGCCGCGCCCGCGACCGCCGAGCTCGGCGGTGTAGTTGCGGTCGGGCACGGTGGTCAACACGATGCCGTCGTCGTCGGCGGGGATCGCCCGCAGGAGCATCCGTTCCGGGACGTAATGGGGAAACACCTGCGATTCGTCGCCCAGGGCGCGGATCGTGCGCTTCAGCGCGGCGGAGTGATGCAGCCAGCCTGAGTTGGCCTGGAAGGCGAGGTTCAGCATGCACAGGCCGGCGAACACCCACGTCGCCCCGCGACGGCCCAGCGCGAGGCGCCCGCACGGCACCAGGACCACGGCGAGCAGGAGCATGCCGGGGTAGGTGTAGCGGACGTACTGCAAGGGGACCATCGGGAGCACCACCACCGCGGTGGTCGCGATCGCGACGCCGCGATGGGCCGGGCGCAGCAGCGCCAGCAGCCAGACCCCCGACAGGGCCAGCGTCGAGAAGCCGATGCCACCACGGAAGGCCTCCACGTAGCGCGGCGTGTCGAAGGTCATCGCCCAGGGCAGGTGGGCGCCGAACCCGCTGAACCAGCGCACGTCGCTATAGGCCCTGGGCGGATAGTAGGGCGACTGGAAGACGTCGTTGAACAGCGGCAGGACCGGGTTCCCGGTGTGCCACCAGGCAAGCACGAAGCTGGAACCGCCCAGCAACAGGCACGCCCCCAGGGCCACGGGGAGCTGTCGCCAGGCCAGGCCGTCGCGGTGACGCCACGCGCCATAGGCCAGCAGCGGGAGGGCCGACAGCGCGTGCATGGTCTTGAGCCCGAGGAGTCCCGCGAACAGCACGGCCGCGGGCAGCACCCAGTGCCGCGATCCCGACAGTACGGTCGCCAACAGGGCGAACAGCAACGCGGTCGCCGCCAGCTCGGTCTGCATGCCGGCCGCCATCCACACCAGCGGCGGGAAGCTGGCGACCAGCGCCACCGCGATCCAGCGCCCGGTATCACCGCCACCGAGGCGGCGTGCGAGGGCGCCGGCGAGGGCGAACGAGAGCAGCAGCCACAGCGCGTTCATCGCACCGCGTGCGTCCTGTCGCGCCAGCACCGCCGCAATGCCCTGCAGGTTGTCGCCCAGCCAGGGCGCGAACGCCCAGATCTGGTGGGACGGGTCGGGCACGTAGCGCCCGTGCAGCAGCAGCTGGCTGGGCAGGCCCATGTGGTAAGCGAGGTCGTCCACCTGCATGGTCGGCAACCAGCAGGCGGTGGACGCCAGGCCGGCCAGGGTGACCGCGAATGCGGCCCAGCGCGGCGCGCCCGCGATCGCAGCGCCGATGTTGCCCCGGAGCCCGGCCAGCGAAGCGAGCAGTGACTTCCGCCGCAGCGCGACCACGCCCAGCAACACCACGTACCAGAGCGGCGCGACATGGATCGGCCAGGACAGCAGCCAACCGTTCAGGCCGCCGATCACGACCAGTCCGATGGCGGTCGCCACGGCCGTGCGCGCGGGCACGTCGTCGGGCAGCCGCCAGCTACCGATGGCAAGCGACGCGATGCCCAGGAGCGCCGCTGCGAGCAACGGCACGACACCCACGAACACCACCAGCGCCACCGACCAGGCCACGGCGAGCGCCGTGGCCCAGGACCATCGCAGCAGGCGCCGGACCGGCCAGGCAAGGATGGCTGCCATGGCGGCCAGGCAGAGCGACAGCGCCAGCCGTTCCCAGGGCAGTTCGTTCCACATGCGATTGAGCGCGAAGCCCACTGCGCACAGCAGCACGCCTGCCGTCGCGACCGCGAAATCCATCCGTGTGCTGGGCGTCCGTTCGACAGTCATGGGCGTCGGGTATCGGGGGTGCGCCATCTTATCAGTGGTCCCCGGCTTGCCTGCCGACTTCCGGGGCGGGGCGACCCGCTCAGGCGCGGCGGGCTAGAATCCGGCCACACGCATTCGACGAAGTCCGCCATGTCCACACCCCTGCACGTCGTCATCCTCGCCGCCGGCGAGGGCAAGCGCATGAAGTCCGCGGTACCGAAGGTGCTGCAGAAGATCGCCGGCAAACCCATGCTGGGCCATGTCATCGACACCGCGCGCGCGCTGTCGCCCGCCGGCATCCATGTCGTCCACGGTCATGGCGGCGAACAGGTCCGCGATGCCTTCGCCGGCCAGTTGGACCTGCATTGGGCGGAGCAGGCCGAGCGCCTGGGTACCGGTCATGCCGTGCAACAGGCCATGCCGGGCGTGCCGACCGACGCGCGCGTACTGGTGCTCTATGGCGACGTGCCGCTGATCGAGGCCGCGACCCTGCAGCGCCTGCTCGAGGCGCCGGGGCGGATCGCGGTCCTGGTGGCCGACCTGGACGACCCCACCGGCTACGGGCGCATCGTTCGTGATGCCGAGGGCAACGTCGGCCGCATCGTCGAGCACAAGGACGCGAACGAAGAGGAACGCGAGATCCGCACGGTCAACACCGGCATCCTCGTGGCCGATGGCGAGCCGCTGCGACGCTGGCTCGAGCACCTGGGCAACGACAATGCCCAGGGCGAGTACTACCTGACCGACGTCTTCACCGCTGCGGCCAGCGAGTTCAACGCCGCGGAGATGGTGCACGTGGAGGCGCCGGTGGAGGTCGAGGGCGCGAACGATCCCTGGCAGCTGTCGCAGCTCGAACGCGCGTTCCAGCTGCGCGCCGCGCGGGCGCTGTGCGTGCAGGGCGCCCGCCTGGCCGATCCTTCGCGTTGCGACATCCGCGGCAGCGTCGAGGTCGGCCGCGACGTGGAGATCGACGTCGACGTGGTCTTCGAGGGCCGCGTCGAACTGGGCGATGGCGTGGTGGTCGGCCCGTTCTGCCGGCTCAAGGACGTGCGCCTGGGCGCGGGCACCGTGGTCCACGCGCATTGCGACCTCGACGGCGCCGTCGTCGAGGGCGCCGCGGCGATCGGTCCGTACGCGCGCCTGCGGCCGGGTACCGTTCTCGCCGACGGCGCGCGCGTGGGCAACTTCGTCGAGACCAAGAACACCACCCTGGGGGTAGGCAGCAAGGCCAACCACCTCACCTACCTGGGCGACGCGACGGTGGGTGCCGGGGTCAACATCGGCGCCGGCACCATCACGTGCAACTACGATGGCGTGAACAAGTCGAAGACGCGCATCGGCGACGGCGCCTTCATCGGCTCCAACAGTTCGCTGGTGGCGCCGGTCGAGATCGGCGAACAGGCCACCGTCGCCGCGGGTTCGGTGGTGACGCGCACCGCCCCGCCCGGCCAGCTCACCGTGGCGCGTTCGCGCCAGACCACGATCGAAGGCTGGCGCCGCCCGGAGAAGAAACCCAGGGACTGACCCGGTGCGCCGCGCGCTTCAGCCCGGCAGCACCATGCTCACGCACAGGCCGCCGGCCTCGCGGTTGAGCAGGGCGATCCGGCCGCCGTGGGCCTCGGCGATCTCGCGCGCGAGCGCCAGCCCCAGGCCGGTGCCGTTGCGCTTGGTCGAATAGAAGGGCAGCAATGCGTTCGCCAGCACCGCCTCGTTCATTCCGGTGCCGCGATCGAGGATGTCGATGCGCCAGTCGTTGGGCAGGCGGCGAAGCGAGAGCTTGACCTCTTCCGGCGGCGATCCGGATTCGTGCGCGTTCTTGAGCAGGTTGATCAGGCATTGCTCGACCTGGGCGGCATCGAACCGGACGATCGATCCTTCCGGCACGCCTTCGGCGACGAATTCGACCTGGTCGCGGAGCTGGGCGACGAAACGCGACCATTCGACCGCCTGCATGCGTGGCGCCGGCAGCTTGGCGAAGCGCGCGTAGTCGCGGATGAAGCCTTCCAGGTGGCGGGCCCGGTCCTCGATGGTCGCCAGCGCGTTGGGAAGGCGCTCGTGCTGGCCGCGCCGCAGCAGTTCGGCACTGGAATGGGCGAGCGACGCGATCGGCGCCAGCGAATTGTTCAACTCGTGGCTGATGACCCGGATCACCTTCTTCCAGGTCTGCACTTCCTGTCGGCGCAGTTCCGCCGTCAGCAGGCGCAGCATCACCAGCTCGTGGCGGCGTCCGTTGAGGCGGAACTGCCGGCGCGAGAGGTGGTAGATGTCCTCGTTGTCCTCGTCGCCGACGGTGAACATGCCATCGGCGCCGCGGTCGAAGGCCTCGCGCATGGCCTCGGGTGCCGCGGCCACGACCTCGTCGAAGCCCATGCCCTCCAGGCGCCGGCCCTCGCCGAGCATCTTGCGCGCGGCCAGGTTGCCGTGGACGATGCGCCGCGCCGGGTCCACCAGCACCATCGCGACCGGGGTGTTCTGCACCATGGTGTCGAGCAGCAGTTCGCGCTGGATGAGGGCGTTTCGCTGCTCGCGCAGGGTGTCGCCCAGGCGGTTGTGGCTCTCCACCAGGCGCGCGAGCTCGCCCTTTCCCTGCCAGTTGAGGCTGAAGCTGTAGTCGCCGTCGCGATAACTGGCGACCGTGCCGCTGAGCGCGCGGAACAGCGAGTGCATGGGTGCGAACGCCCGGCGCACGTGGTAGGCGAGCAGGGGTGCGAGCAGCGCGCAGGCGAGCAGCACCGCCATCCAGCGATGCGGCAGGAACGTGGACAGCCACGCGGCCAGCGCGGCCGCGAGCAGCATGTACGCCAGCGCGATCACGCTGTAGGTGAGGCTCAGCGGCAGTCGGCGCCAGTCGAGCATGCTCAGTCCCGCTTGATCCCCAGGCGATCCAGCCTGCGGTACAGGGCCTGCCGGGACAGCCCCAGCTCGTTGGCGGCCTGGGCCATCACGCCGCCATGGCGTTCGAGCACGGCCTCGATCGTCGCGCGGTCGGGTTCGTCGCCGCTTGCGGCAGTGGCGGCCGCCGGGCGCTCCTGCGCAGGCAGGCCAAGGTCGTCCACGCCGATGGTGTCGCTTCGCGCGAGCAGCGCGCCGCGCTGGAGGGTGTTGCGCAGTTCGCGCACGTTGCCCGGCCAGGCGTGCGCGAGCAGGGCGCGTTCGGCGTCGGCCGTGAGCGCCTTGCCAGCGGGCAGGAAGTGCCGCGCCAGGGGCAGGATGTCGTCGCCGCGCTCGGCCAGCGGCGGCACCTTCACCTCGATCGCATTGAGGCGATAGTAGAGGTCTTCGCGGAACCGGCCTTCGCGGATCATCCCCGGCAGGTCGGCATTGGTCGCGCTGACCACGCGCACCTTCACGCTGCGCTCGCGGTTGCTGCCCAGTCGCTCGAAGCGGCCGGTCTCCAGCACCCGCAACAGCTTCACCTGGCCGGCGGGTGGCAGCGTGCCGATCTCGTCGAGGAACAGGGTGCCGCGGTCGGCGGCCTCGAACTTGCCCTCGCGCGCCCGGCTGGCGCCGGTGTAGGCGCCGGCGTCGGCCCCGAACAGTTCGGCTTCGATCAGTTCGCCCGGGATCGCGCCGCAGTTGAGCGCGACGAATGGGCCGTCGGCGACCGTCGAGTTGGCATGCACGATCTCGGCGTACTTTTCCTTGCCGGCGCCATTGGGCCCGGTGATCAGGACCGGCAGCTCCGACGGCGCCACCTGGCAGGCCAGGGCGACGGCGCGTTCGCTGGCGGCGTCGGCGTAGACCAGGCCGCGCAGGTCATAACCCGCCAGTGCGTCGCGCCGGCGGCGTTCGCTGCGCTGGTGGCGTGCGAGCTCGCGCCGGGTCTCCGACAGTTCCAGCAGGTTGTTCACCGCCGCGAGAAGCTTGTGGTCGTCCCAGGGCTTGCCCAGGTAGTCGGCGGCGCCGGCGCGCACGAGCTCGACCGCGGATTCCAGGTGCGTCCAGGCCGTCAGCAGGATCACCGGCAGGTCGGGGTGGCGGGCGCGGATGTCGTGGAACAGGGCGACGCCTTCGTCGCCCGACGTGGTGTCGGCGTGGAAGTTCATGTCCTGCACGACCAGGTCGACCTCGTGTTCCGCCAGCATCGCCAGGCCGGCCTCCGGAGATTCGGCGACCAGCGTGTCGATGTCGTGCAGCGAGAACAACGTGTCCAGCGCGGTGGCCACGGCGGGGTTGTCGTCGATGACGAGGATGGTGGGCATGGACAACCAGTGGGCGATGGGGAGGGGACCGCGGGTCCCGGCGGACAGCTTAGCGTGCCCGCGGGACCGGACGGGATGGGGCGGCACGAAAGGGGGGAGCCCCCCTTCCGCGCCGAGGGCCGGCTATACGCTGCGGGTGGCGACCGCCGGAGGCACCGCCGCCGCGCGCCGGGCCGGGCCGAACACCGCCACCTGGCCCAGCAGCCACAGGGCGACCGCGCCGACCGGGAGGTACAGCGCCGGCAGGCGCGCCATCTCGTAATGGCTCATCAGCCACTGGTTGATCCCGTAGGCGCCGATCATCCCGATCACGATGCCGAGCGTGGCCAGCAGCAGGTTCTCGGTCTGGAAGTAGCGCAGCACCTGGCCACGCGTCGCGCCCAGCGCGCGGCGCACGCCGATCTGCTTGGTGCGTTGCTGTACCCAGAAACTGGCCAGGCCGACGATGCCCAGTGCCGTCACCACCAGCAGCGCGATGCAGACCGACACCAGCAGCCAGACCATCGAGCGATCGGCCTGGTAGTGGTCGGCGACCATTTCCTCGAACGTCTTGTTGAAGGTCAGCACCCGGCGCGGATTGACGCGCTCCATCTCCGCGATCGCCGCTTTCATGACCTCGTCGCGTTGCCCGGGCGAGGTGCGGATCACCGTCTGCGCGAAGGGAAAGCGCACCGGGAAGATCATCGACCGGTAGGCCGCCGCGGCGCCGCCCTCGTCGTTGGGCCGGATCAGCGTGTCCACCACGCCGACCACCCGCATCGGCGAGTCGCCCCAGGAATAGAAGGACTTGCCGACCGCGTCCTGGCCCGGGAACAGCTTGCCGGCCAGGTCCTTGCTGATCACCACGGCGGGGATCTCGACCTCCGAACCGGGCTCCTGAAGCTCGAGGAAGTCGACGTACTCGTCGGCGTTGAAGTATCGACCTTCCACCAGCTTGACGCCCATGGTGTCGAGGAAGCCCTCTTCGGCCAGGTAGACCGTGGCTTCCGCGGTCGGGTCGCGCTGGTCCTGGGTCAGGTTGATGCTGCTGTTCCACGAGCCGTTGCCGAAGGGCACCTGGTTGACGCGCGTGGCGGCCTTGACGCCGGGCAACTGCCGCAGCGCGGCCAGGTCCTCGCGGGCCTGGGCCTGGGCGTTGTCGTCCTTGCCAATGCCGGCGTAACGCAGGACCACCAGCTCGTCCTCGGCCAGGCCGCTTGGCCGGTCCATGCGCTCGACGCGCTGGGTGATCAGGAACACCGCGTTGCAGATGATCGCGCACGACAGGGCGATCTCGAGCACGATCAGCGCGGCCGCCGTCTTGTGGCGTCGCAGGGTGGATAGGATCGGCATGATGTCCATGGCAGGCCTCACTGGCTCTTGAGCTGGATGGCGGGTGC
Organism: Marilutibacter aestuarii; assembly: GCF_006546775.1. Taxonomy (GTDB): domain Bacteria; phylum Pseudomonadota; class Gammaproteobacteria; order Xanthomonadales; family Xanthomonadaceae; genus Marilutibacter; species Marilutibacter aestuarii. The sequence continues at coordinate 21,591 of NZ_VICE01000093.1, forward strand.
GACCTGGCAGGCGCGCCAGGCGGGAAGCAGGCCGGCGACCACGCTGGACGCGACGGCAAGCACGAAGGTGACCAGCAGCATCGACAGGTCGAGCTGGGCCAGCGGCGCATAGTCGACCGGCTGTTGGCGGACGGCCCACAGGCCCAGCAGCGCCAGGCCCAGACCGAGCACGCCGCCGGCCAGGCCAACCATGCCCGCCTCGACCAGACACTGGGCGAAGATCGCCCCGCGCGAGGCCCCCAGCGCACGGCGCACACCGATCTCACTGGAGCGGCGCAGGAACTTGGCCAGCAGCAGGCCGACCGTGTTGAGCAGGCAGACCATCAGGAAGCCAAAGGCCAGCCACACCTGCAGCCGCACGTCGCCAGGCACCACCTGGTTGTACTCCAGCCACTCCATCACGTTGCGCAGGCGTACGTTGGTCGGGCGCTCGAAGCGTCCCGCCTCGCGCTGCTGGTCCGAGTAGTTCGACAGGTACTGGAGGTAGTCGTCGGCCTTGGAGGGGTCCATCTCCACCCAGTACTGCAGCCATGCGCAGGACGCGTTGACGCCACGATTGCCTTCCGGATCGGGCTCGCCGTCCTCGAGGGCGGCCGGCGGCGCCCAGCAGTTCATGTTGCCGCTCGACTCAAGCTTCAGGTCCATCGCCGTCCAGAACGGAACGTAGAGCTCCTCCTGGTCGGCGAAACGCCCCTGGGTGATGTCGTAGAACATCGGCTGTACCGACCACGGCTCGAGCACGCCGGTGACGGTGAACTCATGCTGGTCGAGCCGCACGGTGCGCCCCACGCTGTCGGCGCCACCGAAGAGCTTCTCGTTGAGCTCGTCGGTGAGCACGATGACCCGCGCGCGGCCCTCGTCCTCGGTGCGCGTCCAACCGTTGCCGTACTTGAACGGCGCATCGAACATGGCGAAGAAATCGGCGGTGGTCATGCGCCCGCTCTGCTGCATGGGCCCGAGGTTGGGATCGGCGGGCTCGACCACCGCGTTCATGCCACTCATCATCGCCTGGCGTTCGCCACGCGCGTCTCGCAGCAGGTGCTCGGCGTCGAAGCGCGTCATCTGGTCCTGTGGCTCCTCGCCGGGCTGGTAGCCTGAGATCGACTCGGAGGCCATCTGCACGTAGAACAGGTGGTCGCTCTTCTGCGGGATGGGGTCGCCCGACAGCACGTGGAACACCGTCAGCGTGGTCATGCTCGCGCCGATGCCCAGCGCGATGGCGACCACCATCAGGGCGGTCAGCACGGAATTGCGCCGGAAGCTGCGCAATGCGAGGTCGAGGTAGTAGGCGAACATGGTCGTCCCCTCAGGCGTTGGGCGAGGTGGCTTCGTCGCGGCTGCTGCGGGCGACCCGGGCCAGGCTGGGTTCGACCGAGACGTCGGTCGCCATGCCGTCTACGATGTGCACGTTGCGCTGCGCGCGCGCGGCCAGCTCAGGGTCGTGGGTCACCATCACGATGGTGGTGCCGGCGGCGTTGATCTCCTCCAGCAGTTCCATAACGCCGCGTGCCATCTGCGAGTCCAGGTTGCCGGTCGGCTCGTCGGCGAGCAGCAGGCGCGGGGAGCCGGCCAGGGCGCGCGCGATCGCGGCGCGCTGCTGCTGGCCGCCCGACAGCTCGGCCGGGTAGTGCTTCATGCGCGAGCCCAGGCCCACCTGGCCCAGGGCCTTCTCGATGCGCTCCCGGCGCTCGGAGGCGGGCATGCCGCGATAGCGCAGCGGCACGTCGGCGTTGTCGAACAGGTTCAGGTCGGGGATCAGGTTGAAGCTCTGGAAGATGAAGCCGATCTTGCGGTTGCGCAGGCGGCTGCGGGCATCGTCGGACATCCCGCTGACGTCCTCGCCGTCGAGCCGGTAGACGCCGTCGGTATACGTTTCCAGCAGGCCGGCGATGTTGAGGAAGGTCGTCTTGCCCGAGCCTGAGGGGCCGGTCACCGCGACGAACTCGCCTTCCCGCACATGCAGGTCGAGCGAACGCAGGGCGTGGGTTTCGACGAGCTCGGTGCGATAGACCTTGGTGACGGCTTGCATGTGCAACATGGCGGGCTCCAGTGCGTTGGGCGTGGCGGGACGGGAATGGCTCGGGGAAGGGATGTCCGCGGCGACGGAAACGTCGCCGCCGGACGGGCGGCTCAGCGGACCCGGAACAACGGTGCTGCCGGCTCCGGTGGCAGGTAGCTCGTCGCATGCCTGCGGCGACGGGGTGCCGCGCTGTTGGCGGGGGCGCGCATCAGCTCGTGCAGGTGCTCGATGCCGGCGAAAGCCTGCAGGCGGGCCGGCACCGCGGCCGCCAGCTGGTCGGCGTCCCAGTGCAGGTGGAAGGGGAAGGCCGGGTTCGCGTCGAACGGCCCATCGCGGCGGGGGTCGGGTCGGGTGTTCATGGCGTTACTCTCCTGAGATGCGGATGCGTTCGGCATCGCCGAACTGGTCGGCGCCGGAGACCACGACGCGGTCGCCGGGTTGAAGGCCCTCGAGGATCTCGACGGCGTTGAGGCTGCTCACGCCCGTGCGGACCGGGCGGCGGACGGCGGTGCTGCCCTCCATGACATAGGCGGTATGGCCACCGCCCTGGTCGACGAAGGGGCCGCGCGCGACCTGCAGCACGTCCTGGCGCGTGTCCAGGGTGATGCGGGCGGTCAGGCGCTGGTTCTGGCGCAGGCCGGGCGGCTGCTTGTCGCTGAAGCGCAGGCGGGCGGTGACCTCGCCGTTGACGACTTCCGGCGACACCGCCGACACCTCGCCGGGGAAGGGCTGGCCGCTGCCGCTGGCCAGTTGCGCGGGCATGCCGATGGCGAGGTCGCGGGCGAAGCTCTCCGGCACGCGGATCTCGACCTCGAAGCGGGTCAGGTCGACCACGGTCAGGATCGGCGCGTCATCGGCGACGTTCGAGCGCTGGGCAACCTGGACCTGGCCGACCTGGCCATCGAAGGGCGCGCGCAGGGTGAGTGCGTCCACCTGGCGCTGCACTTCGGTGACCACCGCGCGCTGGCGGTCGGCCAGCAGGCGCTTGTTGCGCGTGTCCAGGCCGGCGCCCTGGCCCTGCAGGGCGTACTCGCGCCGGGCCTGGGCCAGCCCCAGTTCGGCCTTCTTCAGCTGGTCCTGGGCGCGGGCCACGTCGACCTGCGCCACCGCCCCACCGGCGAAGGCGCGCTCGTTGCGTTCCAGGTCGCGCCGGGCGGCCGTCTGGTCGATCTCGGCCTGCTCGAGCGCCTTGCGCGCCTGCGACCGCGAGATCTGCGCATCCAGGCCCGCGCGACTCGCCTCGGCTTCGAAGCTGGCCAGCGAGGCCTGCTCCTGCGCCAGCAGGCTGCGCAGCTCCGGGCTGTCGATCTCGGCCAGCGGCTGTCCCTGCTTGACCACGTCGCCGGCAACCACCTTGAGGGACACCGTGCCCGCGGCGACGGCGTACAGGGTCGGGCTGTTGGCGGCGATCACGCGACCATCGGCACGGATGTCGCGGACCAGGTCGCCACGGGTGACCTCGGCGATCCGCAACCGCGAAGCATCCACCGAGCGGCCGCCGCCGACCCAGCCCGCCACCAGCCACCCGGCCAGCAGCACCAGCGCCGCGCCGACGCCGATGGCGATCAGCCGGGGGCGGCGTTGCCGGGCCGGGGAGGAAGAGACCTGGCGGTCCTGGCCGGAGGTGTCGCGGATGCTCATGCGGTTGCGGTCCATTGGGGCGCCTGTTGCGCGTTACCCCTTGCCACGCATGAACCGTGCCAACAATAAGTGGCTGATTTTCCCGCCTTTTCGCGTACAGGAAATGTGTCCGGTCACTGTCCCGGGTGTCCGCCGGACGGTACATGCCCGTGTCCGGCGCGCTAGACTTGCCCCTCGCCGATGGAGTGAATCTGAATGTGTGGAATCGTTGGTGCGATCGCCGATCGCGATGTCGTCCCCGTCCTTGTCGAAGGACTCAAGCGCCTTGAATACCGCGGTTACGACTCGGCGGGTATCGCGGTCTTCGATGGCAAGGACGTCCGCCGCGTCCGCAGGACCGGGCGCGTCTCCGAGATGGAGGCCGCCGCCGCGAGCGAGGGCCTGAGCGCGGGCCTGGGCATCGGCCATACCCGCTGGGCGACGCATGGCGGCGTGACCGAGGCCAACGCGCACCCGCATGTCAGCTTCAACGAGCTGGCGGTGGTCCACAACGGCATCATCGAGAACCACGATGCGCAGCGCGAGCGCCTGGTGGCGGCGGGCTACACCTTCGAGTCGCAGACCGACACGGAGGTCATCGCCCACCTCGTCCACTTCCACCAGAAGAAGGGCGCGAGCCTCCTGCAGGCCGTGCAGCGGGCGGCCAGCGAACTCGAGGGCGCCTACGCCATCGCCGTGGTCAGCAAGCACGAACCCGAGCGCCTGATCGCCGCGCGCATGGGATGCCCGCTGCTGGTCGGGCTCGGCCAGGGCGAGAACTTCGTCGCCAGCGACGTTTCGGCGATCATCCAGGCGACGCGCGAGGTGATCTTCCTGGAGGAAGGCGACACCGCCGAGGTCACCCGTGAAGCCGTGCGCGTGTTCGACGGCGAAGGCCACGAGGTGCAGCGCGAGGTCCATGTCTCGGACGTGTCGCTGGCCTCGCTGGAGCTGGGTCCCTACCGCCATTTCATGCAGAAGGAGATCCACGAGCAGCCGCGCGCGATCGCCGACACCATCGAAGCGGTGATCGACGAGGGCGGCTTCACCCCGGCGCTGTTCGGACCGGACGCGCAGGACGTGCTGGCCGATGTCGAAGGCGTGCAGATCCTGGCTTGCGGGACCAGCTACTACGCGGGCCTGACCGCGCGTTACTGGATCGAGGCGATCGCCGGCCTGCCGTGCTCGGTGGAGATCGCCAGCGAGTACCGGTACCGCGCTGCGGTGGCGAACCCGAAGCACCTCGTCGTGACCATCTCGCAGTCGGGCGAAACCCTCGACACGATGGAGGCGCTCAAGTACGCGAAGTCACTGGGCCACGACAAGACGCTCTCGATCTGCAACGTGCCCGAAAGCGCGATCCCGCGCGCAAGCCGGCTGGTCTATTACACACGTGCCGGCGCCGAGATCGGCGTGGCCTCGACGAAGGCCTTCACCACCCAGCTGGTGGCCTTGTTCACCCTGACCGCGACCCTCGCCAGGCTGCGCGGACGCCTGTCCGCCGAGGCCGAGGGCGACTACCTCGATGCCCTGCGCCAGTTGCCGGGCAGCGTCCAGCACGCACTCAACCTGGAGCCGCAGATCGTGGGCTGGTCGGAACGCTTCGCGCCCAAGCAGCATGCGCTCTTCCTCGGCCGGGGCGTGCATTACCCGATCGCGATGGAGGGGGCGCTCAAGCTCAAGGAGATCTCCTACATCCATGCCGAGGCGTACCCGGCCGGCGAACTCAAGCACGGCCCGCTGGCCCTGGTCGACGCCGAGATGCCGGTGGTCGTCATCGCGCCGAAGGACAGCCTGCTGGAGAAGGTGAAATCCAATATCCAGGAGGTGCGCGCGCGTGGCGGCGAAATGTTCGTCTTCGCCGACCTCGACAGCCAGTTCGGCGAATCCGAGCAGGTGCATGTCATACGCACCCCGCGGCACGTCGGCGTGCTGTCGCCCATCGTCCACGCGATCCCGGTGCAGTTGCTGGCCTACCATGCGGCGCTCGCGCGCGGCACCGACGTCGACAAGCCGCGTAACCTCGCCAAGTCGGTGACGGTGGAATAGTCGGCCGCACGCGAGCGCTATCGATGCACCGCCCAGGAAGCCCGGCCCCGCGCCGGGCTTTCGCTTTCCTGGCCGATGCCCCTGACAGGTCTGTCGCGCAGCCGGGAGAGGTGTCGTAAGGCTGTCTTGATTCCTGCACGAACCCTTAACAATCGGAGCGCTACGGTTCCTGAGAGGGCGGCAGCTGCGCCTTCTCTTTTCCTGCAATCTGACACCGGCCTGTCACAGGGGGGCGAGTCGTACTCGATGGCTGGGTTGTCTTCAGGCATACCGTTACCGACCGATGTATTTGGAGTGGAGTGGACCATGGCCAAGACGAAAGACACCAAGGGCAAGACCGAGAAGGGCAGCAAGAGCGGCAAGAAGAAGCCGAACGTACTCGTCATGTGGGGCGACGACATCGGCCAGGCGAACCTGAGTTGTTACACGAAGGGCCTGATGGGCTACAGGACGCCCAACATCGATCGCGTGGCGAAGGAAGGGATGATCTTCACGGACGCCTATGCCGAGCAGAGCTGCACGGCAGGGCGCGCGTCCTTCATCACCGGGCAGTGCGGCTTGCGCACCGGACTGACCAAGGTGGGCCTGCCGGGCGCCGATCTCGGTCTGAAGGCCGAGGACATCACCATTGCCGAGGCACTCAAGCCCCTGGGTTATCGCACCGGCCAGTTCGGCAAGAACCACCTCGGCGACCGCGACGAACACCTGCCGACCATGCATGGGTTCGACGAGTTCTTCGGCAACCTCTACCACCTCAACGCGGAGGAAGAGCCGGAGGAAGAGGACTATCCGAACGCCAAGGACTTCCCCGACTTCAAGAAGAAGTATGGGCCCCGTGGCGTACTGCACTGCTGGGCGGACGGCAAGGGCGGACAGAAGATCGAGAATACCGGCCCGTTGACCAAGGAGCGGATGCAGTCCTGCGACGAAGAGTTCCTCGCGGCCGCCAAGAAATTCATCAAGGCCGCGCACGACGCCGGCGAGCCGTTCTTCGTGTGGTTCAACACCACGCACATGCACGCCTGGACCCACGTGCACCCCGACTGGAAAGGCAAGTCCGGCCGCTGGCAGTCCGAATACCACGACACGATGATGTACCACGACTGGTGCATCGGGCAGCTGCTCGACTACCTTGACGAGCTGGGCATCACCGACGACACCTTCGTCCAGTACAGCACCGACAACGGCCCGCACATGAACACCTGGCCGGACGCCGGCATGACGCCCTTCCGCTCCGAGAAGAACACCAGCTGGGAAGGCGCGTATCGCGTGCCCTGCATGGTGCGCTACCCGGGGGTGATCGAGGCGGGGTCGGAGTCCAATGGCATCATCAGCCACCAGGACTGGTTCCCCACCATCCTCGCCCTGGCTGGCGAGCCTGACATCAAGTCCAAGTTGAAGAAGGGCCTCAAGATCGGCAAGAAGACGTTCAAGGTGCACCTGGACGGCCACAACCTGTTGCCCTATCTGTCCGGTGAAGTGGACGAGAGCCCGCGCAAGGCGTTCCTCTATTTCACCGACGACGGCGACGTCGCCGCGCTGCGCTACGACAACTGGAAGATGCTGTTCATGGAGCAGCGCCAGGAAACCACGCTGAAGATCTGGCAGGAACCGTTCGTGGTCCTGCGCACGCCCTACATCTTCAACCTGCGGATGGATCCCTACGAGCGCGGCCAGCAGACATCCAACACTTATTACGACTGGATGTTCCGGCGCATCTTCCTGCTCGTGCCGGCCCAGGCTGCGGTCGCGGAGTTCCTCGAGACTTTCAAGGAGTTCCCGCCGCGGCAGAAGGCGGCCAGCTTCAGCCTTGACCAGGTCATGGCGAAGATGGAGGAAGCCTCGAGCGGAGGTTGACCCCCTCTGTTCGCGAACGATTTCCAGCATCGCGGTGCGACCGCGATGCTGGAGTTTCCCGATGATATGCCAACGAGAGGGGATGCCTTGAACGCCGACCTCGATACCCCGGAAGTTGAGGACCGCAGCACGCAACTGTCGGAGAAGCGCACGACGCTATCGCTCGAGCGCAGCTTCCTGTCGTTCGAACGCACGCTGATGTCGTGGCTGCGGACATCCTTGTCCCTGATCAGTTTCGGCTTCACCCTCGCCAAGTTCTTCCAGTACCTGGCCGAGCATAGGGGCGAGCCGGTCACGGGGGCATTCCACCAGACCTGGGCCTCCGACACGGTGGGGCTGGTCATGATCACCATCGGCACGGTCGCGCTGACCATGGCGGTTTTCCAGCACTGGCGCCGGGTGAATGTGCTTCGCGAAATGGGCCTGGTCGCGCAGTGGAACCTGGCGTTCTGGGTGTGCGGCATGGTCGCTATCCTGGGCGTGTTCGCGTTCGTCAGCTTGATATTGAGCTAGCCGGCGCGCGCCTGCCTTCGCAGGGTGCAACAAGCAAAGCGCATCGCACCGAAAGACGCCGGGAGCGAAGCGGGCGCTCGCCATGACTGCGATCCAACACGACTTTCCTGCAATGGGTTCTGCTTCGCGCAACCGATTCTACGGTGCTGCGCCACCACCCTTCGTCATCCCAGCGCGCTGCGCTGGGCCGGGGGAGAACTGCCGAGCCTTGCCAAAGGCTGGACCCCAGCGTTCGCTGGGATGACGGCTCATGGGGGCTGCCCGCCGGGGGGCTGCGGTGTCTCCGTGGCAACTGTGTTCGTCAGATGGCGATTGTGGTGTCTTTGAAGGCATCGCGCAGGCGGGCATTGAGGATGGCCAGCAGTTCTTACATGACGGCCACGATAGCGGCTTTGGCCGGCTTTCCGCGGGCCCGCAGACCCTGCCAGGCCTCGTACGGTGGGTAGAGCCGAAGGCGAAACCCACCGTCGCGAAGCTGCACGCACGCCGCGCGATGGGTCTTCCTTCGCGCTACCCATCCTACGAGATGCATGGCGACTCTCGCGGGCGTCCGTGTCGCACGAGCGAGGTGAGCACGTCCCGGGGGCGTGCCTTCCCACCATTCACCCCTCACGAATCCCCTATCACGAATCACGAATCACGCCCGCCACGACAGCGAAGGCGTCCACGCGCTTCAGTCCTCGTAGGGTGGGTAGAGCCGAAGGCGAAACCCACCGTCGCGAAGCGGCACGAACGCCGCGCGATGGGTTTTGCTTCGCGCTACCCATCCTACGAGATGCATGGCGACTCTCGCGGGCGTCCGTGTCGCGCGAGCGAAATGAGCACGTCCCGGGGGCGTGCCCTCCCACCATTCACCTCTCACGAATCCCCTGTCACGAATCACGAATCACGAATCACGCCCGACACGACCGCGAAGAGGTCACCGGCTCTTCAGTCCGCGACGCAGCGGAACCCCAGGTGACAAGTCGAGGTGTCGACCGGCTGGGCCATGCGCGCGGCCGGCCGGTAGCGGCGGCAGTAGTTCGGCGCGCACAGGTGCGAGCCGCCCTTCATGACCCGGCGCGGGATCCTGATCGCGGGGTTGCGCGGGTCGGCGCTGGCCTCGGCGGTGCCGCCACGCGGGTTGCTCAGGGTGCAGCACGCGTGCTGAGGGATCGCGCCATGCTCCTGGTACCAGTCGCTGGTCCATTCCCAGACGTTGCCGGCCATGTCGAACAGGCCGTGGCCGTTGGCCGGGTAGGAGCCCACCGGCGCGGTCCACAGGTGGCCGTCTTCCTCCAGGTTCTGCCACGGGAACTCGCCCTGCCAGGTGTTGGCCATGTGCTTTCCGTCGGGCACCAGGTCGCCGTCCCAGCAGTACTCCGCGCCGTCGCGGCCGCCGCGTGCGGCGAACTCCCACTCCGCCTCGGTCGGCAGTCGCTTGCCGCGCCACGTGGCGTAGGCCAGGGCGTCCTCGTAGGCGACGTGCACCACCGGATGGTCGCCCATGCCCTCGATCGAGCTGTCGGGTCCGCGCGGATGGCGCCAGTCCGCGCCGGCGATGTAGTGCCACCAGTTGAAATGGTTGCGCAGGTCGACCGGGCCGGTCGTGGGCACGAACACCACCGATGCGGGCGCGAGCATCGCCGGGTCGGCGCCCGGGTAGTCGGCGGGGTCGGCCGGCTTCTCGGCCTGGGTCACGTGGCCGGTGGCCTCGACGAACCGGGCGAATTCGTCGTTGGTCACGCAATGGCGGTCGATCCAGAAGCCGTCGACGGCGACCTTGTGGGCCGGTGCCTCTTCGGGATAGTGATGGTCCGAGCCCATCAGGAAGCTGCCCCCCTCGATCCGGGCCATGCCTTCGCGGAGATCGTCGCCAGCGTTCGAATCCAGTCCCATTCGCAATGCGTCCCTGTGGTGTCCCCTACACGGTAAAGCGTGACGGCGTGGGCCGCCACCAGTTCAATTCGACACGGCCGGGCCTCAGGTCGCGGCGAGGATCTTCCACAGTGCCCCGACGATGACCTGCGCCGCCAACGCGACCTGCAGGATCCCCAGCACCGCGCTGAGTATCTTCAGCGGTATCATGCCGATCCACTTCATGATGAAGCGCATCGTCAACAGCGCGAGCAGGTTGAGCACCATCACGAGCACGGTGAGGCCGAGGATGCGCAGCGAGCGGTCCGCTCCGTGGCTCAGCGCCATGAGGGTGATGACGGCGGCAATGCCGTAGGGCGTGATCGTCACCGGGAACACCAGGTGCATCGTCGCCGCTCCCGGCGGCGCATCCGCGGCCGGTGGCGGGGGCGCGGCGGTGCCGTACTGTGCGAGCACCATGCGGATCGCGACCATGAAGAAAACGATGCCCGCCACCAGTTGCATGACGGGCGCGGTGATCTGCCACTTCTGCAACAGCGCGCTGCCGACCACGCCGGCGAGCAGGATGGTCAGCGTGCTCAGCGCGAATACCTTCAGCGCCAGCGTCCTGACTTGCGGCCCTGGCAGTTCGCGGGTGGCAAGGAAATAGTCGCCCATCGCCTTGATCGGCCCGAGCATGATGAACAACACCAGGAAGATATTGTCGTAGCCGAGCTCATACCCCCCTGCGGCTGACGGCGCCGTCGGCAGTGCCGGCACGACCGCGGCGATGGAGGACACGGCGTCGAGGAAAAGCATAGGGCTCATCCGCGCGTCCTCATGTCAGGTCACGTTCGGGCATCTCGGCTTCGCTGCTCATCTTCTCGGCCGCGTCCAGGTCGCGCTCGAGGAAGAAGTTCAGGAAGGTGCGGATGACGGCGATGGCCGCCAGCTGCCCGATGTCGTTCCAGTCCGGCGAGATCGCGGTACGCACGATGTCGGCGGCGAGCATGAATTCCAGTCCGAGCAGCAGCCAGCGGGCGAGGCTCAGCCAGGCCGCGCGCCGCGCGCCGTGGCTGCCGCGCCGCACCCGGAGCGCGGGGCCCATGCGGATCAGCGCGTCGATGGCGCCGATCAGGATGGTAAGGACCGACAGGGCTTCGAGCCCCAGTGCGATGTACTCGCTGACTTCGAGGAACAGCTCTTCCACGGCGGCCTCGGCGAATGTTGCGCGCCCATGCGCGCGGAGCATTCAGTCTGCGGACGGCTATGCAAAGCGCGCGTGAAGGCCGCTACCGGCGGTCAGTGCGCCGGCGCGTAACGCAGCGTCAGGTACCACTCGCGGCCCGGCGTGTTGTAGAACGCGACCGTCTCGTAGTCGCGGTCGAACACGTTGGCCACGCGGGCCTGAAGGCTCCAATCGCGCGCCAGCGCGTACTCACCGCGCAGGTCGAAGGTGGCATACCCACCCAGGCGGGTGAGATTGGCGGCATCGTCGTGGCGTGCGCCCTCGGCCACGCCCGTGAGGCCCAGGCGGAACGCACCGAAGGCACGGTCGAGGTCGATGCGCGCGCTGCGCGCGGCACGGCGCGGCAGTGCGTTGCCGGCGTTGGCGCCGGTCTCGTTGCGGGTGTCGGCGAAGCTCGCGCTCGCATCCACGGTCCAGCCCCAGGCGCGGGTATCGATACCCAGTTCCAGTCCCTGCAGCCGCGCGCGTTCGATGTTGTTGGGCAGGAACAGGCCGGCGTCGTAGGCGATCAGGTCGTCGACGCGGGTGCGGTACGCATCGACGCGGGCGTTGAAGCCGTCGCCACGATAGGCGACGCCCAGCTCCCAGCTGCGCGAGGATTCCGGGTCCAGCCCCGGATTGCCGAAGAACGGGTAGTAGAGCTCGTTGAAGGTGGGGGCCTTGAACGCGCTGCCGTAGCCAGCCGTCAGCCGCCAGGCGTCGCCCACGTCGATGCCCCAGGCGATGCCGCCGGTGGTGTGGCCGCCGAACTGCTCGTTGTCGTCGTGACGCAGGCTGGCCTCGAGGGATTGAGCGCCGAGCTGGCCCTGGTACTGCACGAACGCGGCGCGGTTGTCGCGCTCCCGGCGCTCGTAGAACGTGTCGCTGTCGACGCGGTCGCGCAGCCAGTCCAGGCCGGCGGTGAGCCGGTGGCCGCGGGCCAACTGGACATCGCCCTGCAGCGTGGCGCTGTCACGGTCGGTGTCGAAATAGCCCGCGTCGACGCCGTCGATGAAGTTGTCGGAGGCGTCGGTGTTACGGCCGGCCACCAGCGTGAACGAAGCGGTGTCGCTGGCGCGCCAGCGCAACTGGGCGCCCAGCACCTGCTGGACCACCTTGGACAGGTTCTGGAAGCTGCCGTCGTAGGCATTGCGGCCTTCCGCGCGCAGGGCCTGGGCATTGAACGAGAACGCGTCGCCGCCGTCGACGCCGCCGCGCAGCGACGCCGAACGGTTGCGGTAGCCGTCGGTGTCGGGCTCGTCGGTGAAGCAGCCTGCGCCGAAGTCGAAGGGGATCGAGGGATCGGGTCCGCGTCCGCGGCAGGCATCGATGCCGCGGGTCGTCGTGTAGGCGGTATCCACGCCGAACCACGCGCCGCCGCGACGCCCGCCGACGCCGGCGGTGCCTTCGGCGAAGTCATGGCTGCCAAGGGTGGCGCTGGCGCGCGCGGCCACGCCCGCCGTTTCGCGGCGGGTGAAGACCTGGATGACGCCGCCGATCGTGTCGGCGCCGTACAGGCTCGAGCGGGGGCCGCGGACGATCTCCACCCGGTCGATCATCGCCAGGGGGAGGTCCTGGAACGAGACCAGTCCCGAGGTCGGGGAGCCGATGCGGATGCCGTCCACGAGGACCAGCACGTGGTCCGACTCGCTGCCGCGCAGGAACAGCGTCGTCAGCTTGCCCGTGCCGCCCTGCGTGGCCAGGGAGATGCCGGCGCGGCCACGCAGCAGGTCGGGCAGGTCGCGCGCCTGGCTGCGCTCGATCGCCGCGCGATCGATCACCTCCACCGGCACCAGTGCTTCGTCGACACTGATCGCGACGCGATTGCTGGTGACCGTCAGCGTGTCCAGTTCGGTGGCGTCCTGGGCGGCGGCCGGCAACGCGATGGCGGCCGCGACGGCGGCGCCCACGGCGAGGCACACGGGGCGCGGGAAGAGTGGGCGCTGGTACATCGGGTCTTTCTCCATCGTGGCGACCTGCAAGGGACGCCTGTCTGATCGGGGTCGGTGGGCTGTGTTGGAGGCTGCGCACGGCCAACCGCGGCGCGCGCGTCCGGACGGCCGTCCGGGGCGGGCGATCGCGCGGGGAATCGGGCGGGGTGAAGCTCCGTCCGGAGACGCAGGGCGGGCCTGCGCTCGAAGCGGGCGCAGTGTACGCCAGGCCGCGCGGACGCGGGCGGGCGTGGAGGCAGGGGGCAGCGCGCCGGCGGCCGGCGCCTTAATCTTCCGGGCGGTCGCCAGCGTCCGGGGGCAGTGCGACGGTATCGGCGGTCAGCACCGTCGTGCGTACCGGCGCGGCCGTGGGCTTGTAGCGCGGGGGCGGGAGCTGCTCGATCGCGGCTTCCGCCTCGGCGACGAGCTGCTGGCGCCGCGCATCGGGCACGTCCTGCCAGTGGCAGTCGCACAACGCGCCCTCGATGGCATAGAGCAGGTTCATCGTCGGCTTGAAGCCCGCGCGCTTGATGCGCATGTAGGCCTCCACCGGCCCCGCCGCCTGCAGGTCCTCCAGGCTGTGGAGGCCGACCTGCTTGAGCCAGGCCGCGCTCTTGGGACCGATGTTGCGCAGTTTCGGCAGAGTCATCCCAGCGACTCCTGGAAGATCCGGGCCAGATCCTCGAGCCCGGCCTGGTCCTCGGCATCGAAGCGGCCGACGCTGGGGCTGTCCAGGTCGAGCACGCCGACCAGCCGCCCCTGCGCATCCTCCAGCGGCACCACCAGCTCGGCGCGGGAGGCCGCGTCGCAGGCGATGTGGCCGGGGAAGGCATCGACGTCGATGACGCGCTGGGTCAGCCGCGTCGCCGCGGCAGCGCCGCACACGCCCTTGCCCAGCGGGATGCGCACGCAGGCGGGAAGCCCCTGGAAGGGACCGACCACCAGTTCGATGCCGTCGTAGAAGTAGAAGCCCACCCAGTTGAGGTCGGGCAGCGAGTGGTAGATGAGCGCCGACAGGTTGGCGGCATTGGCGACGCGGTCGCGCTCGCCATGCAGCAGGCCGCGCGCCTGCTCGGCCAACTGGGCGTATTGATCCGGCTTGTTGCCGGTAAGGGGGGTTGCGGCGAACATGTCCCGAGTCTACCAGCGTCCACGTCCCCTGCAGGCCCCATGCACCCTTCCGGCATCTTCGTCACCGGCACCGACACCGGTATCGGCAAGTCCCTCGTCAGCGCCAGCCTGCTGCACGCCCTGCGCGCCCGGGGTTTCTCGGCAGTGGGCATGAAGCCGGTGGCCAGCGGCTGCGACGCCACGCCCGAGGGCCTGCGAAACGAAGACGCGCTGCTGCTGCAGGCCGCCAGCGCACCGGTGCCGGCATACGACGAAGTCAATCCCTACGCGCTGGCCGAGCCGCTGGCACCCGAGCTCGCCGCGCGCGACGCGGGCATCGACATCCGCCTGGACGTGCTGGTCGAGGGCTACCGGCGCCTGGCCGCCATGGCCGACCGGGTCGTGGTCGAGGGCGTGGGGGGCTGGGCCGCGCCCGTGTCGGCGCGCCTGGACCAGGCCGATCTCGCGCGGGCGATGGACCTGCCGGTGCTGATGGTCGTCGGCCTGCGCCTGGGCTGCATCAACCACGCCCGTCTCACTGCCGCAGCCATCGCCGCCGCGGGCCTGGAGCTGGTCGGCTGGGTCGCCAACGAGATCGATCCGGCGATGCTTCGGATCGAGGACAACGTCGCGATGCTGCGCGAGCGGCTGCCGGTGCCCTGCTGGGGGCGCCTGCCCTTCGCCGCCGATCCATCGCCGGCGCGGCTGGCGTCGTGCCTTCGCCCGGGCGGCAACTGACGGGCCGTTGCTCCAGCGCGTGAACGGCGGGTTCACGGCGCTTCCGCATCGCACTCTTTAGAGTGCGCGCCACGTGCTTTGCGTAATCGGGCCGACCATGACCAATGGACGATGGGCGCGTGGTGTCCAATGTTATACTCGTCAGTACAGAATTGGCGCCGGCGTCGAGCGGCCCTCCCCCGATTCGTCGTACCCACGTCCAACCGCACATCCCCGTTCGCCGCGAACGGAACTGGAGCCCCTGCATGGTCAAGAATTCCCGCGCCGTGGCGCTTGCCGCCGCCCTTGCCCTGGTGTTGTCCGCCTGTGGCGGTGGAGAGGAGCAGGCCCAGGGGCAGATGCCGCCTCCGGAAGTCGGGGTGGTGACGGTCCAGCCGGGTAACGTGCCGCTGGAAAAGGACCTGGTCGGCCGGCTGGCGCCCTACCGCAGTGCCGATGTGCGCGCCCGCGTGCCGGGCGTACTGCAACGCCGGGTCTACGAGGAAGGCAGCGACGTGAAGGCCGGGCAGGTGCTGTTCCGCATCGATCCCGACCAGTTGCAGGCTTCGCTGGGCCAGGCGCAGGCCAGCCTGGCCGCGGCCAAGGCCGAATACGCCAACGCCAAGGCCAACGCCGACCGCGCGCGGCGCCTGGCGCCGGAGCGCTTCGTCTCCCAGTCCGACCTCGACAACGCCCTGGCCGCCGAACGCAGTGCCGGCGCCGCGGTGCAGCAGGCCGAGGCCGCGCTCGACAACGCACGCATCAGCCTGGGCTACGCGACGGTGACCTCGCCGATCGACGGCCGGGCGAACCAGCAGCAGGTCACCGAAGGCGCGCTGGTGGGGCAGGGCTCGCCGACGCTGTTGACCACGGTCGACCAGATCGACCCGCTGTACGTGAATTTCTCCATGAGCGTGTCCGACCTGGACCAGGCGCGGCGCGCACTGGGCGGTCGCGAGACCGGCGATGCCGATGTCCAGGTGATGCTGCCCGACGGCAGCCAGTACGAGCACCCGGGCAAGCTGGACTTCTCGGGCAACGTGGTCGATCCGGCCACCGGCGCGGTGGCCCTGCGGGCGATCGTGCCCAATCCCGAACGTCGCCTGCTGCCGGGCACCTACGTCACCCTCAAGGCGGTCCTGGGCCAGCAGGCCGGCGCCTTCCTGGTGCCGCAGGCCGCACTCCAGCGCGACGACCGCGGCCCCTTCCTGATGGTGATCGGCGCCGACGGCAACGTGGTGCGCAAGGACGTCGTCGCCAACCGCACCCAGGGTTCGGACTGGGTGATCGGTTCGGGCCTGGAGGCCGGCGACCAGGTGGTGGTCTCGGGCCTGCAGCGCGTACAGCCGGGCCAGCCGGCCAAGGGCACGCCCTGGCAGCCCGAGGGCAGCGCCCCCGAAGGCCAGGCACCGGCGGCGGGCGAGGGCGAGTCCCCGGCCGAGGCGCCCGCGGCACCGGCGGATGACGCCGACGCCGCCGACCCGGCCGAGCAGGGCTGAGCGACGCCATGTCAAGATTCTTCATCAACCATCCCATCTTCGCGTGGGTCGTCGCGATCCTGATTTCGCTCGCTGGCGTCCTGGCGATCCTCAACCTCGGCGTGGAGTCCTATCCCGACATCGCGCCCCCGCAGGTCACCGTGTCGGCAAGCTATCCGGGCGCGAGCGCGGAAACGGCCGAGGGCGCGGTCACCCAGATCATCGAGCAGCAGCTCACCGGCATCGACAACCTGGACTACTTCAGTTCCTCGTCCAGCGCGTCCGGCGGCAGTTCGATCACCGTGACCTTCAAGCCCGGCACCGACCCGGACATCGCCCAGGTGCAGGTGCAGAACAAGGTGTCGCTGGCCACGCCACGCCTGCCTTCCGAAGTGGTCCAGCAGGGCGTGGTGGTGGCCAAGGCTAACGCCGGCTTCCTGATGGTCGTGGCGGTGCGCTCGGACAACCCGAACTTCGATCGCAACGCACTCAACGACCTGATCGGCTCCCGCGTGATCGACCAGATCTCGCGCGTGCCGGGTGTGGGTTCGACCCAGCAGTTCGGCAGCGAATACGCGATGAACATCTGGCTCGACGCCGACAAGCTGCGCGGCTACGGCATGTCCGCCAGCCAGGCGCTGGCGGCGGTGCGCGGCCAGAACGTGCAGTTCGCGGCCGGCTCGATCGGCGCCGCGCCGGCGCCGGAGGGCCAGGGCTTCACGGCCACGGTGTCGGCCGAGGGCCGCTTCAGCTCGCCCGAGGAGTTCGGCAACATCATCCTGCGCGCCAACGAGGACGGCACCGTCGTGCGCCTGTCCGACGTCGCCCGCGTCCAGCTCGGCACCCAGGCCTGGGGCTTCGACACGCAGTGGAACGGCACCCCGACGGGTGCCTTCGCCGTGCAGCTGTCGCCGGGTGCCAACGCGCTGGGTGTCGCCGAGGCGGTCAAGGCACGCATGGACGAGCTGGAGGCGACCTTCCCGCCGGGCGTGACCTGGTTCTCGCCGTACGACAGCTCGACCTTCGTGCAGGTCTCGATCGAGGAAGTCGTGCACACCCTGGTCGAGGCGATCATCCTCGTGTTCCTGGTGATGCTGATCTTCCTGCAGAACTTCCGCGCGACCCTGATCCCGACCCTGGTCATCCCGATCGCGCTGCTGGGCACCTTCCTGGGCATGTACGTGATCGGCTTCACGATCAACCAGCTGAGCCTGTTCGGCATGGTGCTGGCGATCGGCATCGTGGTCGACGACGCCATCGTGGTGATCGAGAACGTCGAACGCATCATGAGCGAGGAGGGCCTGTCGCCGAAGGACGCGACGGTCAAGGCGATGGGCCAGATCAGCGGCGCGGTGGTGGCGATCACCGTCGTGCTCGCGGCGGTGTTCATTCCCTCGGCCTTCCAGGGCGGCTCGGCGGGTGAGATCTACAAGCAGTTCGCGCTCACGATCGCCATGGCGATGGGTTTCTCCGCGTTCCTCGCGCTGGGCTTCACGCCCGCATTGTGCGCGACCATGATCAAGCCCACCGACCACCACAACAAGAACGTGGTGTTCCGCGTGTTCGAGCGCGGCTACGAGAAGGTCAGCGGCACCTACGTCGGCCATATCACCGGCGCCATCAAGCATGCGCCGCGATGGATGATGCTGTTCGTGCTGCTGGTCGCGCTGTGCGGCTTCCTGTTCACCCGCCTGCCGGGCAGCTTCCTGCCCGAAGAGGACCAGGGCTATGCGATCGCACTGGTCCAGCTGCCGTCCGGCGCCACGGTGGACCGTACCCGCAAGGTGTTCACCCAGGTCCGCGAGACGCTGGAGAAGCAGGACGGCTTCGAGGGCATGATGCAGGTCGCCGGCTTCAGCTTCATCGGCCAGGGCGAGAACGTGGGCCTGGCCTTCATCCGGCTCAAGCCCTGGGACGAGCGCGACGTCACCGCGATGGAGTTCATCCAGAACGCCAACCAGGCGCTCTACGGCATCCGCGACGCGCAGATCTTCGTCATCAACATGCCGACGGTCAGCGGCCTGGGCGCCTTCGGTGGCTTCGACATGTACCTGCAGGACCGCGGCGGCAAGGGGCGGGCGGAGCTGACCCAGGCGCGCAACATGCTGTTGGGCAAGGCTGCGCAGGACCCCGCACTCACCGCGGTGCGTCCCAATACCCTGGAGGAGGCGCCGCAGCTCAAGCTCGACGTCGATCGCGTACAGGCGCAGGCCATGGGCCTGTCGGTGAACGACATCTACACCGCCATCCAGCTGATGCTGGCGCCGGTGTACGTGAACGACTTCGTCGACCAGGGTCGCGTCAAGCGGGTGACGATGCAGGCCGATGCCCCGTTCCGCACGGGCCCCGAATCGCTGTCGCGCTTCTACACGCCGAGCCCGCGTTTCGATGCCACCATGGGCAGCGACGCGACCACCGGCGCGATGGTGCCGCTGTCGAACGTCGTCAAGGCGAGCTGGCAGATGGCCTCGCCTTCGCTCAACCGCTACAACGGTTACGCGGCGGTCGAGATCGTCGGTTCGCAGGCGCCGGGCTACAGCTCGGGCGAAGCGATGGACGCCATGGAGGGCATCGTCGAGAACGAACTGCCCGAAGGCTTCGGCTACGACTGGACCGGCCAGTCCTACCAGGAAATCATCTCCGGCAACCAGGGACCGCTGCTGATGGCGCTGTCCATCCTGGTGGTGTTCCTGTGCCTGGCGGCGCTTTACGAGAGCTGGTCGGTGCCGGTCGCGGTGCTGCTGGTGGTCCCGCTGGGCGTGCTGGGCGCGGTGATCTTCACGATGCTGCGCGGCCTGCCGAACGACATCTACTTCAAGATCGGCCTGATCACGGTGATCGGCCTGGCGGCCAAGAACGCGATCCTGATCGTGGAGTTCGCGATCGAACAGCGCCAGGCCGGCATGACCCTGCGGCAGGCGACGATCGAGGCCTGCAAGCTGCGCTTCCGGCCGATCCTGATGACCTCGTTCGCGTTCATCCTCGGCGTGGTGCCGCTGGCGATCTCCTCCGGCGCGGGCGCCAATGCCCGCCACGCCATCGGCACCGGCGTGATCGGCGGCATGATCTTCGCGACCTTCCTGGGCGTGCTGTTCATCCCGATCTTCTACGTCGTGGTCCGTCGCCTGCTCGGCGACAAGATGGACGAGAAGCCGGTCCTTGAGGCCAGGGGCGACGCCTGACGACTGCCGTCACTGGCGATGCCGCAAAAGCCCGCCGCAAGGCGGGCTTTTTGCGTGCGCTCGATTCCCGCTGTTGACCGGCGCGCGACTCTCCGTGGCCCGGCCCATGATCCCGCCACGAATCACCCATCCCCAATCACGGCGAGAGCCAAGGGCTGGATTCCAGCGTTCGCTGGGATGACGGCCTGGGGGGGCGCCGGTGGGTCGAGCCGAAGGCGATACCCACCGGCGCCGCTGCCGGCCACGACGCACGATGGGTTCTGCTTCGCGCAACCCATCCTGCGAAGGCGCGGGCTGCATGCCGGCGTTCGCCGGGGTTCGGGCGCGGAGTGAAGTGAGCGACGTCCAGGGTCCCGATACCCCGTCACGAATCACCCATCACCCATCACCAATCCCACCAGACATAAAAAAGCCCGACCGCATGGAGCGGTCGGGCGACATCGGCGGGGACCAGTGGGAGGGTAAATGGCCCCGACGGTACTGCTACTTGCCTGGTGCGAGGGCCTTACTTGGCAGCCTTGGCGGCGGCCTTGGTGGCCTTCTCGACGTTGGCCTGGGCGCTCTTGGCGGCCGACTCGAACTGGCCCTTGGCCAGCTCCGCGATCGCCTCGTTGGTCTTCAGCGTGCGGCCAAAGGCCTCCTGGCCGGTGGTGACGGCGCGCTCGACGTTCTCGCGGGCGATCTGCACGCCCTTGGGCCACAGGGCCTTGGCGGCGTCGAAATCGCGGGCCTCGGCGGCTTCGCCGAAGAAAGCGAAGGTGGCGTTGGCGCGGTCTTCCACGGCGGCCATCTGCAGGCCGAACAGGGCCTCGGTGTTCTCCAGCATCAGGCGGCTGGCCTGGGATGCGGTGTCCGCGAACTGGCGCGTCGCGGCAGCGAATTGCTCGTTGAATTGCGTGTACATGACGATTCTCCTGCACGATTCGCCGGCGGAATGCCGGTTTGTGCGATGCAGCATAACGCGTCCAATGTTGCAATGCAACATCGATTCCTTGACCGTTCGGTGACGTTCAGCAAAGGCCGGCGGGCCTGCCTGTTCAGCCCCGGTAGCGGCAACCCGAGGTGCAGGTCTCGTGGACCACGACTTCGCTGAGCAGCGGCAGGGCCGGCTTCAGGCGCTCCCAGATCCATACCGCCAGGCGCTCGCTGGTCGGGTTCTCCAAGCCTTCGATGTCGTTGAGATAGTGGTGGTCGAGCTGCTCGTACAGCGGCTTGAAGGCCTGCTTGAGGTCGGCGAAGTCCATGACCCAGCCGGCATGGGGATCGATGTCGCCCGAGACGTGCAGCTCGATCCGGAACGAGTGGCCGTGCAGGCGGGCGCACTTGTGGCCCTCGGGCACGTGGGGCAGCCGGTGCGCGGCCTCGAGGGTGAATGCCTTGAAGATGTCCATGCCGGCATTGTCCCACGCCACGCGGGCGGATGCGGGCGCCGGGGCGTCCAGGGGGCCGCCCCGTACGGCGGACGCGGCCGCGGCTAGACCGTGCCGGCGGGCACGCGGACCTGGCCGTCCATCAGCACGCGCGCGCTGCGGCTCATGATCGCCCGGGTCACGGTCCAGCGGCCGTCGCGTTCGACGGCTTCCGCGCCGACGCGGAGCGTGCCCGAGGGATGCCCGAACACGACCGCGTTGCGCGCGCCGCCGCCGGCGGCGCGGTTGACCACGGTCCCGGGCACCGACGCCGCGGTGGCGATCGCCACGCTCGCGGTGCCCATCATCGCGTGGTGCAGCTTGCCCATCGACAGGGCGCGCACCAGCAGGTCGACGTCGCCGGTGCCGATGGTCTTCCCGCTCGAGGTGACGTGCTCGCGCGGCGGGGCGACGAAGGCGACCTTGGGCGTGTGCTGGCGGGTGGCGGCCTGGGCGATGTCGTCGATCAGGCCCATCCGCACCGCGCCATGCGCGCGGATCGCCTCGAAGCGGGCGAGCGCGGCCTTGTCCTCGTTGATCGCGTCCTGCAGCTCGGTGCCCGAATAGCCCAGGGCCGCGGCGTCGATGAAGATCGTCGGGATACCGGCATTGATCATCGTCGCCTCGAAACGACCCACGCCGGGGACCTCCAGCGTGTCGACGACCGCCCCCGTCGGGAACATGCCGCGCGCGGCGCCGTCGCCGGCGTCGTCGTCGGAGGGGTCGAGGAACTCCAGCTGGATCTCGGCGGCCGGGAAGGCCACGCCGTCGAGCTCGAAGTCGCCGGTTTCCTGCACTTCGCCATTCGCCATCGGTACGTGGGCGACGATGGTCTTGCCGATGTTCGCCTGCCAGATCCGCACCGTGCACGTGCCGTCGGCGGGGACGCGGCTCGCGTCCACCAGGCCCTGGGCGATCGCGAACGGCCCCACCGCCGAGGACAGGTTGCCGCAGTTGCCGCTCCAGTCGACGAAGGCGCTGTCGATGGCCACCTGGCCGTAGAGGTAGTCGACGTCGTGGCCCGGCACGGACGACCTGGAGATGATCACGCACTTGCTCGTGCTTGAGGTGGCCCCGCCCATGCCGTCGGTGTGCTTGCCGTAGGGGTCGGGCGAGCCGATGACGCGCATCAGCAGCGCATCGCGCGCCGCGCCCGGGCCGCGGGCCGCGGCGGGCAGGTCGTCGAGCTTGAAGAACACGCCCTTGGACGTGCCGCCCCGCATGTAGGTGGCGGGGATGCGGAGCTGGGGAAGGTGCGGCATGCGGGTCTCGTCTGTGGGGGCGTCGCCACGGCCGGGCGGCGACGCGAGGGTAGGGTCAGGCGTCGTCGGGGATCTCGGGTTCGACCAGGCGCGCCAGTTGTTCGAGCGATTCCTGCCAGCCCAGGTAACAGAACTCGGTCGGGATCGCGGCGGGAATACCGGCCTGGGTGATGTCCAGCTCGGTGCCGCAGGCCACGGCCTTGAGCGCGACGGTCACCTGCATCTCACCGGGCAGGCCCGGGTCGTCGAAACGGTCGGTGTGGCGGATGCGCTCGCCGGGCACCAGCTCGGTATAGACCACCGTGAACGAATGGCTCGAGCCGGTGCCGAAGTTGGTGAACGACATGCGGTAGCCACCGCCGACGCTCGGGTCGATCTCGTGGATCTTGCCGGTGAAGCCGAACGGTGGCAGCCAGCGTTCCAGGGCGCTGGCGTCGAGGAAGGCCCGGTAGACGCGTTCGGCCGGGGCGCGCAGGACGCGGTGCAGGCGCACGG
This sequence comes from Marilutibacter aestuarii, assembly GCF_006546775.1. Taxonomy (GTDB): domain Bacteria; phylum Pseudomonadota; class Gammaproteobacteria; order Xanthomonadales; family Xanthomonadaceae; genus Marilutibacter; species Marilutibacter aestuarii. Next base: position 44,298 of record NZ_VICE01000093.1, read on the forward strand.
TGCCGGGCTGGGGCGTGTCGGACATGGTCGTCTCCTTCCGTTTCGTTGGGGTTCCAATCTCCGACGAACGGGTCAGGCCGCTTTCGACGCGTCCAGGAAATCCTGCGCGAATCGTTGCAGGACGCCGCCGGCCTCGTAGATCGACACTTCCTCGGCGGTGTCCAGGCGGCAGGTCACCGGGACCTCGACGGTCTCGCCGTCGCGGCGGCGGATGACCAGGGTCAGGGTCGCGCGCGGGGTGCGCTCGCCGACCACGTCGTAGGTCTCGCTGCCGTCGATGCCCAGCGTCTCGCGGGTGGTGCCGGGCTGGAATTCCAGCGGCAACACGCCCATGCCGATGAGGTTGGTGCGGTGGATGCGCTCGAAGCCTTCCGCCGCGATCGCCTCCACCCCGGCCAGGCGCACGCCCTTGGCGGCCCAGTCGCGCGAGGAGCCCTGTCCGTAGTCGGCGCCGGCGATGATGATCAGGGGCTGCCGCCGCGCCATGTAGGTCTCGATCGCCTCCCACATGCGGGTCACCTCGCCCTCGGGCTCGATGCGCGCCAACGAGCCTTGGCGCACGTTGCCGTCGGCATCTCGGACCATCTCGTTGAGCAGCTTCGGGTTGGCGAAGGTTGCGCGTTGCGCGGTGAGGTGGTCGCCGCGGTGGGTCGCGTAGGAATTGAAGTCCTCCTCCGGCAGGCCCATCTTCGCCAGGTATTCGCCGGCCGCGCTGCTGGCGAGGATGGCGTTGGATGGCGACAGGTGGTCGGTGGTGATGTTGTCGCCCAGCACCGCCAGCGGCCGCATCCCGCGCAGCGAGCGCTCGCCGGCGAGCGCGCCCTCCCAGTACGGCGGACGGCGGATGTAGGTGCTCTTCTCGCGCCAGTCGTAGAGCGGGCTGATGTCGCCGATGCGCTGCAGCCGGGCCGCGAACATCGGGTCGTAGACCTGGCGGAAGTGCTCGGGGCGGACGCTGTCGCGGACGATGGCGTCGATCTCCTCGTCGCTCGGCCAGAGGTCCTTGAGCGTGACCGGCGTGCCGTCGGCGTCGTGGCCGAGGACGTCCTTCTCGATGTCGAAGCGCACCGTGCCGGCGATCGCGTAGGCCACCACCAGCGGCGGCGAGGCGAGGAAGGCCTGCTTGGCGTAGGGGTGGATGCGGCCGTCGAAGTTGCGGTTGCCCGACAGCACCGCGGTGGCGTAGAGGTCGCGCTCGATCACCTCCTGCTGGATCGCCGGGTCGAGCGCACCGCTCATGCCGTTGCAGGTGGTGCAGGCGAAGCCGACGATGCCGAAGCCCAGCGCCTCCAGCTCCGGCAGCAGGCCGGCTTCCTCCAGGTACAGCTGCACGGCCTTGGAGCCCGGCGCGAGCGAGGTCTTCACCCAGGGCTTGCGGACCAGGCCGCGCGCGTTGGCATTGCGCGCCAGCAGGCCGGCGGCGATCACGTTGCGGGGGTTGGAGGTATTGGTGCAACTGGTGATCGCGGCGATGATCACCGCGCCGTCGGGCATGCGGCCCGCGGCTTCGTC
>NZ_VICE01000094.1 GCF_006546775.1 Marilutibacter aestuarii
CGGCTGCTCGCCGCGGTGGCGGAAGTCGCCGACGAGCGTGATGCCGCCCACCGAATCCGGGTCGAGGTCGACGCTGTCGAACCCCGCACGCAGGCGCGCCTTCAATTCCTCGTGCTCCATCGCCACGCCGGTATCGGCCAGGCCGATCACGGTCGCCGGATCCCCGGGCTCGTATTCGAGCGCCTGAGGCAGGTGGATCAGCGCCTGCGGCCACGACGGATCGGCGAGCGATGCGGTGCCATCGACGCCTCCGTCGGCGGCGAAGGGCCCACGGCACAGATGGTCGGCGCCCACGCGCTCGACCACCGGCACTTCGGCCAGCGCCTGCAGCAGGGCCGGCAGGCCGGCAGGGTCGCGGATCTCGATGCGCAGGACCCGCGCCACGCCGGACAACTGCTCCACGTCGTCGAAGCGGCGTGCACCCGGCACCGGCCGCTCCACCCGCCGCCGCCGGGCACTGTGCAGCCGAGTCGCGCGGAAGGCGCCGCCATGGTGGCGCAGCAGGCGGTCGATGACGCCACCGTCGATGCACTCGGCCTTCTGCGCGCCATAGCCGAATACGGCGCGCAGGCCCGGCACGTGTTCTGGCATCTCGCCCAGGCGCAGGGTCAGCAGCAGGCGGCCGGGGACGTGGGCGCTCATGGCGCGCTCCACTGGCCGAGCTGGCCTTCGCTGAGGCGGATGCGGGCGACTTCGCCCTCGCCGAAGTCGACCTCGGCGTCGCAGCCCATCTGGGTGGCCAGCGGCGCCAGCACGATGCGTCCATCCTCCGACTCGACCACCGGCACGGCTTCGCCAGCGGCGCGCACCAGCGGCAGGCGACCGCCGCGCAGGGTCGGCGTGCTCATGTGCACCCGGCCCGCCCGCGCGTCCGCGGTGCCGGCCTCCACGCGCGTCACCCTCGGCGCGGCGGCACTCATCAGCGCCTGCTGCAGGCGGTTGACCGGCATCCTCGACAGCCGCGCGATGACGTCGGCGCCGGCGGTCTTCTTGAGTTCGTTGAGCTGGGTGACGGTCCGCACGCCGATGCGCTCCAGGCGTCGCTGGTCGTCTTCGCTGATGCGGTCGCCGAGCGCTTCGCGCAGGCTGAAGCGCGGGTCCTCGGCTTTGTAGTCGACGGCGTTCTCCTCGATCATCGGCCTGGTGATCGTGGTCAGCGCGAGCTTGATCGTGCTCGCCTCCGATTCGCCCGGACCGGCGGGCCGCAGGAAGACGTCGTCGTCGATCATCTGCACGAAGGCGCGCAGGTCGAGCGAGACCTCCTTCACCGCGAACGTCAGCGGCAGCTTGCCGACGCGGGCCTTGATCGCCATCGCCGCCTGCGCCTTGTCCAGCTGTTCGGTCAGGGACTGGATGAACAGGTCGAAGGGAATGCCGCTGTCGCGCAGCAGCGGGGGCATCTGCGCGCTCATGGCCGCCCTCCCCCGTCCACCCGGGCGCCGTCGCCCGACGCGTCCGCCTGCTGCCAAGCCAGGCACAGGCGCGACGGGGACGCCGTCCACTCGTCGCTGCCGAGGCGGCGCGGCACGTCGGCGAGCAGCACGCAGCCGCCATCGCGCAGCACCGGGCGCAACTCCAGCGGCAGCGTCATCTCGACCCCCGACAGCTGCACGCCGCCGCGCGCCTCGACGGCGAGCAGGCCCTCGTGGAGTTCCTCCAGCAGGCGGGACAGTTCACGCAGCATCACCCGGTCCCTCCGGCGGCCGGCGCGCCTTCGGGCGCGACGGGAGCAGCAGGCGCCGCCACCGGCGGCGGCGCGGCCGGACGCATCGCCGGCGAGTGGCGCTGCACCAGTGCCGCCTTGGCGGGCTCGACCATGCGGTCGAGCGGGAGCGTCTCGCTGACGAAGTTCAGCTTGACCTCGCCGAACAGGTCGGCGCGCACGTTGGATTCGTTCTGCGCGTTGACCGCGACCGTCGACACCATCGTCGAGCTCTGGCCCTCGTAGCTCAGGCTGCCGCGCTCGCCCCAGTTGGCCACCGCCTTCGGGTCGGTGCCGGCGGCATAGCCGACCTTCGCCGCGTCCTGGGCCGCCGCGCGGAACATCACCTTGCTGGTGATGCTGCCGTCGCGGACGACGACGCGGTTCATGCCCAGCATGACCATGGTCGCCAGCAGTTGTTGCCGCTCGCCGCCGACCTTCAGGCGCACCTGGGGCACGATGCGTTCTTCCAGCAGTTCGGCGCTCAGGACCTCGCCCTCGATGCCGAAGTCGGCCAGCCAGGCCGGTTCCAGGTCGTCGCTGCGCGGGACCAGTCGGGGCTCCACGCGCTCGCCGCCATCGGGCAACAGCAGCTGCACGTCGCCGGGATAGCGGGTGGCCAGCCAGTCGCGCGCCTGGTTGGGGGTGACATTCTCCTCGGTGAACTGCTCCAGCGTCTTCGCCACGGAAGTGACGAGGCTGGAGTAGCTCTCCATCTGCCGGATCGAGGCATCGACGATCGCGTCGAAGGTGCCATGGACGAGCTGCGCGACGAAGCCGGGGAAGTCGATCTCGTTGACCATCGCGCCGGCGCGGCGCGCGATCGTTTCGGTGGCCTGGGGGCGTGGTGCGGCCGGGGTGTTCCCCGCGGGCGCGGCGCTGGAAGGCGCCGCCGCGCCGGCCAACGCACGCGCCGTCGCCACGCCCGGACGGGGCGGGAAGATGCGGTTGCCGCTGCCATTGCGCTCGGTCACGTCGCGATCCTCAGGCCGTGGCCACCCACAGGTTGTGCCGCTCGTGACGGCCATCGCCCAGCAGCTGCAGTTCGATGCGGGCGAGCGGGCTGCCGGCCTCCAGTCCGACGAAGCGGTAGTCGATGCCGACCTTCAGGACGGCCACGCCATCGATGTCTTCGCCCGGCTCGATACGGGCCATGACGTCGACCCCGTGGTCCAGGGCCAGTGCATCCGCCGGCGCCTGTCGCAGGCGCGCTTCCACGTCCTTCAGGCCCTCCGGCGTGTCGGAAATGACCACGCGCGGACCGTCGTCGCTCGCTGCTACGGTCGGGACCGGCGTGATGCGGACCTCGCCCACCGCGCCGCCGGCGGCGCGGAAGCGCAACGCCAGGGGCAACGGCGGGGCTTCGCCTTCCAGCGCCGGCCAGTCGCTCAGGTCGACCTGCACTTCGGTGACCTCGATGTCGTCGCCGGCGGCCGGCGTCGCCGGTGACTTCATGCCCTCCAGTTGCTCCAGCGCCCAGGTGCTGGCGCCGGCGCTGCCGCGACGCAGGGTCATGCGCGTACCGGGCACCCGGCTGGGCTCGATCGCCTCGACGCGGTCGACGTCCCCGGCGTCCGGCGCTCGGTCTTCCGACAGGGCATGCGACGCGGGTGCCGGCGCCAGGCGGATCGCTCCGCCACGGCCCAGGGACTGCGCGGTGGCAGTCGTCGCGCCCTCCGGCAGGTAGAGCACCCGCCAGTTGCCGTAGTCCGGCTCGGCCATGTTGCCAAAGGCCGACGCGAAGTCCTCGAACGACAGCCAGTCTTCGTAGCCCGCGTTGGGGGGGTTGAACACGACTGGATCGGCGTCGAAGGTGACGCGCGTGTCCCAGGGATTGAGCACCTTGACCTCGCTGGCACCGGCATCGTCGAGATCGCCGCGGATGCCGGCGACCACGACGGCATGCGGGGCGCCGACGATCACCACCCACAGCGGTCCGTGTGCCGCGAGCCAGCGCGCCCACTGCCGCGGCGCGTGGTACCGGCTGGTGTTGGAGGGTTGCGTGATCGCCTCGAAGCCGAAGCGACCGCGCACCGCCTCCAGCAACTCCCAGCCATGGGAGCTGGCCAGCGATTGCCCGACCTGTGCGGCCAGGTCGCCCGGGGCGAAGGACGCGCGACCGCGATGGGACAGGAGCATCGCCATCGCGGCGGCCCAACAGGCGTTCTTGTCCGGCTGCGGGACCAGCTGCACGTCGAAGTCCGACGGCGCCCCGTCCTCCACCGCTGGCGTCGCGTCCTGCGGCTCGGCCAGGCCAAGCGCGTTGCTGCGGCCTTCGATCCAGGCGATCTTGGCGTCGCTCAGGCGGCAGCCGCGGTTGAGGTCTGGCGCCGCGGCGACGCTGCTGATGTGCACGCCCACCACGTAGGCTTTCATCGCCCCGCTGCGGTCGCTCAGGTAGTACACCGGCGAACCGCTCGCGCGCTTGAGGGTCATGATCGGATAGTCGAAGGTGCTGTCGCCGGCGCCGAGCGCGGCGATGTAGCCGGCATGCAGGTGTTGCTTGTAGCCGTCGATGGCGGCGGTCAGCTCCGGCACCCGCTCCGAGCGCGAGGAATAGCCGCAGACCACCACGCCCTCCGGCCGCGACTGGCGCAGTTCCTCCAGGGCATCGAACCAGCGGCCGTTGGGCGCGGGATTGGGCACGTTGTCGATCACCGCCAGGTCGAACGCGGCATTTCGGCCGCGGTAGCTGGCGGGCACGCGCCACTGGCGCCGGCGCACGTTGAAGCGACCGAAGGGTTCGCTGCCGCCACCGCCCTGCCCGTTCTTGCCCGGGACGACGTCGACGCTGGCGATGCCCGCGTCGTGCAGGTTGTGCCCGCAGGTCAGGATGCGTCGGGCCCCGATGTAGAAGCCCGTCCCGCGTCCCAGCACGCGCCCGGAGGCATCCTTCATCTCCAGCAGGCAGATCGCCGAGTGCGGGAAGATCGTGGTGTTGGGCACGCCGGCAAACCATTCCTCGCGCGCCTGGCTGAAGGCGTCGGCCTGGCATACCAGGGCGCTCGAGGGATCGGCGGGGTCGTAGAACGGCGTGATGATCTCCTGCGCCGTCGCATACGCACCCTGCGAGGTCGTCGCGGGCACCTGCAGCGCCGCGACCGCCTGCCGGACGCATTCCATGTAGCGGTCCCAGTCCCAGATCGAGCTCGGGCAGTCGTGGTTGTCGGACGGGGATATCTCGTGGTGGCCGCGGATGTGCTCGCGGTCGGGGGCGATGCCGTGCTGCCGGCACAGCCAGGCCACCAGGCCCGCCGAGGCCTCGTACTGCGCGTCGGTCGGCGGCAGGTCCCGCGGATTCGAGCGGCCGGGCTTGTTCGCGTTGTGCTCGATGCCGATGCTGCGCGAGTTGGCCTGTGAGGCATGGTGCGCGGTGTCGGCATCGTGCACCATCTGCACCACCTCGCCGTCGCGGCCGACAATGTAGTGGGCGCTGCTGCGGATCGGCTTGCCGGTGCGCTCATTCACCCGTTCGCCGTTCTGGAACCAGGCGATGGTGCCGTTGATGTTGGGCCCGCCCGCGGTGATGTGGACCACGATGCGGTCGAGCACGCGGTCGCGCCGCCGCCCTCGCGTGAAGTTGCGGGGGTGTGCGGCAGCGAAGCGGCTCGCGCCCGGATAGTCGGGCGCCTCGCCGGTCAACGCACGCGCCTCCCACGACTGGGCGTGCGACGTCGCATCGACCGGTTCGTCCATGGTGATGCCGATCGCATCGGGATCCACCGCCTCGTCCCTGCCGGGTGAGACATCCGCGGCTGCGCCCGAACCTTCGTCGAGCGCGAAGCTGGTCGCGCGCCCTTCGATCCAATCGATCTTCGAGGGGGTGATGAAACAGCCGCGATTGAGGCCGCGGTCGACCGGCTCGCCACTCACGTGGACCGCGCAGATGCGCGCTTCGAGCCGGCGCCCCGAGCCAGTGATCGTGTAGACCGGCGAGCCGCTCGCGCCCATCAGCGAGAGGATCGGATAGTCGATCGTGTCCGGGGTTGGCGCCTCGCTGACGTAGCCGCCGTGCAGGTGCTGCTTGTCGCCGTCGATGATCACGTCCAGTTGCGGCACCTTCCGCGAGCCGGCCGAATAGCCGCAGACCACGACCGGCAACTCGGCCGATGGACTTGCATTGAGGAAGCGGAAGAACTGCCCGTGCGGCGCGTCGATCGGCACGTTGTCGATGACGGCCAGGTCGTTGTCCCAGTTGCCCGGGCCGGTGTAGCGTGGCGCCACGCGCCAGGACGAGGCATTGACCGTGGTTTCGCCGAAAGGCTTGGCGCCGCGTCCATTTCGACCGGGGATGATCCGCACCCGGGCCTTGCGATGCAGGTTGTGGGCGCAGGTGAGGATGCGATTGCGGCCGATGTAGAAGCCGGTGCCCTGGTACTGGCGGCCGTCGGCCGCGGTCATGATCAGCTGGCAGATCGCCGAGTGCGGGAACTGCCGGGTATCGGAGACGCCGGAGAACCACTCCTCGCGCGCTTGGCTGAAGGCGTCGCGCGTGCATTGCAGCGCGGTCGCCGGATCGCGCGGATCGTAGAACGGCGCGATGATCTCCTGCGCGGTCGCCACGGCGGGGCGGCCGTGCAGCGATTGCGTGGTGGCGGTCGCGCCCGGCTCGTGGCAGGTGCGCGTGGTCACCATGTCCATGAAATAGTCCCAGTCCCAGACCGCGTTCGGGCATCCGGTGTGGGTGGTCGCGGTGTCGGCCTCGGCGTGTCCCAGCACGTGGCTGCGGTCTGCGGGGATGCCGTAGCGGTCGCACAGCCAGGTCACGAGCGCGGCCGACGCGCACATCTGCGCCGGCGTCGGCCGCAGGCCCCGGGTGTTGGCGACGTGCTCGATGCCGATGCTGGTGCCGTTGGCCGAGCGGGCGTGCCACGCCACGTCGTCGTGGCGCACCATCTGCACGACCTCGCCGTCCTGGCCGACGACGTAGTGCGCGCTGACCCGCGCCTGCGGGTTCTGGAACCAGCCGATGGTGCCGTTGATGTTGGCACCGCCGTCGGTGATGTGGATGACGATGCGCTCGATCCTGCGCGCGCCGGAGGTGGCACGGAAGTTGCCGCTGTGGGCGGCGACGAAACGGTCGGCCTGCGGGTATTCCGGCGCCGGTGCCGCAAGCGCGCGCGGACTGCGCGACTGCGCCCTCGCGGTGGCGACGTCGTCGGGGATCGGTGCCTCGATGCCGTGACGCGCATCGTCGTCGGGGGTGGCGCTGAACGCGCGCGTGGGCGTCGCGCGCCAGTCCTGCGCCGTCGCCGGCGGGGTGGACGCGTTCGCATCAGGCGCGGCGCCGTTGATGGCCGGGGACGCCTGTCCGTTGGCCGCGCCGCCGCTCGTGCCGGGCGCCGGGCCCGCGCCACTGGCGCCCTGTTCCCACAGGTCGTCGGAGTAGCCATCGCTATACGGTGCCGATGCTTGCGCGTCGGCACTGCCATTCGCGTGGCCGTTGCCGCCCGCGGCGCCGTTGCGGCCCGCCGCGCCGTTCGTCGCCGGCGCGAGCGCGTCGCCGCCCCAGACCAGTGCGTGCCCGTTCCCACCCTGGCCGTTGCCGCCGAGGGTACGGCGCAGGCCGCGCTCGGTCAGGCCCGACAGGCTCACGTACATGTGGCCGGCATCCGGGGTCTTGACCGAGATCGGCCGGTTGCGGTCCTTGTCCTGGTAGGTCGCCACGCCGAAGTACAGGCGTGGCTGGCCGATGAAACGCGCCACCACCGCGGGCGGCACCAGGTAAACGGCTTCCCGGCCGCCGGGCATCGTGCGTCCGTTGCCGCCCGCGGCAAGCAGGCGGCTGGAGAAGAAGTTCCGCGTGGTCCTGTGCGAGCGGTTCTCGGCCTTCAGCAGCTCCGGGTCGGTCGCCAGGCCGATCTCGAACAAGGGCAGGTCGGTGCGGACGGTGAAGCCCAGGACGCTGAAGCGATCGTCGATCGATTCGCGGTTGGCTCGAATGAGTGCCATGACTGAACTCCTTGGACGGCTCACTTGGGGGGCGTGGCGGGGTGGCGGCGCGGCCGCTCGCCGCCCGGACTCATTGGCGGGGTGCGCGCGCCACCCTCCAGCGCCAGCGCGACGGGGGCGTCGCCGGCGTCCTGGATGACGTTCGAGATGCGCTCCCAGAAGCGCTGCTGGGCATCGATGCCAATGCCTTCAAGATGCGGTTTCATGAAGTCCACCACCGTCTCGAGGTGGCGGAAGAAGGTGCGCTGGCCGGATTGCACGTGCTCGACGGAGCCACGCCATTCGGCCGCCACGGCATCGCTGTCCCGGCGTTCGTTCCAGACGCGTACGATGAAGGCGGCGCTTCGATCCTCGAGCAATGCCATGGCGGGTCGTCCAAGCAGTGAGGCCGGGATCGAGACTGCGCCCGTCCGCTCACCCCCGCGTCACCGCCGCATCACCGCCGGGTCACCGCATCGCCACGCCTTCCTGCCGTCCCGTGATGCAGTGGTGATGCGCCGTGACGGCCCGTCGGGTACGCGCGCCAAAGCGCCCCCCGGGGCAGCGCCCAGCGAGCATGGGAAGCGCGGTGAAGCGCGTCGGCTACTGGCGCATCAGGCGCAGGCTCAGCTGCAGTTGCGCGTCGGCGGCGGCGAGTTGCTTGCGCGCGGCGTCGATCAGCTCGCAGGCGTGCGGCGGGCCCGCAGGCTGGCGCGGGGGCAGGGTTTCAACGGGCATGGCCCATGGCGACGGGTCCTGCGCCGGTGCCGGCGACATTGCCGGCGAAGCGGGTGGCATCGACGGCGGCAGCGTCCTTGGCGGTCCGATCGCGCTCTCCGCGATCTGCTGGTAGACCGCCATCGTCTCGCGCATCGGCTGGATCGCCAGCTCCCGCCGCAGCAGTTCCCGGCAGGCCTCGAACTGCTGCAGCGCCTGGGCGCGCTGGCCGCTGAGCACGAACAGCTGCATCAGCTCGCGATGCACGTCCTCGCGCAGGGCGTCGTGGTCGAGGATGGCCTGGCCGTGGCGGATCGCCTCGGCATGGTCGCGCCGGATCGTGGCCAGTTGCATCAGTCGGCCCAGCGCGTTGAGGTGGTTGCGACGGTGCTTCTCGCGCTCGCGCAGCGCCCAGTCGTCGGAAAGGTCCAGCAGGATGTCCGAGGTGTAGAGCTCCACGCCGCGACGCAGGCCGTCGATGTCGGCGTCGGTGAGGCGTTCGGGCGGCTTTTCCAGGCCGGGCGTGACCAGTCGCTCGAACTCCTCCACGTCCAGCCAGACGCCGGCCGGACCGTTCAGGCCGATCGCCCCGCGGCGATCGCAGACGATCAGGTCGCCCGGCTTCAGCGGGGGCGTTTCCACCAGGCGCCGCAACCGCCAGAGCGCGGTGTTGAACGAGCCCGGGCTGGACGACGCCGAGCGCTCCGACCACAGGCTCGACTGCAGTTCCGAGCGACTGAAGTAGCGTCCATGCCCCAGCGCGAGGTAGGCCAGCAGGCTGCCGCAACGCCCCGCCAGGCTACGCGCCCCAGGCCCACCCTCGCCGTGGGCGACGGACAACGAACCGAACAGGCAGATCCTGAGCATTCCGTGTGTGCTCCCACAAGGCGCGTGCCGCGTCCGGCCCCCGGCCGGAACCCGATGGCCTGCCCGGTCGTGCGCGACGGGTCGCCCCTGGCCGGGGCCGGTCGGCATCATGCCGGGAGGCCTGGTCCGCCGGTCCGCGCAGGCGCGTTCGAGCGGGCGACCTGTTTCGCATATTCGTGCGCGACTTGGAAGGCCGGTCACGGATTGGCCTGCGCAAGCAGCACTGTCCGTTCGCTTTCAGGGCAAGCTCGACAGGGATATCCGCCGGACGGTCAGCGATAGCGGGCAAGATCACGCAAGAATCGCTTACCGGTAAGCACGGTGCGCCATCTGCGCGCCGCCTTGCATGGACGACGAAAGGACACCACGTGAGTGCATTGTCGCTGAGGGTACGCAAGGCACGGGTCATGGCCACGCTGTCGCAGGCCGAACTGGCGCGACGCATTGGCGTCAAGCGCAGCGCGGTGACCCAATGGGAACAGGCCGCCGGCACCACGCCGAGCGTCGAGCACCTGATCAAACTCGCGTTGGAGACCGGTGTCAATTTCGAATGGCTGGCGAGCGGCCGCGGCCCCTCCCGCTGCGACGAGGTCGAGGCCGACCCGGCGGTGATCGTCGACGATTTCGCCCGCGACGCCGACGAGAGCCTGGCCCTGACCCAGTTCCGGCGCCTGTCGCCGAGCCGGCGCCGGATGGCCCTGGGCATCCTGGAGATCCTCGGCAAATGAGGCCCGCGGCGGCCGATTTCCGTCGGCTGCCCGGTTCATGCGAAAATAGCCGGCTTCGGCCCCGTAGCTCAGCTGGATAGAGCGTCCCCCTCCTAAGGGGAAGGTCGCACGTTCGAATCGTGCCGGGGTCGCCATGTTCCAGGCGCAGTCGCGCCCTCTCCGCGCCCGCTTGCGGCGGCAGCCCCACCGTCGCCCCGCGGCCGGCCATTCGAACCACAGGAGTTTCCATGACCCATCCCGTCCTTTCCGCACTTGGCCTGAGCGGCAACGAATCCGGCACCTACCTGGGCAACGGCGAGTGGTCGAAGACCAGCGATGCCGGCATCCTCGAGCCGATCAACCCGACCGATGGCACGGTGCTGGCGAAGGTGCAGGCATCCTCGAAGGCCGACTACGACACCATCGTCAAGCGCGCCGAGGCCGCCTTCAAGGTCTGGCGCACCACCCCCGCCCCGCGTCGCGGCGAAGCCATCCGCCTGTGCGCCGAGGCGCTGCGCGAGAACAAGGACGCGCTGGGCTCGCTGGTCGCCCTGGAAATGGGCAAGTCCAAGCCCGAGGGCGACGGCGAAGTGCAGGAGATGATCGACATCGGCGAGTTCGCCGTCGGCCTCTCGCGCCAGCTCTACGGCCTGACCATGCATTCCGAGCGCCCCGGCCACCGCATGTACGAGCAGTGGCACCCGCTGGGCCTGGTCGGCATCATCTCGGCCTTCAACTTCCCGGTCGCGGTGTGGGCCTGGAACGCCTTCGTCGCCGGCGTCTGCGGCGACATCTGCATCTGGAAGCCCTCGCCCAAGACCCCGCTCTCGGCGATCGCCTCGATGAAGATCTGCAACGAGGCGCTGAAGAAGGGCGGCTTCCCGGACATCTTCTTCCTGTTCAACGACGGCGGCACCGAGCTGGCGCAGCACTTCGTCGACGACAAGCGCATCGCCCTGGTCAGCTTCACCGGCAGCACCCGCGTCGGCCGCACCGTCGGCGAGCGCGTCGCGCGCCGCATGGGCCGCTCGCTGCTCGAGCTGGGCGGCAACAACGCGATGATCGTCGACCAGAGCGCCGACCTGAAGCTGGCGATCCCGGCGATCGTGTTCGGCGCGGTCGGCACCGCCGGCCAGCGCTGCACCAGCACCCGCCGCGCCTTCATCCACGAGGCCATCTACGACGACGTGCTGGCCAAGCTGGTCGGCGCCTACAAGCAGGTCGAAGGCAAGATCGGCGACCCGACCGACCCGGCCAACCTGATGGGCCCGCTCAACAGCAGCGATGCCGTCGACGCCTACCTCGACGCCATCGAGGCGGCCAAGGCCGCGGGCGGCACCATCGAGACCGGCGGCGCGAAGATCGACCGCGCCGGCAACTTCGTCCTGCCGACCATCGTCACCGGCCTGGACAACGACGCGGAGATCGTCCAGCACGAGACCTTCGCGCCGATCCTGTACGTGATGAAGTTCAGCAAGCTCGACGAAGCCCTCGCCCTGCAGAACGCGGTCCCGCAGGGCCTGTCCTCGGCGATCTTCACCGAGAGCCTGAAGGCCGCCGAGGCCTTCCTGTCGGCGGCCGGCTCGGACTGCGGCATCGCCAACGTCAACATCGGCACCTCGGGCGCGGAGATCGGCGGCGCCTTCGGCGGCGAGAAGGAAACCGGCGGCGGCCGCGAGTCCGGCTCCGACGCCTGGAAGGCCTACATGCGTCGCCAGACCAACACGATCAACTACTCCGACGCGCTGCCGCTGGCCCAGGGCATCAAGTTCGACCTCTGATCGACCCCGGGGCCGGCCCGTCCGGCCCCGACCGCCTTGCCCGGTCGGCCGCTTCGACGGCGGCCGTCTTCCGGGCGTCCCCATATCGGTGGCGCTCAGGCACAATGGGTACGTCGACCCGATCCCCACCGGAATGGCCGCCAGCGACACTGGCGGGCCGCCCGCGGGGGCCGTGTCGGCGGCATCCGCACCGGACCTGCGACCCCTCCCGGCCGCATCGCCCAGGAGATTCCCCCGTCGATGTACGCGCTCGCACGCCCGCTGCTGTTCCGACTCGATCCCGAACGGGCGCATGACCTGACCCTGCGATCGCTGGACTCGCTGCACCGGGCCGGCATGACCCGCCTGGTCGCACGGCGGCCGGCGCCCCTGCCCACCCGCGCCTTCGGCCTTGAATTCCCCAACCCGGTCGGCCTCGCCGCCGGCCTGGACAAGAACGGCGAGCACATCGACGCCCTGTTCGACCTGGGCTTCGGCTTCGTCGAGATCGGCACCGTCACCCCGCGCGCGCAGGAGGGCAACCCCAAACCGCGCATGTTCCGCCTGCCCCGCCAGCGCGGCATCATCAACCGCCTGGGCTTCAACAACCTGGGCGTGGACGTGCTGGTGCGCAACGTCGAGCAGTCGCGCAACCGCGGCAAGGGCCTGCTGGGCATCAACATCGGCAAGAACAAGGCCACGCCCAACGAGATCGCCGAGGGCGACTACATGTACGGCCTGTCGCGGGTCTATCCGCTGGCCGACTACGTGACGGTCAACATCTCCTCGCCCAACACCGCGGGCCTGCGCGAGCTGCAGGAAGAACAGCAGCTGCGACGACTGGTCAGCATCCTGCGCGAAGAACAGGAACGCCTGGGCGCCAAGCACGGCCGCCGCGTGCCGATGCTGGTCAAGATCGCCCCGGACCTCACCGACGCCGACATCGATGCCTGCGCGCGCGTGCTGACCGAGCTGGAAGTCGATGGCGTCATCGCCACCAACACCACGGTCTCGCGGACCGCGGTCGAAGGCCAGAAGCATGCCGACGAGACCGGCGGCCTGTCCGGCCGGCCGCTGATGGGCCAGGCCACCACCGTGCTGCGCATGATGCGCACGCGCCTGCCCGAGTCGATCCCGCTGATCGGCGTGGGCGGCATCCTCAGCGGCGCCGACGCGGTCACCAAGACCTCCGCCGGCGCCACACTGGTGCAGCTCTACAGCGGCCTGGTCTATCGCGGACCGTCGCTGGTGCACGATTGCGTCGAGGCCATGCGCCGTCGCAAGGAAGCCCCGAGCAGCGATCCGCTGCGTCCCAAGCCGTGACCGCCGCGTCGTGAGCCCGCCGTCCCCGCCCACCGTCCTGCGCGATGCGCCGCTGCGCGCCCGCAACACCTTCGGCGTGTCTGCGCGTGCCGCCTGGCTGGTCGAGGTCGACGACGCCCGCGCCCTGCCCGATGCCCTCGCCGGCCTGCCCGACAGCGGCCCGCCGATCGTGCTCGGCGGCGGCAGCAACCTGCTGTTCGTCGCCGACCCGCAGGTACCACTCCTCGCCCTCACCGGGACCCGGATCGAGGTGATCGGCGAAGACGACGAGCGCACCCTCCTGCGCGTGGACGCCGGCGCCGGCTGGCACGACTTCGTCATGGAGACCCTGGCGCGCGGCCTCAACGGGCTCGAGAACCTGGCCCTGATCCCCGGCACGGTCGGCGCCGCGCCGATCCAGAACATCGGCGCGTACGGAGTCGAGGTGCGCGAGTTCGTGCATGCAGTCGAAGCCTGGGAGCCGGCCACCGGGCGTTTCCTGCGCCTCTCCGCGGCCGAATGCGCGTTCGCCTATCGCGACAGCGTGTTCAAGCGCGAGCGCGACCGCTACATCGTCACCGCCGTCGAGTTCGCCCTGCCCCGCCGCGCCGCGCCGCGCATCGGCTACGCGGGCATCGGCGAGGAGCTGGCCGCCATGGGCGTCACCGCGCCCGACGCGCGCGACGTCGCCACGGCCGTCATCGCGATCCGCCGACGCAAGCTGCCCGACCCCGCCGTGCTCGGCAACGCCGGCAGCTTCTTCAAGAACCCCATCGTCCCGGCGGCCCAGGCCGAGGCACTGGGCCAGGCGCACCCCGGCCTGCCGGTGTTCCCCGGCGACGCCAGCGACCGCCGCAAGCTCTCTGCCGCATGGCTGATCGATGCCTGCGGCTGGAAGGGACACCGCGACACCCACGGCTCCGGTGACGCCGGGATCGCCGCCAGCCATGCACTGGTGCTGGTGAACCACGGCCACGCCAGCGGGCAGGAACTGTTCGACCTCGCCCGCCGCGTCGCCGATTCCGTCAACGTGCGCTTCGGCGTCGCCCTCGAACCCGAACCCCGCATCGTCGGCGCGTCGTGGTAAGCGCACGCGTCGCCCGCAAGACGTCACCACACGGCCTCCACGGCCGGCCACCGCCTCCCACCCCATGCCCCGAGGACGCGATGTCCCGCATCCCCATGGGCGGCGCCGGCACTCCCTACCCGCACCCCGCCTTTTCCAACACAGGTATCCCGATCCGATGACCACCCACGGCCGCGCCGCACTGCTGATGCTGGGCAGCACCGTCATGTTCGCGTTCATGGTCATCATGATCCGCCTCGCCTCGGAGACCCTGCACACCTTCGAAGTCGCGTTCTTCCGCAACTTCTTCGGCCTGCTCGCCACCGCGCCGCTGCTGATCCGCCACGGCACCGGCATCCTCAGGACCGACCAGCTGCCGCGCTACTTGTTCCGCTGCCTGGTCGGCGTGGTCTCGATGTTCTGCGGCTTCTGGGCGATCGGCCACCTGCCGCTCGCGCAGGCGGTGTCGCTGTCGTATTCCTCGCCCCTGTTCGTCACCATCTTCGCGGTGTTCTGGCTGGGCGAGCAGGTGCGCATGCGGCGCTGGGCCGCGGTCGCGGTTGGCTTCCTGGGCGTGCTGCTGATCGTCCGCCCCGGCACCGACGGCTTCACCACCGGCACCCTGATCGCCCTCGCCGCGGCGGTGCTCAGCGGCTTGGTCGCCATCCAGATCAAGCAGCTGTCCAAGAGCGAACCGGCCGACCGGATCGTCATCTACACCACCCTGCTATGGGTGCCCATGTCCCTCGCCCCCGCCCTCTTCGTCTGGGAGTGGCCGCAGGGCATCACCTGGCTGTGGGCGATCTGCGCCGGCATCTTCGGCACCGCCGGCCACATGCTCTGGACCCGCGCGCTCAAGCTCGGCGACGTCTCCGCCCTCACCCCGATCAGCTTCATGCAGCTGCCCATCGTCGCCCTCCTGGGCTGGGTGCTGTTCGACCAGGGCGTCGACCGCTGGACCCTCGCCGGCGCCATCGTCATCTTCGCCGCCAACGCCTACATCGCCCACCGCGAAGCAGTCCTCGCAAGGCGCGCCGCCACACAGGCCCCGGTGGAGGGGGCGAAGCCGGGGTATTGAGGGCTCCACCGCCAGAACCAGGACAGGCCAGACGCGGCGACGCTTGATCTCGTCGTCATTACTCCATGCGGGCGGGGTCGTACCAGATCGGCGACGGCCACGCACGCTCCTGGATGATGGTCTCGACATCCCCGCGGGGCTCGATGCCGAGCCTGGCCGCATCGTAGGTGCTCCAACGCGGCGTTGGAAATTCCAGGACGCGCACGCAATAGGATGCGCGGATACTGGGGTCGAAATCGGGATCACGCCATACCGCGGACAGCTCGGCCGCGCCGATCTCGTTGGTGTACGACGCCGTCCCGCCATCGACTGTACTGCCTACCGCGGGCGCCTTGCGGTACCCGGATCGACGCCGCGGCCATCCGACAACGCGACGTCGTAAAAGTGGTCGTGTGCCTCGCCACCCGCTACCCAGCCCTTGACGATCTGGATGCGGTCCAGGTTGGCACCGTCCGGGTCCTTCAACGCGGCAACGACGACGGTGGGTGCACCGTCGCCCGTACGTGGCGGCAAGGTCCCGCCCATCGGAACGCCCTTGTCGTAGGCTTCGGCGACTCAACCCGGTTCACTCACCATGTCGGTCGTGCAGGTCCAGCCCCTGAAGAATCGGGGGTTGATGCGCACGCCGGTGGTGCCGAAGGTTTCCTGGCGCCTGATCGCGGAAAACAGCGCTTCGCGCGTATTCCGCGGCGCCCAGATGCCGGTCAGCCCACCGGTGCCCACCATGTAGGCATAGAAATTCTCAGGGGTGACGATGCGACGCTCGGGGGTATCGCCGGCTTCGCCGTGAAAGCCGGTAAACCGGTCCTCGTCCGGCTGGGTCGCACCGACGTGCGAGTCGCTCCCCGCCACGATACCGATCCGGTAGGGATTGATACCGACCCGCTCTTCCAGCAACAGTCCGTTCTTGAGCCCCTCCCTGATGTAGGAGGTGCGGGCGGCCAACCCATCGCCACTCAGGGGCTTCATGACGTTGAGTTGGACGGTCGCGGCCTCGAAGGCTGAATCGCCCCGGGTTCACTAGACATCTCCAAGCCGTACATTATGGCAATCACGGAGGTGTGTATGAGTGGCAAGCGGTATACGGAAGAGTTCA
>NZ_VICE01000095.1 GCF_006546775.1 Marilutibacter aestuarii
CACCGCGCCGCTGACCGACGACGGCTTGGCCGCGGGCGGAGCGCGGGCCTGGGCCGAGGAGCCCTTCGAGGCCTTCATGCGACGCCAGCTCGACCGCCTGGCCCCGCACCAGCCCGCCCTGCAGGCACTGGCGGGGGAGGGCGGTCGCTGCGAGCTGGCGGTCGGCCTGTCCGCCGGCGAGAGCTTCGGCTTCGAACTGGGCACCTGGCTGTGCGAAGCGGCGGCGCGGCTGCGCCTGTCGCTGGCCTTCGACATCCATCCCGAGCCCGGCGCAAAGGCCGGCCGCCACGAGCTGCCATGAACGACACCCCGCCCCCCGTCCTGGTCACCGGTGCCGCCGGCTTCATCGGCGCCTACGTCTGCCGCGCGTTGCGCGCGCGCGGCGAGGCCGTCGTCGGCCTGGACAATTTCAACGCCTATTACGACCCCCGGCTCAAGCACGACCGTGTCGCCGCGCTGTGCCCGGACGTGGAGATCCGCGCGCTCGACCTGGGCGATCGCGACGGCCTGGCCGGGCTGTTCGAGGAGTTCGGCTTCGTGCGCGTGGTGAACCTGGCCGCCCAGGCCGGCGTGCGCTACTCGCTCACGCACCCACACGATTACGTCGACAGCAACCTGGCCGGTTTCGTCAACCTGCTGGAGCTGTGCCGCCACCGCCACGTCGAGCACCTGGTGTACGCCAGCTCCTCGTCGGTCTACGGCGATTCGGCGACCCCGCCGTTCTCCGAGGACCAGCGCATCGACAAGCCGCGTTCGCTGTATGCGGCGACCAAGGCGGCCAACGAACTGATGGGCTACACCTACGCCCAGCTCTATGGCCTGCGCGCCACCGGCCTGCGCTTCTTCACCGTCTACGGGCCCTGGGGCCGACCGGACATGGCGCCGCTGCTGTTCTCCCGCGCGGTGCTGGCCGGACGCCCGATCGAGGTGTTCAACAACGGCCGGATGCGTCGCGACTTCACCTGGATCGACGACATCGTCGCCGGCGTGCTGGCCGCGCTCGACCACCCGCCGCCGGCCTGCGTCAACGGCATCCCGCCGCACCGCGTGTTCAACCTGGGCAACCACACCCCGGTCGAGCTGGAGCGCTTCATCGAGGTGATCGAGCAGGCCGCCGGGCGCGAGGCGCGCAAGGTCTACAAGCCGATGCAGCCCGGCGACATGGTCGAGACCATGGCCGACACCGTGCGCGCGCGGGAGGCCCTGGGCTTCGAGCCGCGTACCTCGATCGAGGCCGGCCTGCCGCGGGTCGTCGACTGGTGCCGCGACTACTTCGGCGAACATGCCTGAACGATGCCTGCCGGTGCCGCCGGCGGCACCCCGGCGCCGCTCGGCTTCCCGGTCCCCGGCAGAGTAGGATGAGCGCCAGCCGCGACCGCGGCTTTTCCCGTGCCAACGCCCACGGACAACATCCCCGACCATGACGCCGACCCCTCCTTCGCTTTCCGTCGTCGTGCCCGTGTTCAACGAGCGCGACAACGCCGCCCCGCTGGTCCACGAGATCACCGCCGCCCTGCGCGGCGTGGTGCCCTTCGAGATCATCTACGTCGACGACCATTCGCGAGACGACACCCTCGACGTGCTGCGTGCGCTCAAGGCCGAGGTGCCCGAATTGCGCGTCATCCACCACGCCACCCAGAGCGGCCAGAGCACGGCCGTGCGCAACGGGATCAAGGCCGCGCGCGGCGAGTGGATCGCCACCCTCGACGGCGACGGCCAGAACGACCCGGCCGACATCCCGCGGCTGCTCGCCGAGCGCGACCGCGCCGACCCCGACACGCGCCTGTTCGCCGGCTGGCGGGTCGACCGCCAGGACAGCGGCAGCAAGCGCTGGGCCTCGAAGTGGGCCAATGCCATCCGCGCCCGCATGCTGCGCGACGACACCCCCGACACCGGCTGCGGGATCAAGCTCTTCGAGCGCGCCGCGTTCCTGGAACTGCCGCACTTCGACCACATGCATCGCTACCTGCCCGCGCTGATGCAGCGCGCCGGCTGGAAGACGGTCAGCGTGCCGGTCAACCACCGCCACCGCACCGCCGGCGTGTCCAAGTACAACAACCTCAACCGCGCCTTGGTCGGGATCAGCGACCTGCGCGGCGTGGCCTGGCTGATCAAGCGCGGCAAGGTGACCCGCACCGAGGAGATCTGAGCGCATGGGCGACTTCATGAACCAACCGATCGTCTGGCTCGAGTGGACCGGCCTGTACATGTCGCCCTGGAAACTGATCGGCCTGACCGGCGCGACCATGTTCGGCGGGCGCTGGCTGGTGCAGTTCGTGGCCTCGCGCAAGCACGGCAAGCCGGTGATCCCGCGCCTGTTCTGGTACATGAGCCTGGTCGGCAGCGCGATGACGCTGAGCTATTTCCTGTTCTCGCAGAAGCAGGACGCGGTCGGCGTGATCCAGAACCTGTTCCCGTCCTTCACCGCGGCCTACAGCCTGTACCTGGACATCCGCCACCGCGGCTGGCATCGCGACCGCGCCACGCACTGAGCGCGACGCGCCCGGGCCCGCACAGTCGCCGCGGGCCGGGGATGCGAGAATCGGGGTTCACGCCACCGAGTTCCGATCGCCCATGCGTCCTGCCGCCCTGGCCCTGGCCCTCGCGCCGCTGTGCCTCGCCCTTTCGCTCGCCCCCTGCCTTGCCGGCGCCGCCACGCCGGCGACCGCCAGCGTGGCTCCGGCGCCATCCGCCGCCGACGCCCGCTTCGAGGCCATCCATACCCGCGAATGGGACTGGCGCCAGCGCGAGTCCGGCGGCGCCGACGAGGACAGCGAGGGCGCCGCCGGCAACCGTCGCATGCCCTCGGTCGACGCGGCCAGCCAACGGGCGCGCCTGGCAGTCTGGGAGGACGTGCTGGCGCAACTCGACGCGCTCGACGTCGACAGCCTGTCGGAGGCGAACCGCATCAACCTGGCGGTGTACCGCCCGCAGGTGGAGAACCTCGCCGCCGAGGTCCGCTTGCGGGGCTACGAGATGCCCTTCAATTCCGACTCCTCGTTCTGGTCGAACCTCGGTTTCATGGCGCGCACCCGTTTCGAGGACGTCGACGACGCCGAGGCCTACATCGCCCGCCTGGACGACGTGCCGCGCTATTTCGACGCGCAGATCGCCAACATGCGCGCCGGCCTCGACCGGGGCTTCAGCGTCCCGCGCGCCGTGCTCGACGGCCGCGACGCCTCGATCGCGGCGACCGCCGGCCTGGACGACCCGGAGCAGGCCAACCTCTACGCGCCGTTCCGCCACCTGCCCGCACGCATCCCCGCCGCCGAACAGGCGCGCCTGCGCCAGGCCGCGCGCACGGTCATCCGCGACCGCGTGGTGCCGGCCTTCAGGACCCTGCTGGCCTTCTTCCGCGAGGAATACGTGCCGCGCGCCCGCACCACCCTGGG
The DNA here is from genome assembly GCF_006546775.1 of Marilutibacter aestuarii. Classification (GTDB taxonomy): domain Bacteria; phylum Pseudomonadota; class Gammaproteobacteria; order Xanthomonadales; family Xanthomonadaceae; genus Marilutibacter; species Marilutibacter aestuarii. Next base: position 3,393 of record NZ_VICE01000095.1, read on the forward strand.
CGCGTCGCGGATGCCCGGTGGCGAGGCCTGGTACCGGCAGCAGATCCGCCGCTACACCACCCTGGACCTGTCGCCCGACGAAATCCACGCCATCGGCCTGGCCGAAGTGGAGCGGATCCAGGCGCAGATGGACGCGGTCATCGCCCGGACCGGCTTCGAACCGCCGGCCGGGCAGGCCGTGTTCCCCGCCTTCCTGCACTTCCTGCGCACCGATCCGCGCTTCTACGCGACCACCGCGCAGGGCCTGCTCGATCGCGCGGCGTGGATCGCCAAGCGCGTCGACGGCGAGGTCGGCAAGTTCATCGGCACGCTGCCGCGCGGACGCTTCACGATCATCCCGGTGCCCGACGACATCGCCCCGTTCTGGACCGCCGGACGCGGCGGCAAGGGCACCTACTGGGTCAACACCTACGACCTGCCGTCGCGGCCGCTGTACAACCTGCCCGCGCTGACCCTTCACGAAGCCTCGCCCGGCCATGCCCTGCAGGGCGCGCTCGCCGAGGAACAGACCGGGCAGCCCGCGTTCCGGCGCGAGTCCTACATCTCCGCCTACGGCGAGGGCTGGGCCCTGTACACCGAGAAACTCGGCCAGGAGATGGGCATCTACCAGACCCCATACGAAGAATTCGGCCGCCTGACCTACGAGATGTGGCGGGCCTGCCGCCTGGTCATCGACACCGGCGTGCATGCCCAGGGCTGGACCCGCGAACAGGCCCAGGCCTATCTGCGCGACCGCACCGCGCTGAGCGAGCACGAAGTCACCACCGAGGTCGACCGCTACATTTCCTGGCCCGGCCAGGCCCTGAGCTACAAGCTCGGCGAGATCGCCATCGTCAAGCTGCGCGCCGAGGCCGAGCGCGAGCTGGGCGCGGATTTCGACGTGAAGGCCTTCCACGACGCGATCCTGCGCCAGGGCTCGCTGCCGCTGCCGGTGCTGGAGGCCGAGGTGCGGCGCTGGATCGCCGAAACCCGGGTGGCGGCCCGTGCCGACGCCGGAGACAAAGCCGGTTGACCCGCCGTCGGGCGCGCCGCCCCGGGCTTGTGGATAAGTATTGCGTGGCGGCCCCCGGGCAGGCATAATGCCCGGCTCGCTGTGTCCGGCAGGTCGTTTCGACCCCGCCGGGTGGCCCGGAAGCGCGATTCCGCCCACCGCCTGGCAGCGAGGCCGTCCACCCTCCCGTATCGCGCATCGCCCCGGATACCCCGGTCGGCGCTGGGGCCGCCGCCTCCCTGGCCAAGGGAAGCATCATCAAGCGTTTTGCGGATCCGTCCGCGAAAACAAATTACGAGGTGCGTAATGTCCCGAGTGTGCCAAGTCACCGGCAAGCGTACGACGACCGGCAACAACGTCTCGCATGCCATGAACAAGACCCGCCGCCGTTTCATGCCCAACCTGCACGAGCGCCGGTTCTGGGTTGCCAGCGAGAACCGCTGGGTGAAGCTGCGTATTTCCACCAAGGCCCTGCGCACCATCGACAAGAACGGCATCGACGCCGTCCTGGCCGATCTCCGCGCACGCGGCGAAAAGGTCTGAGGAGGACTGAACCATGGCTTCCAAGCGCGACAAGATCCGCCTGATCTCCTCGGCCGGCACCGGCCACTTCTACACCACCGACAAGAACAAGAAGAACACGCCTGCCAAGATGGAGATCAAGAAGTACGATCCCGTCGTCCGCAAGCACGTGATGTACAAGGAAGGCAAGATCAAGTGATGCAACGGCGCGGCTCCGCGTAGCGGAACCGCCCTTGCCAATGCGTCACCCCGGCGAAAGCCGGGATCCAGACGGCCCGCCGCAAGGCGGGCCGTTTGCGTTCCGGGGCATGCGCCCGTTCGACGCGCCGGCGCACGACCCCAGCGCCCAACGCGACTTCCCAGCCGTCATCCCGGCGCACGACGCGACCCCGCCTTTCGCGTCCTGCGTCGCGCGTCCGCCCCGCAGGCGTCCGCGCACCGTGTCCGTTGCGTCCAGGCCCCCGCGTTCTCGTCGACATGAGCGCGTGCCCGGAGGCTGTCATGACCTGTCCGTTGCCCATCCTCGCCCTCCTGCTGCTGGCACCGCTGGCGCATGCAGACGCACCACTGCCTCCCGGCAGTTTCGCCGAGGCCTTCGGCAGCTATGGACCGGGCGGCGACTGCAGCACCGGCCCCCGCATCGTGGTCGCCCCGGATGGGCTGGAGATCACGGTGGATGGGCACACCGATCGCGTGAGCCGCCCGGACGTCAGCTGGACCTACTTCGGGCCCGCCTACGAAGGCATCGCACGTGCGGTGTTTCCCTACACCGGCGGTGAACGCCCCGTGGTGTTCCTGTTCAACGAGGGCGAGGTGCCGCAGACCCTTCGCGTCGATGGCTTCGATCGTGGCTGGAAGGGCGGGCCGCCCTTGTCGCCGCGTCGCCAGGCCCTGGTGGACGGCTCTCCCTACGCCGCCTGCGAATCGTGAACCCCGCGTCGATCGCAGTGGCCCGGGTGCCGGATGCGACGAGCCCCGGCGTGGGGCCGGGGCTCGTAGGGAACGGGCGTGGACGCGCCGGGGTCAGGGCGTGTCCAGCCAGACGGTGTAGCTGCCGCTGCCCGAGTAGGAGACCATCCGCCAGTAGTAGTAGCCGGCGGTGCCGTTGTAGCTGATCGACTCCTCGCTGGTGGCGGTGGTCGACTGCGCGACCTTGCTCCAGGCCGAGCCGCTCCAGCGGTACAGCTCCAGGTCGAAGTCGGTCCCCGCGGGGCCGCGCAACCAGCCCTTCTGCGCGCCCGCGCCGGACTGGTAGTAGCTGCCGTTGGGCTGCACCGCGCTGTTGCCGGTGCCCGACAGCGAGCCGGTATAGGCGGTGCAACCCGTGCACGGCGCGCCGCTGCCACCGCCGGTGGCGTAGTCGGCGACCAGCGACAGCCCGCTGTAGGCGCTGTAGCCGCGCAGCATCACGTGCCAGGTGCCGGCCTGCGGGCTGGCGAAGGTACAGCTCTCGGCATTGCCGCTCCTGTACGGACGGCAGTCGTAGGTGCTGGTCGTCGGGGCCGAGCCGAAGCGGACGTACAGGTCGGCGTCGCCGCTGCCGCCGCTGGTGGTGAAGCCCAGGTTGCTGGCGCCGGCCGGGACGGTGATCGTGTAACGGGTCTCGGCGCCCTGCGCGCCGCTGACGTTCACCGGCACGCCCTTCTGCAGGCTGCCCGGCGTCGGATCCGGATCGGGATCGGTGCCGCCGCCGTCGTCGCCATCGGGGACCTGGTTGTTGAAGTAGCTGGCGACCTGCGGCCAGATGCGCGAGATCTTCGCGCCCTGGTTGTTGCAACCGCCCAGGTGGTGCAGGGCGATGACCTTGTTCGACGCCCGCGAGATCACCGGCGAACCCGAGCTGCCGCCCTCGGTGTCGCAGGTATAGCCGATGTCGCTGCCCGGGCTGCCGCTGGTCCCCGAGCCGTTGGTGGTCTTGATGGTGCAGGCGGCGCTGCCGTCGTTGACGCCCAGTTCCTTCTTGCGCCCGCCCGGGTGCTGGGCGATGAACAGCCCGTCGCCGACGGCAAGCGAGCCGACGTCCAGTCCGAGGTAGCCGAACGAGGCGAGCGAGGCGAAGTCGTTGACGGTGAACAGGGTGTAGTCGAGCGCTTCGTCGGTGCGCAGCATCTGGTTGCCGGTGACCTTGGTCACCGTGGCGGTCGCCGTGTTGGTGCAACTGGCCTGCTGGTAGTTGAACCAGAACTCGGCGCCGCTGACGCCGGCCTGGGTGGAAATGCAGTGGTTGTTGGTGAACAGCCGGTTGTCCGGGCCCACGCGCCACACCGTGCAGAGGCTGCCGCCGCTGCTGAGCATGCGGCCGACCGGGCGCGAGCGGTCATGGGCGTCCGGGTCGCTGTCGACATAGCAGGCGACCGGGCGCTTGTCGTCGCTGCCGCAGATCGACGTCGCGCCGACGTCGCCGCTGGTCGACAACAGGCCCTCGCTCTGCAGTTCAGGCAGCATCTCCTCGGGGTAGCCCTCCAGGTAGCTGGAGATGTCCACGCTGTGGCGGCTCGACCAGGGCTCGGTCGCCTCGCCGACGAGGCGCAGCACTGCGGTGGGGCCGCTGATCGACATCGCCGAGAAGCTGCTGATCCCGTTCTGGCCCATGTCGGGGTCGACGGTGTGCGCGTCCAACTGGCCCTGGCGGTACTGGTAGACCTCGGTCCGCTCGGGATTGGAGACCTCGAGCACGACGCCGGCCGGCAACTCGAAGTGGTCGAAGTGGACCTTGATGAAACTGGCATCGGGCGTGGTGATCGTCGTGGCGCTCGGTGAGCCGCCGTCGGACGCGGTGCCGGAGCGGCCGCGCAGGATGATGCGCGAGCGGCGCGGCACGCCGACCACGATGGGGGCGGGTCGCGGCGTGGTGGTGATCACCGCGTCCTGGGCATGGGCCGTCGGGGCAGGGCCCATCAGGGCCAGCGCCAGGGCGCTGGTGGCGGCCGCACCCAGGCCGGTCCCGGCGAGGACGCGGACCCCGCGGCGGGGTGAAGCAACAGGCATGTCGTTCGACTTCATCATGTCTCTCCCTTTTCATAATGAAGGTGGCGGATCGGCCACCTGACGCATCGCATGCGCGGTCTGCGGTCCAACGGCAGGGGATGCGTGGTTGGGCCCCGAAGGGCATGCCGGGCTCCGCCCGGTCCGGGCGCAACGCTGGCGCTGGGGCGGGGCAAGGCCGCCCCAGCGACGAGGCCCCGACCTCCATCAGTTACCGCGGACACCATCACGGGTCAAATCAAATAATTCTTGGCGCTGGAAAATGTGATTGATTTCACAAGGTTACGTGGCGCCCGCCCGGATCGCCGGCTGGGCGATCCGCCTGTTCAGCGGCCCGCCTCAAGGGCCAGCCAGCACAGGGCCGCGGTCGTAGCGTCGCCCAGTGCGGTATGGCGGCCCAGCTGCGGGATGCCCAGGGCGGTGGCGAGCGCCTCGAAGCCGGTCTCGTCGACAGCCGCCTCGGGGGCGCGGTGACGGTGCCGGGCGCGGTAACGGGCCGCGATGTCGATACGGCGATTGGGCAGCGCGAACCCGGTGATCCCGGGAACCACGCCATCGAGCATGGCGACGTCGAAGCCGATCCGGTAGCCGACCAGCGGTCGCGGCCCGAGCCAGTCCAGCAGGCTCGCGACCGCGTCCTGCAGGGCCAGGCCGCCGGCGAGGTCCTGCGGGCGCAGCCGATGGTGGCGCAGCGCATCCAGGTCGGGTGGCGATGCGCCGGCCGCGGGCCTGACGATCGCCTCGAAGCGCTGCGACAGGCAGACCCGGTCGCCGACGATCGGCACCGCCGCGATCGACAGGATGCGGTCGCGGCCCGGGTCAAGACCGCTGGTCTCCAGGTCAAGCGACACCCATTGGCCGCCCGGCGGCGCGGCGAGCAGGGCCCCCCAGGGCCCGGTCCCGTGCAGGCGCCGGTCGCGCCAGCGTCGCCAGGCCGGCCACATCATCCGGCCCGCAACTGGAAACTGTCGCGCAGGTGGTCCTTGAAGGCGTTCACCACCCGCAGGGCATCGCGCAACAGCTCGCGGTCCAGGCGCCGGAGGCGGGCGGGGTCGACGCGGTTGTCGGCGTCGCGGCCGTCGGCCAGGGCCTGCAACTGCGCGCCCAGGCGCATGCGCATCATCACCGCCAGCGCCTGCGGCACGTCGCGCCCCAGCTCGGACGACAGCGCGCCCGCCTGCATCAGCGCGGCGCAGCGGTCGAAGCTGTTGTGCCGCGACACGCCGTGGCGCAGGGCCAGCACGCGGATGCCGTGGACGAGCGGGAAGATCCCGCCCTTCTTCAGGTCGATCCCCTCGGCGGACCCGCGCATGCGACCGAACAGGGTCAGCGGCGTCGAGAAGGCGAGGGTGCTGCGTGCCAGCTCGCGGAGCAGGATCTCATCGCGGCCGAGCGCGCGCATCGCCGCGCCGACCGGCTCGAACAGCGCCGGATTGCCGGCCACGGGGCGGGCGTCCAGGGCGATCGAGAGCGCCATCGCGCTCTCGGGGTCGCGATCGTGGCGCCAGTGCTCGATCCGGTCACGCCAGCCGTCGACGCTGAGCCGCCAGGCGGGATTGCGCACCATCACGCCGCCGGGGCAGGGGGGGTAGCCGATGTCGGCCAGTGCATCGCCGAAGCGCTGCATGGCGTCGGCCAGTCCGTCCCACTCGAAGCCGTCTTCCAGCACCAGGGCGTTGTCCTGGTCGGTCTTGAGGATCTGCTCGCGGCGGCCCTCGCTGCCGAGTGCGAGCAGGCAGGCGCGATCGCGCAGTGCCGCCGGCACCACGGCATCGAAGACGTGCCCCAGGATGCGGCCGTTGAGCGCGGAGACCAGCTCCATGAGGTAACTCATGCGCGCGCCCTGTGCGTGGAGGTGGCGCACGAGGGTGGTCATTTCGCGCGCGGCGGCGCTGACGTCGTCCAGCGTGGCCGCGCGCTCCAGCCGCAGGCTGATCAGGTGAGAGTGGCTGGCGTAGTGCGCCAGCACTTCGGCCATGCCCAGGGTGCCGAGCACGCCCTCGGCGTCGTCGTCGACGAGCACGCGTTCGATGTGGTGCTCGGTCATCGTCACCAGCGCCTGGAACAGCACGTCGTTGGCGCGCACCGCGATCACCGGGCGCCGCGCCAGCGGGCCGACCGCGGCGTCGGGCGGTCGCGCGTCCAGCGCCAGCGCGTCGAGCAGGTCGGTGCGGGTGACGATGCCCAGCGGATCGGCATCGGCCTCGCGACGGCCCTCGACCAGGAGGCAGTCGACGCGGGCCTCGCGCATGCGCGAGGCGGCCTCGCGGATCGGCGTCGCGGCGGCGATCCGCACCGCGGGCGCCAGCTGCGCGTCGCGCACGCGGGTGAGCATCAGCTCCGACAACTCGGACGGCTGCTGGTCGCCGGCGGCGATGCGCCGCTTCAACGACAGCCCTTCGTGGAAGAAGGCCGCGAAGGCCGGATTGTCGGCCAGCAGCTGCCGGAACACCCCGGCCGGCACCAGGAAGTCGAGCACGTCCTCCTCGGCCACGTAGCGATGCCGGGCGCGGCCGGCGATCACCGCCCAGGCACCGAACAGGTCGCCGGGGCCGAAGTCGGCGAACAGCGTGGCCCCCTCGCTGCGCTCGTCCCAGGCGCGCACCACGCCCTTCAGGATCACGTGCACGTGGGGAGAGTCGCTGCCGGCGGTCAGGATGGTGGTGCCGGCCGGATGGAAGCCCATGTCCACCGCCGCGCGCAGGCGCGCCTGCTGGCCGGCGTCGAGCAGGTCGAAGGGAGGCTGGCTCAGGTCGAGGCCGGGCACGCTGTCCATGGCCTGCAGCCTGCCACTTCGGAGGCTCGCCTGCATGCCCGACTTTCGACGGGGCCCGGATGCAAGAACGCCCCGGCAGGGGCCGGGGCGTCGAAATGACCGGAATCCGGTCAACCGGGTCAGTCCAGGCCCGGGAAAATGCGTATCTACTGCTTGGAAGACGACATGGGAAGCCGTATCAGAACGTAATGCTCCAGCTGTTGATGTAGCCGGTATCGTTGGTGTAATTGTCGTTGACGCGCAGCTTCCAGGTGCCGTTGATGGCTTCGCTGGACAGGTTCAGGTTGACGTAGCCGATCACGTTGTCGGCGCTGCCGCCGCTGCGGTTGTGGATGTTGTAGACGCTGCCGTCCGGGGCCACCACGTCGACCTTGAGGTCGCCCTTGTAGGTGTGGCGGATGTCCACGTCCACGCGGGTGCTGGACGGCGCGTTGCCGCTGCGACCGGACACGCTGATCGGGCTCTCGACCGTGGCGTTGTCGTTGATCGTGTAGTCGGCGGTGTTGCTGTAGGTCTGCGGGGTGTTGCCACCGCCGCCGCTGCCGGCGCTGTAACTGGCCACCAGGCTGGCGCCCGAGAAGGTCGAATAGGCCTTCACCCGCACATGGTAGGTACCGGCCTGCGGGCTGGCGAAGCTGCAGGTCTCGGCATTGCCGCTCTTGTACGGCCGGCAGTCGTAGCTGCTGTCGGTCGGGGCGCTGCCGCGCTTGACGTACAGGTCGGCGTCGCCGCTGCCGCCGGAGAGCGCGAAGTTCAGGTTGGAGGCGCCGGTCGGGACCTGCAGGGTGAAGGTCAGGTCATTGCCGGTGCTCGCGCCGAGTCCGGTCCTGGCCACGCCATTCTGCAGTTCGTTGCCCGGGGTCGGATCGGGATCCGGGTCCGGGTCCGGCGTGCCGCCCGCGGCGGCCTGGACCGCGGCCAGCGCGTCGACGATGCCGTCGCCGATGTCGCGATCGGTGCTGGCCGGGAAGGGGCGCAGGGTGTCCTTGAGAAGGGTCTCGACCTGGGCCGGCGACAACGAACCGCCCGCCGCCGACTGCATCAGGGCGACGACGCCGGCCACGTGCGGGGCGGCCATCGAGGTGCCGGACATCAGCGCATAGCTCTCGGTGGTCGGGGTGGTGCTGCCGGCATTCACGGTCGAGGCGATGTCGCTGCCCGGGGCGGCCACGTCGATCATGGCGCCATAGTTCGAGAAGCTCGAACGCGCGCCGGTGCGGGTGGTGGAGGCCACGCTGACGACGTTGCTGCAGTTGCCCGGGTTGTAGTTGCTGACGTTGGCGTTGTCGTTGCCGGCCGCGACGACCACCGTGGTGCCGCGGCTGACGGCGCCGTTGATGGCGTTCTGGTAGGTCGCCGAGCAGGCGCCGGCGCCGCCCAGGCTCATGTTGATGACCTCGGCCGGGTTGGCATTGGCCGGCACGCCGCTGACGCTGCCACCCGAGGCCCAGACGATGCCGTCGGCGATGTCCGACAGGTAGCCGCCGCCGGTGCCGAGCACGCGCACCGGCACGATCCTGGCGCCGTGGGCCACGCCCGCCACGCCCTGGTTGTTGTTCGTCACCGCCGCGATCGTGCCGGCCACGTGGGTGCCGTGCCAGCTGGAGCTGTTGCCGCCCTCGTAGTCGCCCGGGTCGCTGGGGTCGCTGTCGCGTCCGTTGCCGTCGCCGGAGATCCCGGTGTCGCTGATGAAGTCGTAGCCCGGCAGCACGTTGGCGTTGAGGTCGCTGTGACTGGTGATGCCGGTGTCGATCACCGCCACGACCACGCCGTCGCCGTCGCTCAGCTCCCAGGCCTGGTCGGCCTTGATGCCGCCGGCGGCCTCGAAGTAATGCCACTGGTAGCTGGCGTAATAGGTGTCGTTCGGCGTCGCCGTCGGGTACATCAGCTGGTCGACCTCGACGTACTCGACGTCCGGGTCGGCGGCCAGGCGCTGCATGAGGTCGGCCGCGTCCTGGCGGCTGAGGCGCTTCTGCGTGCGCAGCACGTCGGCGCCGGTGGCCATGTGGCGCAGCCGGGTCAGGCCCAGGGCCCGGCCGTGCAGGGTGGCGGCGGCCGCGCGGTCCAGGGAGCGCCCCATCGCGGTGGCGCTGGCGCGCTGGGCGCTGCCTTCCTTGTACTTGATGATGAAGCGGTCGTGGGTCTCGCCCGACTGCAGGCTGGACAGGTTGACCATGCCATCCCCGGCCGCGAACACGGGCGCGGCAAGCAGGGTGGTGATGACGGCCGCGGTCGCGGCGGCGAGGGCATGCGTGCGCATGCCGCGGTTCGAACGTGTCTGCATCTGTTTCCCCGATGGTGGTCCGGGGCCAGGCGGCGCCGGACGAAAAACTGGAACCGGATCAATCGATGGCGTTACGACAACGGCGATGCCACTCCCCCTGTGGCCGGCATCTCGCCATCACATCTCCCTGCATGAGGTTGACCGCGGGCAGCGGCGATCCTGCCGCCACCCGCGATCGGAGATCCATTCCCGAAGAGTCCTTGGCCACCACGTCCATGACAGTGGTAAGTGATTCGCAACACTGGGCCTGATGCATGGGTCAGGCGATTCATGTGTCGACGAGCCGAGGACAGGTGTACGCCGAGTGAGGGTCTGGAGACCTCTTTGTTTTCCTCAAAAACTTCTAAAATCGAGGTCATTTCGTGATTGAAGTCACCGAATCCCCTTCATGAACAGGGATTTGCGTGAAAATCGATCCCAAGTGCGTGTCCGCACCGCTTCCCATTCGGCGTGGCGGACGAAGGCGTGCCGGCCAGGGCCGGGACGCCGCCGCGCAGGTGTCCCGACCCCGGGCCTCGTGCCGCCCCGGCCGTGCGGCGGGCCATTCAGGGGGCGCAACCTGCCGGTGCCGGTCTACACTCGACGCCTTCGCATGGGGGTGGGCCGCCTTTGATCCCGGGTTGGGTGCTGCTGCTGGTCTCGCTGGGCTACGTCGCGCTGCTGTTCGGCGTGGCCCATGTCGGCGACCGCCCGAATACCTTGATGACGCGCCATCGCTGGTTGCGTCCGACGGTCTATTCGCTGGCGCTGGCGGTCTACTGCTCGTCGTGGACCTTCTACGGTGCGGTCGGCACGGCCGCGCGGACAGGCATGGGCTTCCTGCCGATCTATTTGGGGCCCCTGCTGCTGCTGTTCTTCGGCTGGCGGATCCTCGAGCGCCTGGTGCTGATCTCCGGCGAGCACCGCATCGTATCGATCGCCGACTTCCTGTCCTCGCGCTACGGCCGCGCGCCCGGTCTGGCGGCGCTGGTGGCGATCCTGGCCCTGGTCGCGGCGGTGCCCTACGTCGCCCTGCAGTTCAAGGCGGTGGCGATGAGCGTGGACGTGCTGGCCGGAATCCCGGCCAATGCGCCGCCCCTGTCCGATCCCGCCTTCTACACCGCGATCCTGCTGGCCGCCTTCTCGATCCTGTTCGGCACCCGACAGATCGACGCCACCGAACACCACCGGGGCATGGTGCTGGCGGTCGCGCTGGAATCGGTGGTGAAGCTGGTCGCCTTCGTGGCCATCGGCGTGTTCGCGATGGCCCACCTGCCGGGCACCGGCCACCTCGGCCAGCGCGTCGTGCAGGCGGCCGACGTCGTGTTCGCCCCGGGCTTGCCCACCGGCTTCGTCGCCCAGACCCTGCTCGCGTTCACCGCGATCCTGTGCCTGCCGCGCCAGTTCCACATGGCGGTGGTCGAGTGCCAGAACCTTGCCGATGTACGTACCGCGCGCTGGATGTTCGGTGGCTACCTGGCCGTGATCAGCGTGCTGGTCGTACCGATCACCCTGGCCGGGCAGGCGGTGCTGTCGGGCAGTGCGGTCTCGCCCGACAGCTACGTGCTGGCGCTTCCGCTGGCGCTGGACCAGGACATGCTGGCCATGTTCGTCTACGTCGGTGGCTTCTCGGCGGCGACCGGCATGGTGATCGTCGCCAGCGTCGCCCTGGCCACGATGGTCAGCAACGACCTGGTCATGCCGCTGCTGCTGCGCGCGGGCCACCTGCACCAGACGCCGGCGATCGATCGCCAGGTGCTGTGGGTGCGCCGGATCACCATCGTCATGCTGGCGATGCTCGCCTACGCCTACCATCGCGGCGACCTGCTGCGCGACGGCAGCGACGCCGGGGGCCTGGCCCAGCACGGCCTGCTGGCCTTCGCCGCGGTCGCCCAGTTCGCACCGGCCCTGATCGGCGGCCTGTACTGGCGGGGCGCCAGCCGGGTGGGCGCGTTCAGCGGCCTGCTCGCCGGTGCCGTCGTCTGGTTCTACACCCTGCTGCTGCCGCTGCTGGCGGGCGGCGGCTGGTTCGGGGGCAACGCCTGGGCCAGGGACTGGATCGAACGCGGGCCCTACGGCCTGGCCTGGTTGCGGCCGCAGCAGCTGTTCGGCCTGCAGGGCTGGGATCCGCTGACCCACGGCGTGTTCTGGTCGCTGCTGTTCAACGTCGGCGTGTTCGTCTTCATGTCGATGCGGCAACGCCCGCGCCTGCAGGAGCAACTGCTGGCCACGACCTTCCTGGACCCCTACGCGCAGCGGCCGGCGCTCGGGCCTGGCGGCTGGGCCGGCAATGTCCGCGCGGGCGAGCTGCTGGCGCTGGCCGAGCGCATCGTCGGCGAGCGCCATGCGCGCCGCGCCTTCGAAAGCCACTGCGAGCAGCAGGGCCGGCCGTGGCTGCCCTCGCAGCCGGCCGACCGCGCGCTGGCCCAGTTCACCGAGCGCCTGCTGGCCTCGGCGATCGGTGCCGCCTCCGCGCGCCTGACCCTGACCAGCGCCCTGCGCGGCTCGGGGATGGAGCTGGGCGAAGTGGTGGCCCTGCTCGACGAGGCCAACCAGGAACTCCGATTCAACCGGCAGATCATGTCCACGACCCTGGAGAACATCAGCCAGGGCGTCAGCGTGGTCGACGCCGAACTGCGCCTGGTCGCCTGGAACCGGCAGTACCAGGAGCTCTACGACTATCCCGACGGCATGCTTTACGTCGGCCGCCCGGTGCACGAACTGCTGCGCTGGAACGCCGAGCGCGGCGAGATGGGCGAGGGCGACATCGACGAACAGGTACGACGGCGGCTGGAGCACCTGCGCGCCGGCCAGGCCTACGTCTATGAGCGGCTGCGCGACAACGGCCAGGTCGTCGAGGTGCGCGGCCGGCCGCTCCCCGGCGGTGGCTATGTCACCAGCTACAGCGACATCACCGACTACAAGCGCGCCGAACAGGCCCTGCGCGAGGTCAACGAGACCCTGGAGCAGCGCGTCGAGTTGCGCACGCGCGAGGCCGAGGCCGCCCAGCAGTCCAAGACCCGCTTCCTGGCCGCGGTCAGCCACGACGTGCTGCAGCCGCTCAACGCCGCGCGCCTGTTCACCACGGCACTGCGCGACAGCACCGACAGCGCCGAGCAGACGCGCCTGGCCGAGCGCGTCGACGCGGCCCTGCGCGCGGCGGAGGACCTGCTCGACGGCCTGCTCGACATCTCGCGCCTGGACGCGGGCGCGCTGCGTCCGGAGATCGTCGACTTCGACGTCAACGAGCTGTTGCGCGAACTGGTGGCCCAGTACGCGCCGGTCGCCGCCAACCATCGCCTCGAGCTGCGCGTGCGCGCCCCGCAGCGCCCGCGGCCGGTGCGCAGCGACCGCCGGCTGCTGCGCCGCGCGCTGCAGAACTTCCTCGCCAACGCCTTGCGCTACACCCGCGACGGCGGCGTGCTGATCGCCGCCCGCGTGCGCGATGGCGCGGTCGAGCTGCAGGTGTGGGACACCGGTCCGGGCATCTCGGAACACCACCTGTCGCAGATCTTCGATGAGTTCCGTCGCTTCGACGCGCCCACCGACGGCGCCGAGCGTGGCCTCGGCCTGGGCCTGTCGATCTGCCAGCGCATCGCGCGCACGCTCAACCACCCCCTTCGGGTGCGCTCACGCGTCGGCGCGGGCAGCGTCTTCTCGATCACCGTCCCCTTCGGCCAGGGCCTGGGCACGCCGCGCGCGCCGAGCGCGCGCTCGCTCGGCGACACCGACACCCTGGCGGGCCTGCGCGTGCTGTGCGTCGACAACGACCGCGAGATCCTCGACGGCATGCGCACCCTGCTGCAGCGCTGGGGCGCGGTGGTGCTCACCGCGACCGACACCGACGAGGCATTGGCGGCCGCGGCCATGGACGTGCCGCCCGACGTCGCACTGGTGGACTATCACCTGCACGATCGCCTGGACGGGCTGGGGGTGATCGATGCCTTGCGCGCGCGCCTGGGCAGCGGCTTCCCGGCGGCGCTGTTGACCGGCGACGGCAGCGACGCACTCAAGCACGCGGCCCGCGAACACGGCTGCCGCGTGCTTACCAAGCCGGTCAAGCCGGCATCGATGCGGGCCTTCCTCGCTGCCCAGCGGCAGTCCAGGCGGGCCTGAGCGCCCTTCGGGCCGTGGCGCGGGGCGCGGCTCAGGCCGAGGTCTGTCCCCGGTGCAGCACCGTGACGGGGGCAGGCTCGACGTGGGTCAGGATGGTGTCGCGACCATCGGCCTTCGCGCGATACATGGCCGCGTCGGCATGGGCGAACATGCGCTCGAACGTCGGCCCCGACCGCAAGGAGGTGGTGCAGCCGAAACTGGCGGTGATCGGCCGGTCGTGGCCGATCGCGGCCGTGTCGATCCTGGCCAGCTGCTCGCGGCAGCTCTGGGCGATGCGTTGCGCCGCGGCAAGGTCGGCACCACAGGACATGATGGCGAATTCTTCGCCGCCCAGCCGGCCGCAAACGTCGCCCTCGCGGCAGGCCGCGCGGCAGGCCCTGGCGACCTGGCCGAGCAGCCAGTCGCCGGCGGCATGCCCGTGGCGGTCATTGATGTGCTTGAAGTTGTCCAGGTCCAGCAGGACCAGCGCCATCTCCTGGCCGGAGGCGGTACAACGCGACAGCATCACGTCGGCACGTTCGCGGAAGTGGCGCCGGTTGCTGAGTCCGGTCAGGCCGTCGGTCTGCGCCAGCGCCCGCAACTGCCCCTGCATGCGTCGGGTCCGGTATGCCCAGAAGCCGATCATCGCCGCCAGCATCAGCAGGAGCAGGATCACCAGGCGATCGACTTGCGAGGATTTCTTCGCCACCTCCTGTTCCAGCGTGAGCACTTCGTTCTGCTTGCTCAGCAGGTCGATGGCGTGGTCGCGTTGCTGCAGCTCGTGGCGGCTCAGCTGGAACGCGAACTCCCTGGCCTTGACCTCGTCCAGCCGCGCCTTGTCGGCCTCGGCGTATTGCCGGTAGGCGCCGAGGGCCGCGCCCAGGTCGCCGCGCTCGAGCGCCGTCTCGTAGAGCACCCTGTGCGCAGTGACGAGCGGGAGCGAATAGGCATCCTTGACGCCCAGCGCCAGCACCGCCCGGGCATGTCGCTCGGCCGCCGAAGGATCGCCGGTCGCCTGGCGGTACTCCGCCAGCAGGCTGTGGATCTCGCCCACGAGCCGGGGATAGCCGGTGGCCTCGACTTCCTTGAGGTGGGACTCGAGCAGCTCCACCGCCTCGCCCTCCCTGCCCGCCGCCGCCCATTGCCGCGCGAGCTGGCCGCGAAGGAAGCCGGTGGCGATCGCGTCCTGCTGTGCGATGCAGTCGGCGATCGCCTGGGACGTGGCCAGCTCGTTGCCGGCACCGGAGCCCAGCTTCCACTCGGCCTCGATCTTTTTCAAGCGGGCGGGACAGCGGATGCGGGGCGAGGTCTCCAGCGCGAGCAGCTGCTCGGCGTACTGCAGGGACAGCGAGTGCTGGCCGTACTCGGTGTACAGGATCGCGGCGACCAGAAAGCCCAGGTGCCGGTCGTTGGCGTCGGGCACCTGGTCCTGCATCGCCAGCGCGATTTCCAGGTAGCGCAGGCCGAGCGAGAACTCCCGCGTCACCGCGGCCGTATTGGCCGCCAGCAACGCTGCGCGGAACTTCAAGGTCGGGTCCTTGCCTTCCTGGTGGAGGGCGATCGCGTCCTTGATCGCGATTTCGTAGTTGCCGGTCAGCGCCTTCTGGTAGGTCCTCAGCAGGCGGATGCGCAGCGTCTGCGCTTCCGTGGCCTGCGCCTCCAGCGCGTCCAGCTCCGAGAGCGCGGCGGCGAAGGCCTGCGGGTCGCTCGTGCGGAGGGCATCGGCGCGCTGCAATGCGTCCTCGATGCCGGCCCGCGCAGGCATGGCCAATGCGAGGATCCCGAGGAGCATCATGGCCCGCGCTGCGTTGATCGCCTTGCACGTCATGGTCGAATCCTCGTTCCGTCCCTAGTGGTCCTGCCCCGTGACCGCCCCCGCGTGGCGGAGGCCCCTACTCGGGGTCCTTCGCCGGCGGCGCTTCCGTCGGCACTTCCACGCCTTCGTCCTCGCGGTCGTCGTCGAGCGGCGTCTCCTTGCCACCGTCAGGCGTCGCGATGTAGCTGAAGCAGAACATCGGCGAGCGGGCATCCAGGGCCGAGGCGAGGCCGGTGGCGTCCCGCCGGATCAGGGCATCGCGGGACGCGTCGTCGAGGTCCGCATCCATGACGGCCCGCACGTACTCCGGATCGGAGAGGTGGGCCGGATGCTGGCCCAGGCGCTCGATGAACTGCACGACGTTCGACATCAGGTGACTCCTTCGGTTTCAAGCGTTAACGGGGAAAGAGGGCGCAAACCGGACACGCAGGCCGCTTCGATCGCGTCCAGCCGCGCCAGCATCCCGGGGTCGGGCTGCAGCTCGAGGGCGGGCGGGACGACCAGGGTGCTGTGCATGTGCAGGGGTGTATCGGCCAGGCGGGACAGCGGCACCGGCTCCATCCGCGGCGTGCTGATCGGCAGGGTCGCCGCCTCGTAGACGATGACCGCGTGGTCGGCCGGGTAGTCTTCCTGCAGGCGCTCGGCGAGCAGGCGGTAGTGGGCCGGGCCGGTGGAGAAGCGGCGGCACGTCCGGTCGCCGGCAATGCCCACCTGCCACAGCACGAGGTACGCCGAAGGGTCTATCCGCCGACGATAGAACATGAACTGGCTCGCCTCGTAATGCTGGCATCCGAAGAGGCCCGGGTCGATGCCCAGGTCGGCATACAGGCAGTCCTCGGCCGAAACGCCAGGCTCCATGTGCGCATGGAAGCCCTCGCGACGGGCCTGGGCGATCGTGTCGTGCGGTACCTGGGCGAAGACGCCGGGGTGGCCGTAGAACGCACCGCACACGTGCTTGCCGGCGCGCACCTCCGCGAGCATGACCTCGCCCATCTCGCGATAGGTCCGGTGGCGCGACTTGCCTTCGGCGTAATGCGGCTGGAGGCTGCGGACGTTCGGGTTCATCCCCTGCAGCCACAACTCGACGAGCGGGTCGGAGACCGCGGCGAACACCACATCGGCCTGTTCGACGTGACTGCGCGCGCGCGGCCCGATATGGGCCCCGAGCATCATCCCCAGGCCGACGCAGGCCAATCTACCCGACGACGTGACGGCTTCCTGCGACATCGATCCATCCCAGCCCGGAACAAGCTGCTGACGATACTCTTACCTGACTCCCTTGTGAACGGAGATCGCCCCGGGCGAGTGCCGGGGTATCGACGGTGCGGGCGCGGGGCCGGTACCGCGGGAGGGCTTCAGTCAGCTTCCTCCGGCGGCGGCACGATCGCGCCGGGGTCGACCGCAAGCCGGCCGGCGATAAGCACCGCCTGCGTGCGGTTGTTGGCGCCCAGCTTGCGCAGGATCGCGGTCACGTGCGCCTTGATGGTCGCCTCCGACACGCCCAGGTCGTAGGCGATCTGCTTGTTGAGCAGCCCCGCGCCGAGCATCTGCAGCACGCGGAACTGCTGCGGGGTGAGGTCGCGCAGGCGTTGCGCGGCGTCGTGCTCGGCCTCGTCGGCGGCGGGCGCCGACAGCGCCGCTTCCGGCGCCCAGCGGTCGCCGTCGAGCACGGCGGTGATGGCCTCGCCCAGCGTCGCCGCGTCGGCCGACTTGGGGATGAAGCCGACCGCGCCGTGGTCGAGCGCGCGCCGCATCACCGCGGGTTCCTCGCGCGCGGAGACCACCACGATGGGCAGTTGCGGATGCAGCGCGCGCAGGTGGACCAAGGCGCTGAAGCCTTGCGCGCCGGGCATGTTGAGGTCGAGCAGGAGCAGGTCGGCGTCGGGCTCGGTCTCCACGAGCGCATACAGCGACTCGACCCCGTCGGCCTCGCGCAGCCGTGCATCGGGCAGGACCCGGGCCACCGCCCCGCGCAGGGCCTCGCGGAACAGGGGGTGGTCGTCGGCGACGATGACGGTGGTGCTGGGGGGCATGGGGGATCCGGTGGTTTCGCCCGCCCCGGCACGGCGGCGCGGGGGAGGAGGGGGAGGATGCAGGACGCGTTGCCGCGACGACATGATCGGGGCAGGACGGCGTCCTGCCCAGCCCTGCGTTGGCCGCGGCGCGACGCAGGGTGCCCTGGCGGTGCCGGTCAGGGCATCCGGCGCTCCTTGACCAGCGACTCCACCACCGAGGGGTCGGCCAGGGTCGAGGTGTCGCCAAGCTGGTCGGGCGCATTCTCGGCGATCTTGCGCAGGATGCGGCGCATGATCTTGCCCGAGCGCGTCTTCGGCAGGCCCGGCGCCCATTGCAGGTGGTCGGGCGTGGCGATCGGGCCGATCTCCTTGCGCACGTGCGCGACCAGCTCCTTGCGCAGCTCGTCGCTGCTGGCCTCGCCGGCGATCAGGGTCACATAGGCATAGATGCCCTGGCCCTTCACGTCGTGCGGGAAGCCCACCACCGCGGCCTCGGCCACCTTGGGGTGGCTGACCAGCGCGCTCTCGACCTCGGCGGTGCCGATGCGGTGGCCGCTGACGTTGATCACGTCGTCCACCCGCCCGGTGATCCAGTAGTACCCGTCCGCGTCGCGGCGGCAGCCGTCGCCGGTGAAATAAGTGCCGGGGTAGGTCTTGAAGTAGGTGTCGATGAAGCGCGCGTGGTCGCCATAGACGGTGCGCATCTGGCCCGGCCAGGAATCGAGCAGCACCAGGTTGCCCTCGGCCTCGCCCTCCAGCTGCGTGCCGTTGGCGTCCACCAGCGCCGGCCGCACGCCGAAGAACGGCGTGCTCGCCGAGCCCGGCTTGAGGTCGGTCGCGCCGGGAAGCGGGGTGATCAGGATCCCGCCGGTCTCGGTCTGCCACCAGGTGTCGACGATGGGGCAGCGGCTGTCGCCGACCACTTCGTGGTACCAGCGCCAGGCTTCGGGGTTGATCGGCTCACCCACCGTGCCGAGCAGCCGCAGTGATGCGCGCGAGGTGCGCTTGACCGGCGCGTCGCCGTCGCGCATCAGTGCCCGGATCGCCGTCGGCGCGGTATAGAACAGGGTGACCTTGTGGCGATCGATCACCTCCCAGAAGCGCGACACGGACGGGTAATTGGGCACGCCCTCGAACACCAGCGCGGTGGCGCCGTTGGCCAGCGGGCCGTAGACGATGTAGCTGTGGCCGGTCACCCAGCCCACGTCGGCGGTGCACCAGTAGATGTCGTCCTCGCGCAGGTCGAACACCGCTTCATGGGTGTAGCTGGCATAGGTGAGGTAACCACCGGTGGTGTGCAGCACGCCCTTGGGCTTGCCGGTGCTGCCGGAGGTGTACAGGATGAAAAGCGGGTCCTCGGCGTTCATCCGCTCCGGCTCGCAGGTGTCGGGCTGGTCGGCGACGACGGCGTCGTACCAGCGGTCGCGGGGCATCTGCATGTCGACCGCGCCGTGTGTATGGCGCACCACGAGCACGGTCTCCACGCTGGTGGTGCCGGGCAGCTTGAGCGCAGCATCGACATTGGCCTTGAGCGGGATCTTCTTGCTGCCGCGCAGGCCTTCGTCGGCGGTGATGATGATCTTGCTGCCGCAGTCGATCACGCGGTCGGCGATCGAGTTGGGCGCGAAGCCGCCGAACACCACCGAGTGGATCGCGCCGATGCGCGCGCAGGCGAGCATGGCGACGACCGCCTCGGGGATCATCGGCAGGTAGAGGGTGATGCGGTCGCCTTTCTTCGCGCCCAGCGCGCGCAACGCATTCGCCAGGCGGCAGACGCGCGCGTGCAGCTCGCGGTAGCTGACATGTTCGGCGGGTTTTGACGGGTCGTCCTGCTCGAAGATCAACGCGGTCTTGTCGCCACGCGACTCGAGGTGCCGGTCCAGGCAGTTGACGCTCGCGTTGAGTTCGCCGTCGGCGTACCAGCGGATGCGGAAATCCTCCAGGTCGTAGCTGACGTCCTTGACCTGGGTGGGGGTCTTCATCCAGTCCAGGCGCTTGGCGACATCGGCCCAGAACGCCTCAGGGTCGGACACCGAGGCCGCGTAAAGCCGCGCGTAATCCTCGCGCTTGATGCGCGCATCGGCGGCGAAATCGTCGGGGACGGGATAGAGGGCGTCGGGGTGGTTCATGGGAGGCTCCATTGGCTCGGATGCTGCGCTGATGCGGTGTTGCAGTGCGGCGAAAACGCGTGGCCGGAGGACCAGTGTGCCGTATCGCCCCGTGTGGCCGGCGTGGATTTCCTTAGACCTTGGTCGAAAAGCGCGGGGCTTTGGCGGCATTCGGCCCGTCGTTCGACCAATGGCGAATGGTTGGCCTCGCCGCAGTGCGCGCAGCCTGCGGTCACCGTGCACACCACGGCATTCCTCGGGAGGGAATCATGTCCACACGCATCGCATCGCGCGGCGCCACCGGTCCCATGCCGGCGCTCGTCCGCAAGCGCCGCCTAGCGACGGCACTGGCCGTCGCCCTGCTGTTGCCCGGCCTGGCCCTGGCACAGACGGCGAAGGAAGCAGAGCTCGAGGCGCGTGTCGCCGAACTCGAGAAGATGGTGCAGCAGCTGGTCCAACAACAGCAGTCGCAGGCGCCGGCCGCAGCCGCCGTGGCACCCGCCCCCGCCCCTGCAGCGGCCAGCACCACGCCCACGATCCAGTCGACGCCGATCCTCACCGCGGGCAATCCCGGCAGCCGGTTCTCCTACGGTGGCTTCATCAAGCTCGACGCCATGGTGACCGACACCAGCGACGGTCAGATCGCCGACGGCAATTCCGGCCGGCTGTTCTACGTGCCCAGCACGATCCCGGTCGCTGCGAACGGGGCCGAGCCCGACACCGACCCCTACGCGGACTTCCACGCCCAGTTCTCGCGCTTCTGGCTCGGTGCCGACTACGAGACCGACGACGGCGACAAGCTCAAGGCCTACATCGAGGCGGACTTCTTCGGCGGTGGCACCAACGCCCTGGCCGGCAACGAGACCTCGACCAACACCTACGCGGTTACCCTGCGCCACGCCTATGTCAGCTGGAACAACTGGCTGGCCGGCCAGACCTGGTCGAACTTCCAGGACACCGCCGCGCTTCCGGACACGGTGGACTTCCTGGGCGTCACCGACGGCACGATCTTCGTGCGCCAGGCGCAGCTGCGCTACACCAACGGCCCCTGGTCGCTGTCGATCGAAAACCCGCAGACCCTGGTCACCGCCTACCAGGGCACCAGCCGCTACAACAGCGGCGACAACGTCATGCCGGACGTCACCGGCCGCTGGGTGACCAAGGGCGACTGGGGCCACCTGAGCCTGGCCGGCATGCTGCGCCAGTTCAAGGACGGCGACGAGACCGCGGGCGGCGGCGCGGTCAGCGTCGGCGGCAAGTTCAACCTGGGCGCCAGCAACGACCTTCGCTACATGGTCAACGCCGGCAGCGGCATCGGCCGCTACATGGCCTTCGGCATGGGCACGGACGTCGTCCAGGACATCGACGGCGACATCGACCCGCTGGACGGCTACAGCGGCTTCGTCGCCTGGCGCCATGTCTTCAACGACAAGCTGCGCGGCAACCTCATGTACTCCGCGGCGCACTTTGACAACGACGTAGATCTCACCGGCTACGGCGTCACCGAGCGCTCCCAGTCCATCCGCGCGAACCTGATCTATTCGCCGTTCCCGAAGCTCGACGTCGGCGCCGAGCTGACCTACGGCCAGCGTTCGCTCGAGGACGACCGCGAGGGCGACCTGAAGCGCATCCACACCACCGTCAAGTACAGCTTCTGAGGAGGCAGCCATGTCAGGCAAACACATAAACGCCAAGCAGTACTGGCGCGCGAACCTCCGGCTGATGGCGATCCTGCTCGCCATCTGGGCGCTGGTGTCGTTCGGCGCCGGCATCGTCTTCGCGGAGGCGCTCAACCAGTTCCGCATCGGTGGCTTCAAGCTGGGCTTCTATTTCGCCCAGCAGGGGTCGATCTACGTATTCGTCCTGCTGACGTTCTACTACGCATGGCGGATGAACCGGCTCGAGCGCGAGCTCGACCTCCACGAAGACTGAGGAGAGGCATATGTCCGTCCAAGCCTGGACCTACCTGCTCGTCGGCCTCAGCTTCGCGCTGTACATCGGCATCGCGATCTGGAGTCGGGTCGGCAGCACCAAGGAATTCTACGTCGCCGGCGGTGGCGTCCACCCGGTCGCCAACGGCATGGCCACCGCGGCCGACTGGATGAGCGCGGCGTCG
Source organism: Marilutibacter aestuarii (assembly GCF_006546775.1). Lineage (GTDB taxonomy): Bacteria > Pseudomonadota > Gammaproteobacteria > Xanthomonadales > Xanthomonadaceae > Marilutibacter > Marilutibacter aestuarii. Next base: position 25,080 of record NZ_VICE01000095.1, read on the forward strand.
TTCATCTCGATGGCCGGCATCATCAGCTTCGCCGGCTACGACGGCTCGGTGTACCTGATGGGCTGGACCGGCGGCTACGTGCTGCTGGCCCTCCTGTTGGCTCCGTACCTGCGCAAGTTCGGAAAGTTCACCGTCCCCGACTTCGTCGGCGACCGCTACTACTCCGACACGGCGCGACTGGTGGCGGTGATCTGCGCGATATTCGTCTCGTTCACCTACGTGGCCGGGCAGATGCGCGGTGTCGGCATCGTCTTCAGCCGTTTCCTGGAGGTCGACATCACCACCGGCGTCATCATCGGCATGGCGATCGTGTTCTTCTACGCCGTGCTCGGCGGCATGAAGGGCATCACCTACACGCAGGTGGCGCAGTACTGCGTGCTGATATTCGCGTTCATGGTGCCGGCGATCTTCATCTCGATCCTGCTCACCGGCAACGCGATCCCGCAGCTCGGCTTCGGCAGCAAGCTCGCCGATGGCAGCGGCGTCTACCTGCTGGACAAGCTCGACGGCCTGAGTACGCAGTTGGGGTTCGCGCCATACACGGAAGGAAGCAAATCGACCATCGACGTCTTCGCCATCACCCTGGCCCTGATGGTCGGCACCGCGGGACTGCCGCACGTGATCGTCCGCTTCTTCACCGTGCCGAAGGTGCGCGACGCGCGTCGTTCGGCGGGCTGGGCGATCCTCTTCATCGCGCTGCTCTACACCACCGCACCGGCGGTCGCCAGCTTCGCCCGCGTCAACATGATCCAGACCATCAACGGCGCCGACATGCAGGGTACCGAGCATGCGACCGCTCCGTCGTGGGTGCGCAACTGGGAGAAGACCGGCCTGATCACCTGGGACGACAAGAACAACGACGGCAAGATGTTCTATGCCAAGGACGATCGCAACGAGATGACCATCGACCGCGACATCATGGTCCTGGCCAATCCCGAGATCGCGCGCCTGCCGGCGTGGGTCATCGCCCTGGTGGCCGCCGGCGGACTGGCGGCGGCGCTCAGTACCGCGGCGGGCCTGTTGCTGGTGATTTCATCGGCGGTATCGCACGACCTGTTGAAGAAGATGGTGATGCCCGGCATCACCGAGAAGCAGGAACTGCTGTACGCACGCATCGCCGCTGGTTGCGCGGTCGTGGTGGCCGGCCTGCTGGGCATCTATCCACCGGGCTTCGTCGCCGAGGTGGTGGCGTTCGCCTTCGGCCTCGCGGCGGCGACGTTCTTCCCGGCGATCGTGCTCGGCATCTTCGACAAGCGCACCAACATGCAGGGTGCGGTCGCGGGCATGATCGTGGGCCTGGTCTTCACCGTCTGCTACATCGTCTACTTCAAGGGCGTGTTCATGGCACCGATGGCGGAGAACGTGCCGGCGAACTGGTTGTTCGGGATCTCGCCCGAGGGCATCGGCGTGATCGGCATGCTGCTCAATTTCGTGATCGCCTTCGGCGTGTCGCGGATGACGCCGCCGCCGCCGCAGCACGTGCAGGACATGGTCGACGACATCCGCGTGCCGCGCGGTGCCGGCGAGGCCACGGCCGCCCACTGACCTCACTGGAGCTTCGTGCTCTCTCCACGGCCCGCCATCGTCCAGATGGCGGGCTTTTTCTTGTCCCGGGTTCAGGGATGGCCGGGATGGGGTCGGCTGCGACATCGCAGTAGGGTGGGTCGAGCCGAAGGCGATACCCACCTTGGCTGACGGCCACGACGAGCGATGGGTTTTGCTTCGCGCAACCCATCCTACGGTGCTGCGCCACCACCTTTCGTCATCCCAGCGAACGCTGGGATCCAGCCTTTGGCAAGGCTAGGGAGTTCTCCCCGGCCCCGCGCAGCGCGCTGGGCGTTCGCGCAGATCGCACGGCGGTGCCGCGCAAGCGGTCCGCCTCACCCGAGCGTTCGCTGGGATGACGCCCTGTGGGGGCGGCCGGCCAAGACACGGCTTCGGCATCGCCGGAGGGTGGGTCGAGTGGGAGGCGATACCCATCGTGGCTTCCGGCCACTGCGCACGATGGGCTTCGCGCAACCCATGCTTCGAGGGCTGATTCGAGCCAAGGCAAGGTCAAAGGCTTTCGCCCGCTGCGCGTGCGAGTCCCTTTTGTCTTGGCAAAAGGAACCAAAACCGCCGGCTCCATCGGCCGCCGGCACGGCTTCGCCGCACCGGTCCCCTGCGCGCCTCGGCCCTGGCGGCACGGCGCCCAAACTCGCTTCGCTCAGACAAGGGCGCCTCTCCGGCCGCCATGGCCTGCGGTGCTCGGCGGCCTCAAAGTCGCGAAGATCAAGATCAAGATCAAGATCAAGATCAAGATCAAGATCAAGATCAAGAT
>NZ_VICE01000096.1 GCF_006546775.1 Marilutibacter aestuarii
GCGCCTTCCGCCTCCGCCGTGGCCTCCGCCACGGCGACGGTGGGAACAACCGGCACGGACGCTTCCGCCTCGCCGTCCACCTGCAGTTCGCCAATGAAACGGTAGCCGAGGGCATGGTGGGTATGGATGTAACGTGGCTGGTGCGCATCGTCGCCCAGCGCGGCCCGCAACTGCGCGATCGCCCGGGTCAGCACGCCCGGCGTGACGTGCCGGTGGCCCCAGACGGCGTCCAGAAGTTCGTCCTTGCCCACCAGCTCCCCGGCGTGCTGGAGCAGCATGGTCAGCACGGCGAAGGCCTTGGGTTCCAGCGCGCAGGGCACCCCGCCCCGGGTGAGCGTGTGGGCCACCGTATCGACGCGGATGTCGTCGAAGCGGTAGCGCGCGGGTGGGCCGGGGCCTTCGGGAGCCAGCCCTTCGGGAACCATCAGGAAAACCTCATGACTGCATCACAACCCTGTGAGAAGGGTGACGTAAGTCTCAGTTCAACATCATGACCCCACGGATGTTAAGGCGGAATCTGGACACGCACCCACTCGGGGTGCACCACCCGGAGACCGACCATGAACGCCATTGCCCTGTCCCATGACTTCGACGCCCTGCCGACCGTCCTCGACCGCCCCGCGCCGTCCCCGCACCGCCGCCACCGGATCGACCAGTTCGACCTGGTCGCCGAGGCCGTCGAACGCTTCAACCGCTTGCTGAACAGGCTCGACGCCAATGCCGACCCACTCGACGCGGACCGGATCGCAACCGCCGCGCGGGAACTGTGCGACGCCAACACCGGCCAGCCCCCGGCGCCCTGCATCGCCCGCCAGATGCGCCGCGCGACCACACTGGCCTGCATGACCGGCGATCCGGACTGGAAGGCCGCCAACGACGCCGGCGACGTCGCACGCCTGGTCATCGACTACGTGAGCGGCGACGGCGACCTGATCCCCGACGGCCTGCCGCGGGTGGGCCGGCTGGACGATGCGATCGTCATCCGCACGGCCTGGCCGCGCCTGGCCGACGAGGTCGCGGACTACCTGGACTTCTGCCGCATCCGGCGCATCGAAGCGCGGCTGCGCGGCGTGCGCCGCCTCGACTTCCACATGGACCGCGACGCCTGGCGCGAGGCCTGCCGCGCCGAGTTCGCGCTCGAGCGCCACCAGCGGCAGGTGCGCGAAGGCAGCTATGTCCCCGCGTCCGCGCCCTTGTTCCGGGTCCATTGAACCGCCGGTCGGACGGTCGTGCCCGGCACGTCCGGGCCATCCGTCACCCTGCCTTGTTCCACTGGAGCCTACAATTGAAACGCAGGAGGATGAACGTGCATCCCACCATGGGACGGCCCGCGAAACGCGCGCCGTCGCATGCGCCCAGATGCATCGTCCGATGGGACGCGGCGCAATGCCGGCCCGCCCGTCCCTCTTTCCCCCGCCCCCGTGCCGGCCATGGAGGTGTGCCATGAAAACACCCGTGTTCGAACCGATCGGCCCGCCCCTGCCCTTCGGCCCCGACGCCATGTCGCCGCCCGCCAACGACGCGGTGATGGCATGGCAACCCGCGCAGGTCAGCCGCTTCGACGCGCTGCTGCACGAGATCAACCCCGACGCGCCGCGCGTGGACATCCCCCGCCTGCAGGCCCTGGCCGAATGGCTGGTGGAACAGCCCCCCGCCGAGGCACAGGGCATCATGCAGACGCGCCTGGACCGCATCGAGTGGGTCCGCGCGATGCTCGCCGACCGCGACTGGGATACGGCCGCGGGCACGCGGGCACGCGCCGCGCGGATGCTCGAGTACCTGGATAGCGACGACGACCTGATCCCGGACCAGACGCCACTGCTCGGACGCCTGGACGACGTGCTGCTGTTCGACCTGGCCTGGGAGGCCTTCGAGGCCGAGACCGAGGAGTACCGCGACTTCTGCGATTACCGCCGCGACGAACATCCGAGCGGGAGCGGCCGCGCGCAGCAGGCGGCCTGGCTGCGTGACCGCCTGGCCGAGCTGGCCCAGTTGCAGCACAACGCCCGCGTCCGCGATGGTCACTACGTCGACACCCGGCTGCCGCCGGACGAGCGTTTCCACGTCGTCGCCTGAGCCGCGCGGCCGGCGGCGACCCGACGCGCCCGGCGGGGTTCCCCGGCCGGGCGTGGGAGACGATGCGCGCGCCGTCAAGCCTTGTGCGCGCACCGGGGACTGCTAATCTGCGGTGACGATGCCCGCACCCCGTTTCGCCCACCTCCACCTGCACAGTGAATACTCGCTGGCCGATTCCACCGTGCGGATCGGCGAGCTGGTCAAGCGCTGCGCGACCCTCGACCAGCCCGCGGTCGCGATCACCGACATCGACAACGTCTTCGCGGCGGTGAAGTTCTACCGCAAGGCCGAGGCCGCCGGCATCAAGCCGATCATCGGTGCCGACATCGGCCTGGCCGACGGCAACGAGGCCACCTCGCGCCTGACCCTGCTGTGCCGCGACCGCGAGGGCTACCTGACCCTCTCGCGCCTGCTCACCCGCGTGTGGATGGAAGGCCACCGCACCGACAGCGTGGCGATGCGCCCGGAATGGCTGCGCGAGGACAACGCCGGCCTGTTCGTGCTGGCCGGGCGCCACAGCCTGGCCGGCCGCCTGACGGTGGCCAACAAGCACGAGCACGCGGAGGCCTGGCTGGCCGACTGGCAGGGCGTGTTCGACGACCGCCTGCACCTGGAACTGACCCGCGCAGGACGCGAGGGCGAGGAGGCCTTCAACGCCTTCGCCCTGCATGCCTCGGCCAAGCGCGGCCTGCCGGTGGTCGCCAGCAACGACGTGCGCTTCCTCGACCGCGACGGCTTCGAGGCGCACGAGGCGCGCGTGTGCATCGCCTCCGGGCGCGTGCTCGACGACCCCAGGCGCCCGCGCGACTACACGCCCGAGCAGTACCTCAAGTCCACCGACGAGATGCTCGCGCTGTTCGCCGACGTCCCCGATGCGATCGACAACGCCCTGGCGCTGGCGACGCGCTGCAACGTCGAGATGAAGCTCGGCGAATACGCGCTGCCCGCGTTCCCCGTGCCGGCCGAGCACACGATCGAGTCCTGGCTGCGCAACGAAGCGCGAGAGGGCCTGCGCAAGCGCCTGGAGAAGGCGCCGCTGGCCGAGGGCAAGAGCCGCCAGGACTACGACGACCGGCTCGAGACCGAGCTCGACGTCATCATCACGATGGGCTTCCCCGGCTACTTCCTGATCGTCGCGGACTTCATCAACTGGGGCAAGGCGCACGACATCCCGGTCGGACCGGGCCGCGGCTCGGGTGCCGGCTCCCTGGTCGCCTGGGCGCTGGGCATCACCGACCTCGACCCCCTGCCCTACGACCTGCTGTTCGAGCGGTTCCTGAACCCCGAGCGCGTGTCGATGCCCGACTTCGACATCGACTTCTGCATGGACCGCCGCGACGAGGTCATCGACTACGTCGCGCGCAAGTACGGACGCGACCGGGTCAGCCAGATCATCACCTACGGCACCATGGCCGCGAAGGCGGTGGTGCGCGATTCCGGGCGCGTGCTCGGCCATCCCTACGGCCTGGTCGACGGCATCGCCAAGCTGATCCCCAACACCCTGGGCATCAGCCTCGACGATGCGATGGGCGAGACCGAGAAGTCGCGCACGAGCGAGGGCCTGGCCTCCCCGGACCTGATCGAGCGCTACAACAGCGACGAGGAAGTCCGCGACCTCATCGACCTGGCGCGCAGCCTCGAGGACCTGACCCGCAACGCCGGCAAGCACGCCGGCGGCGTGGTGATCGCGCCCAGCCCGCTGAGCGATTTCTGCCCGCTCTACGCCGAACACGACGGCGAGGGCCGCGGCCGCAACCCGGTGACGCAGTTCGACAAGGACGACGTCGAGGCGGTCGGCCTGGTGAAGTTCGACTTCCTGGGGCTGCGCACGCTCACGATCATCGACTGGGCGGTCAAGGCGATCAATAAACGCCGTGATTCGTCATTGGTGACGCGTGATTCGAAGGAGCAAGCCCCTGCTTCTGCCAGTCACGAATCCCCCATCACCAGTCACGGCCCCCTCGACATCACCGCGCTGCCGCTGGACGACAAGGCGACCTACGAACTGTTCGCCCGCGGCGACACGGTCGCGGTGTTCCAGTTCGAATCGCGCGGCATGCGCGAGCTGCTCAAGCGCGCGATGCCCGACACCTTCGAGGACATCATCGCGCTCGCCGCGCTGTTCCGCCCCGGCCCGCTGGGCTCGGGGATGGACAAGGAATGGGTGGACCGCAAGCACGGCCGCACCGAGGTCAGCTACCCGCACCCCTCGCTCGAGCCGGTGCTGTCGCCGACCTATGGCGTCATCGTCTACCAGGAACAGGTGATGCAGATCGCCCAGGTCCTGGCCGGCTACTCGCTGGGCGGTGCCGACCTGCTGCGCCGCGCGATGGGCAAGAAGAAGGCCGAGGAAATGGCCAAGGAGCGCGCCAAGTTCGAGGCCGGCTGCGCCGAGCGCGGCATCGAGGCCCGGGTCGCGACGCCGATCTTCGACCTGATGGAGAAATTCGCCGAGTATGGCTTCAACAAGTCGCACTCGGCCGCCTACGCCCTGGTCGCCTACCAGACCGCCTGGCTGAAGGTGCACCACCCGGCCGAGTTCATGGCCGCGGTGCTGTCCTCGGACATGGACAACACCGACAAGGTCACCGGCTTCCTCGACGAATGCCGGGTGATGGGCCTGGACGTGCTCCCGCCCGACGTCGCGCATTCGGCCTACATGTTCGAGGCGACCACACCGGGCACGATCCGCTATGGCCTGGGCGCGGTGAAGGGCGTCGGCCGCGGCGTCTGCGAGGCGATCGTCGAGGCCCGCCGCGCGGGGCCGTTCGTCGACCTGCTCGACTTCTGCAAGCGCGTCGACAGCGGCAGGCTCAACCGCCGCGCGCTCGAGGCGCTGACCCAGGCCGGCGCGCTCGACGCGCTCGGGAAGAACCGCGCCAGCCTGATGCTGCAGCTGCCCGAGGTCCTCAAGGCCACCGAGCAGCTGGCGCGCGAACGCGCCGCGGGCCAGGTGTCGCTGTTCGGCGGCGGCGCATCGCCGGCCGCCGAATTGCACATCGACCTGCCGGTGGTCGACGAGTGGCCGTTGGCGCAACTGCTCAACGGCGAGCGCGAGACCCTGGGCCATTACCTCAGCGGCCACCCGTTCGACCCCTACCGCGACGAGTTGCGCGCGCTGGTCGGCAGCGACCTCGGCGACCTCGAGAAGATCTGGGAGTCGCGGCCGGAATCGGCGCGCAGTGGCTGGCGGCCCGAGGTGGAGACGGTCGTCGCCGGCCAGGTGGTGGCGATGCGCAAGAAGGGCGACAGCCAGATGTTCGTGCAGATCGAGGACGGACGCGGTCGCCTTGAATGCGCCTTCTTCGGCGAGACCTACACCGAATTCGCGCAGATGTTCAGCCGCGACCGCCTGCTGATCGTCCAGGGCGGCCTGCGCGAGGACAGCTTCAGCGGCGGCTTCGCGCTCAAGGCCAACCGCTGCTGGGACTACGCCAGCGTCTGCGCCAACCACGCGCGGCGGCTCTCGCTGCGCCTGGACCTGAGGGTACCGGGGATCTGGCAGCGCGTGGACAGCCTGCTCGCCGGGCACCGCCCGGGCCGCACCCCGATCCGGCTGGACCTGTTGCGCCCGGGTGCCGCCGGCATGCTCGACCTCAACGGCAACCACGCGATCCGCGTCGACGCCGAGCTCGTCGGCGCGCTGCGCTCGGTGCCCGGGGTCAAGGCGGTCAAACTGGCCCTCGCCCGCCCCTGGGGCTGAGCCCGGGCGTCACCCAGGCAGCAGGCGCCCCAGCATCCAGGCGATGGCGGCGTGCACGACGTCCTCGCGGGCGCCGGCTTCGATGTCCAGCGCCGCACGGTCGAAGGCCGCCGACAACAGCGAGGCGATCGCGTCCAGCGTATCGCCGGGCATCCCGACGAGCGCGGCCGCCAGGCCCTCGCGCAGCGCGCGTGCGGCATGGGCCGCGTCCAGGGCCGCCACCGCCTCGTGCCCCAGCACCGCCGGCCCCTCGACCAGCAACAGGCGGGTTCGACCGGGGGTCGCCATCGAGGCGAGGTAGGCACGACTGCCCGCCTCCAGCGCGGCCCTTGGCGCCAGCGCGGCGGGCGTTGCATGGGCGATGTCGTCCGCGACTGCTTTGGCTTCGCGGGCCAGCACGGCGTGGAACAGCGCGCGCTTGTCGGCGAAGTGGTGGTACAGCGCGCCGCGGGTGACGGCGGCGGCCTCGACGATGGCCGGGGTCGACGCCCCGGCATGGCCCCGGGCCACGAACTGTTCCCGCGCGGCGTCGAGGAGCGCGAGTCGGGTGGCTTCGGTGCGCGCCTGCTGGCGGCGGGGACGGTCGGATGTCATCGGCGCATGCTGGCCTACCCGGCTTGAACATACAAGTTGCATGTTTTTATATTTACATGCACTCTGTATGTAAGTTGACCGCCCCTCCGGGGCGCCCCTCGAGGACCGCCGATGAAGACCACCAGTTACTATCCCGTCCTGATGACCGCCGACGTCGCGGGCACCTCGGCATTCTTCGAGCGCCACTTCGGTTTCCGGCCCGCCTTCGCCGCCGACTGGTACGTGCACCTGCAGTCGCCGGACGACCCCTCGGTGAACCTGGCCGTGCTCGATGCCGGCCATGAGACCGTGCCCGAGCCGGCGCGCGGCCGCACGGCGTCGGGCCTGTTGCTGAACTTCGAGGTCGAGGACGTGGACGCAGAGTACGATCGCCTGCGCGCGGCCGGCCTGCCGATATTGTTGCCACTGCGCGACGAGGCCTTCGGCCAGCGCCATTTCATCACCGCCGGTCCCGATGGCGTGCTCATCGACGTGATCACGCCCATCCCGCCCGATCCGGCGTTCGCGGCCGCCTACGCGGCCGATGCCCTGCCGGGCGGCGGGGCCTGAGGGCACGCATCGGCCCGCCTCCGGCGCGGCACGTGCGTGAACCGGGACGGCGCGCCACGCAGCCAGATCGCGTCGAGCGGAACACGCCTGCCTGCGCTTAAGATGGAACGATGATCGACATCGTCGCCACCTTCATCTTCTTCTTCGCGGTCATCGATCCGATCGGCACGATCCCCGTCTTCATCGCGGTCACCCGCCACCTGGACGAACGTGCGCGCCGCAAGGTCGCGCTTCGCGCCAGCCTCGCCTCGGCGGCGATCCTGGTGTTCTTCGTGGTGGCCGGCGAGCTGATCCTGACCGCGATCCGGATCCCGCTGTCGGCCTTCCAGATCGCCGGCGGCATCGTCCTGTTCCTGTTCGCGCTGAGCATGATCTTCGGCGAGGCCAAGCCCGAGAAGGAGGTCAAGCTCGCCAACGGCGGTCGCGACATGGCGATCTTCCCGCTGGCCGTGCCCTCGATCGCCAGCCCCGGCGCGATGCTCGCGGCGGTGCTGCTGACCGAGAACGACCGCTACAACCTGTGGCAACAGGCGCAGACCACGATCACCATGCTGGCGGTCCTGGTCGTGGTGCTGGTCTGCATGCTGCTCGCCAGCCGGCTGCACCGCGTGGTGGGCGAAAGCGGCGCGAGCATCATCAGCCGGGTGATGGGGATGATCCTCGCCTCGGTTGCCACCGCCAGCGTGCTGGGCGGCATCAAGGACTACTTCGGCATCTAGCCTTGGCCCGGCGCGCGACGCCGGCGCCACCACTTCCAGGCGCCCACCAGCGCGGCCGCAAGCAGGCCGAGCGGAATCAGGAAGGCCGCGCTGCGGATGGTCCAGGCGGTGCCCAGGGCCAGGGTGGCACCGAAATCGCGGAGCGCCCCGGCGATCTCGTTGCGCCCACTGGTGCCCGCGGGCGGGTGCAGCGCGAAACTCAGTTTCTGGGTTTCGATGCGCAGCGCGTGGCCCGCTGCCTCCTGTTCGGCCTGTTGCAGCCGGGCTTCCACCTCGGCCATCTGGGCCGACAGCGCGATCATGCCGGCGACGTCGAGGTCGTCACGCTGCTGGAAGTCTTCCAACTGGGCATGCTCGCGCTTCAGGCGTTCGAGCAGGCGGGCGTTGTCCTGCACCACCGTGGCCAGGTCCTCGGCATGGGTGCGACGCGCGCCCAGTTCGCCGCCATCGGCCGCCAGCGCGATCATCGGCTCGACGCCGCGGGGCTCTATCCGCACCGTGAGGTCGCCGCGGGGATGGTCGCCACCCTGCTGGCCCACGTCGAGCACCTGGCAGCGGCCATGCGCCCCCGACGTGCAGGCCGCCTGCAGCTCGGCCAGGCGCGGCGCGATGCCGTCGGCCGGCAGCGCGACCTCGACGGAGTGCTCGTAGGCCAGCATCGCGCCGGTCGGCGCTTCGAGCGACGGGCGCGCGACCGGCCCCCCGGCTTCGCTGGCCCGCTTGTTGCTGCAGGCGACGGTGGCGAAGAGCAGGGCGGCCAGCAGCACGGGACCGTTGGGCGAGCGCATGGGTGCCTCCGGGAGGGGGTCATGGGTGAGCGCGGACGTGAACGGGCACTATGCCAGAGCGCAGCGCGGGCGCCCGGGCAAGCGCGCCCCACGCCTCCCCGCCATCGTTTTCCGGACGTCTCGGTATGGTCGGGCGGGGTCGGCTAGACTGTGCCCTTTCCGGCGGCCGTCCGCCCCAGAGCCCGTTGTCGCATGAATCCGAACTACCTCGATTTCGAGCAACCCATCGCCGACCTGGAAAGCAAGATCCAGGAACTGCGCCACGCCAGCCACGGATCGGCGGTGGACGTGGATACCGAGGTGCACGCGCTCCAGGACAAGCTGCGCCAGCGTACCGCCCAGATCTTCCGCGACCTGTCGCCTTGGCAGGTCTCGCAACTGGCCCGTCATCCGGCACGGCCCTACAGCCTGGATTACATCCGGGTGATCTGCGATGAATTCCAGGAACTGGCGGGCGACCGTGCGTTCAAGGACGACGCCGCGATCGTCGGCGGCCTGGGCCGCATCGACGGCCGCGCCGTGGTCATCATCGGTCACGAGAAGGGCCGCGACACCAAGTCCAAGGTCCGCCGAAACTTCGGCATGCCGCGTCCGGAGGGCTATCGCAAGGCCCTGCGCCTGATGAAGCTGGCCGAGCGTTTCAAGCTGCCGCTGATCACCTTCATCGACACGCCGGGCGCGTATCCCGGCATCGGCGCCGAGGAGCGCGGGCAGTCCGAGGCGATCGCCCGCAACCTGCTGGAGATGTCCGAGCTGCGCATCCCGATCGTCTGCACCGTGATCGGCGAGGGCGGCTCCGGCGGCGCACTGGCGATCGGCGTCGGCGACCGCACCCTGATGCTCGAGTACAGCACCTACTCGGTGATCTCGCCGGAAGGCTGCGCCTCGATCCTGTGGAAGGACGCGGCCAAGGCCAAGGACGCCGCAGAACAGCTGGGGCTCACCGCCAAGCGCCTGCACGGGCTGGGCCTGGTCGACAAGGTCGTGCGCGAACCGATCGGCGGTGCGCATCGCAATCCAAGGCAGATGGCGACCCGGCTGAAGGCGGTGCTGCTGAACGAGATCGACATGCTCGAGCAGTGCTCGACCGACGAACTGGTCGAACGCCGCTACCAGCGCCTGCGCAGCTACGGCGCCTACGAGGCGGCCTGAACGCATTGCCGGCGCCCCGGCGCCGGCCGATGATGGCGCCATGACCGGCCCTTCGCCGACCCTGCCGCTGCCCCCCGTCCCGGGCCCGCTCCCGGCCACGACGCCACTCGTCGTCGCCCTCAGTGGCGGACTGGATTCCAGCGTGCTTCTGCACCGGCTGGCCGGCGATCGGGTGCTGCGCGCACGTGGCCTGCGCGCGATCCACGTCGATCACGGACTCCATCCGGACTCGGTCGCGTGGGGGCGGGCCTGCGCGCGCGCCTGCGCCGCCCTGGGCATCGCCCTCGAAGTGGTCACCGTCGATGCCCGCGACACCCGCGGCCTGGGACCCGAGGGCGCCGCGCGCAAGGCGCGTCACGCCGCCTTCGAGCGCCTGCTCCGCGACGACGAGGTACTGGTGCTCGCCCACCATCTCGACGATCAGGCCGAGACTTTCCTGCTGCGTGCCCTGCGTGCCTCCGGTCCCGACGGCCTGGCCGCGATGCGCCCCTGGCGCCGCTTCGGCCGAGCCTGGCTGTGGCGACCGCTGCTCGGGCTGCCACGCGATGCGCTGCGCGCCTACGCGCATGCGCACGACCTGGCCTGGGTCGAGGATCCCGGCAACGAGGACGATCGCTTCGACCGCAATTTCCTGCGCGCGCGCGTGCTGCCGCTGCTGCGTGAGCGCTGGCCGCACGCGAGCGCGGCACTTGCCCGCAGCTCGGAGCTGGGCGCCGACGCCGCCGATCTGCTGCGCGCGGGCGATTCCCGTGCCCTGGCACGGGTCGCCACCGCCGACCCGCGCTGCCTGTCCGTCGCGGCGCTGTCGGCCCTTCCCCGCGCGCGCCGCCAACGGGTACTGCGCCTCTGGATGGACCGGCTTGGCCTGCCCCCGCTCCCCGCGCAGGGGGTGTCGCGCATCGAGCACGACCTGATCGGCGCCCGCCCGGATGCGGGCGCCGCGTTCGCCTGGCATGGCGTCCGCGTCCGTCGTTGGCGCGATCTGCTGCACGCCGACCACGAGCGCGCGCCATTGCCCGTGGACTGGTCGGTCGCGTGGGATGGCCGCGAGCCCCTGTCGCTACCGACCGGGGGCGCTCTCGAACTGGTGGGCGCCGAGGCGCTCCCGGGCCCGTGCCGCGTGCATGCGCGACGTGGTGGCGAGCGCATCCAACGCGCGGGACGCGGCCATTCGCACGCGCTCAAGCAGGTGCTGCAGGCGCTGGAGGTACCGCCCTGGGTGCGCACGAGGCTTCCGTTGCTCAGCGACGCCGCCGGGACCCTGCTCGCCGCGGGCGACCTCGTCCTTGCCGCGCGCCTCGACGCCTGGCTGCGCGAACACGATGCACGCGTGCTGTGGACGGATCCGGCCGACGCGCCGCCACCGGCGCTCGCGGACGCACGCGAACCACGCTGCGATTGACCCTTGGCAGGCATCGCTTCACACTTGCCCGATGCCACGCAAAGCCGCTACTGAAGCCTCGCCGGTCGCCGACTTCGAGAAGTCGCTCGACGCCCTCGAAGCCCTGGTCGAGAAGATGGAACAGGGCGACATGAGCCTGGAGGATTCGCTGGCCGCGTACGAGCGCGGCGTGGGCCTCTACCGCTCATGCCAGACGGCGCTGGAGCAGGCCGAGCTGCGCGTGCGCCTGCTGAGCGACCCGCAGGACGCAGGCAGCGCGCAGGTCTTCCAGGACGCGGATGCCGCCCGAAACGGCGATGCCTGACCCCGATTTCTCCGGGTTGCGCGCGCGCATCGACAGCGCGCTCGGCCGTGCCCTGCCCGATCCCGACGCCTCGCCGCACCGCCTGCACGCCGCCATGCGCCACGCGGTGCTGCAGGGGGGCAAGCGGATGCGGCCGCTGCTGGTCTACGCCAGCGGCCGCCTGTTCGGCGCCGGGCTGGATGCGCTCGACGATGCCGCGCTCGCAGTCGAGTTGATCCACGCCTACTCGCTGGTGCACGACGACCTGCCCTGCATGGACGACGACGCCCTGCGGCGGGGCCAGCCGACCGTGCACGTCGCCTTCGACGAGGCCACCGCCGTGCTCGCCGGCGATGCCCTTCAGACCCTGGCCTTCGAACGCCTCGCACAGGCGCCCCTGGACGCGGAAACCCGGGTCGACCTGGTCGCCCAGCTCGCCTCGGCCAGCGGTGCCGCCGGCATGTGCGGGGGCCAGGCACTGGACCTCGACGCCACCGGCAAGGGCGGCGCGATCTCCTTCGACGCCCTCAAGCGCCTGCACGCGCTCAAGACCGGCGCGCTGATCCGCACGGCGGTGCGCATGGGCGCCACCTGCGGCGGCGCCGGCACCGACCAGCGGGTACCGCTGGACCGGTTCGCCGATGCACTCGGGCTGGCCTTCCAGGTCCGCGACGACATCCTCGACATCGAAAGCGACAGCGCGACGCTGGGCAAGACCGCCGGCAAGGACCAGGCACAGGCCAAGGCGACCTTCCCCGCCCTGATCGGCATGGTCGCCTCGCGCTGCCTGCTGTCCGACCTCGCCGCGATGATGGACGAAGCGCTGGCCGAGTTCGGCGACGATGCCGCCCCCCTGGCCGCGCTCGGCCGGATGGCGATCGAACGCGACCGCTAGCTGGCGCGATCGGAAGCCTCCCGCAAGAACATGGCTGGATCCCAGCGTTCGCTGGGATGACGGGCGAAAGCGAAAACCGAAGCATCACCTTGCCGGGATGTCGGACACGGGCGTAGCCCGGACAAGCGCAGCGCACCCGGGGACATCACCATGATCGATGGCGTCATCCCGGGTGCGGCCTTCGGCCTTGCCCGGGCTTCAAGCCGATCCGACCTTGCCGCGATGATGGACGAAGCGCTGGCCGGGTTCGGCGACGCTGCCGCCCCCTGGCCGCGCTCGGCCGCATGGCAATCGATCGCGACCGATGGAGGGTGCGCGCCTGCGTCCACGCCCCGTCCCGGAGCCCGCGCGAAAAGTGCCCGATCCCCGCGCATCGCCCCCGGGAACGAAGACGCCGGCACATGGCCGGCGTCCTCGGTGTTGCACGCAAACCGTCCGGTCAGTTGATCAGGCGCAGCGTGAACGGGTAGCGGAAGTCCTCGCCGTTCGCCGTCTTCACCGCGGCGACGATGCACAGGATCAGGTTGGCCAGGCCGACCAGCGGCATCAGCAGCGCACCAATGAGGACGAAGGTCAGGATGAAGGAGACCACGAACGCGATCAGCACGGTGATCTGGAAGTTCAGGGCTTCCTTGGCCTGCGCGTTGAGGTAGGCCTTGCCCGGGTTGTCCTTGTTGATCAGCCACACGACAAGCGGCATGACGATGCTGAAGAGCAGGCCGGACAGGTGCGTCAGCATCGCGATGTTGCGATCGTCGCTGCCCGGTGCGTCGCTCGCCGGCGGCTCGGGCGCGGCCTGGTACGGCGGCGGAGCGGTCGGCGGCACCTGGCCGGGATCGTTCTGTGGGGCGTTGGGGTCGTGCGGTCCGCTCATGCTGTCTCTCCTGGAATCTGAACGGATACTGTCGGGTGATTCGCGCCGGCGGTCAACTGCCCGATGGCACGGTCGCCTGCCTCAACCTTCTCCGGCCACCGTCATCGCGCCGACCAGGATCGAACCGGTGCGCACGTGCGAGCGTGGATCGACGTCGTTGCCCACGGCTTCGATCGCCTGGAACATGGCCTTGAGGTTGCCGGCCACCGTGATCCCGTCGACCGGGTGCCGGATCTCGCCATCTTCCACCCAGAAGCCGGCGGCGCCGCGCGAATAGTCGCCGGTGATGCTGTTGACGCCCTGCCCCATCAATTCGGTCACCAGCAGGCCGCGCCCCATTCCGCGCACCATCTCGTCGAAGCCGCCGGCATTCGCGCGCACCTGCAGGTTGTGGACGCCGCCGGCATTGGCCGTGCTCACCAGCCCCAGGCGCCGCGCCGAGTAACAGCCCAGGATGTAACGCTGCAGCACGCCGTCGGCCACGAGGTCGGACTCGCGCGTGGCGACGCCCTCGGCGTCATAGCTGGTGGAACGCAAGCCGCGTTGCTGGAACGGCAGCTCGCGAATACCGAACCACTCGGGGAACAGGCGCGTGCCCATGCTGTCGACCAGGAAACTGGCGCGCCGGTACAGCGCGCCGCCGGAGACCGCACCGAGCAGGTGTCCGATCAGGGAGCGCGACATCTCAGCCGAGAACAGGACCGGGTACTGGCCCGTGGCCAGCTTGCGCGGCGACAGGCGCGCGACCGTGCGTTCGGCACCGCGGCGACCGATCGCGGCGGGCGCCTCGATGTCGTCCGCGCTCAGGCCGATGCTGTACCAGCCATCGCGCTGCATCGCCTCGCCGCGCCCGGCGATGAACGCGCAGCCCAGGCTGTGCTGGCTGCTGCGGTCGCGGCCGATGAAGCCATGGGAGTTCGCGTAGACGCCGATGCTGGTGCCGGTGCCCAGCGACGCGCCGTCCGAGTTCTCGATCCGGGGATCGAAGTCCCGGCCGGCCTGCTCGGCCGCCAGCGCCAGCTCGATGGCGCGTTCGGGTTCGTGTTCGAGTGCCCAGGGATGCCAGCTGTCGAACTCACGGATGTCGGTGGCCATCAGCTCCGCGTCGGCCAGGCCGGCCGCGGCGTCGTCCTCGGTGTGGCGGGCGATGGCGCAGGCCTGCTCGACCGTGGCCGCGAGGCTGGCATCGGCGAGGTCGGCGGTGCTGGCGCTGCCCTTGCGCTGGCCGAAATAAACGGTCACCGCGATGCCGCGGTCGTGCGAGGCCTCCACCGTCTCCACCTCGCCCATGCGCACGCTGACGCTGAGCCCGGTGTCCTCGTTGCAGGACACCTCGGCCTGGCTGGCACCGGCGGCGCGGCACTGCTCGAGCAGCCGTTGCGACAGCGCCGCCAGGCGGTCCAGGCGCGCCTGGCTGTCGTCGCCGGGATGGACGGGGTTGGGGTGGGTCTCGCTCAATGCCGTATCCTTCATGCTGTCATCCCGAGGCCCAGGGCCGAGGGACATGTTGTCGAGTGTTTCCGGAGCCCGTGGCCGCGCGCCGCGCCATCGCCCGGGAACCCAAGCCCGGAAGCAATGCCATGCGTGGAACCGACGAAGAAACCGGCGAATACCTGGGACCCAGCCGCAGCCAGCAGCGCCGCGAAGCGCTGGACGTGCTGGAACTGGGCAAGCAGCTGGTGGCCCTGACCGACGCCCAGCTCGAGCGCCTGCCGGTGCCGGAGTCGCTGCTGCCGCACATCAGGGAGACCCGCCGCATCACCTCGCACATCGCGCACAAGCGCCAGCTGGCCTTCCTGGCCAAGCAGATGCGCCGCGAAGAGGACGAGGCGCTCGATGCGATCCGGGACGCGCTGGACAAGGACGGCGAGGCCGCCCGGCGCGAAGTGGCGGCGATGCACCGCGTCGAGGACTGGCGCGAACGCCTGCTCACGGACGGCGACGCCGCGCTCGCGGCGTTCATCGACGCGCATCCCGCCGCCGACCGGCAGCGCCTGCGCCAACTGGTCCGCAACACGCTGGAAGAACGCAAGCGCGACAAGCCGCCGCGCGCCTTCCGCGAGCTGTTCCGCGAACTGCGCGACGTGGTGCTCGGGGCGGACACGGAGAGCGGGAGCTAGGGAACCGGCAACGCCCCCGCCGCGCCGCGGCGTGCGGCGATTACCGGCTCCCGTCAATCCATCGCCGGCGGTCACGCCCATCAGGCCTGCGTGCCGCCGACGGTGAGGCCTTCGATCAGCAACGAAGGCTGGCCGACGCCGACCGGCACGCTCTGACCGTCCTTGCCGCAAACGCCCACGCCCTCGTCCAGGGCCAGGTCGTGGCCGATCATCCTGACCTTCTGCATGGTTTCGGGCCCCGAGCCGATCAGGGTCGCGCCCTTCACCGGCGCGGTGATCCGGCCGTCCTCGATCAAGTAGGCCTCGGTCGCGGAGAACACGTACTTGCCGCTCGTGATGTCGACCTGGCCGCCGCCGAAGTTGACGGCATACAGGCCCTTCTTCACCGAGCGGATCATCTCGTCGGGATCGTGCGTGCCGGCGCGCATGTAGGTATTGGTCATGCGCGGCATCGGCAGGTGCGCGAAGGACTCGCGGCGACCGTTGCCGGTCGGCGCCATGCCCATCAGGCGCGCGTTGAGGCTGTCCTGCATGTAGCCGACCAGGATCCCGTCCTCGATCAGCGTGGTGCACTGGGTCGGCTGGCCTTCGTCGTCGACGTTGAGCGAGCCCCGGCGCCCCTCCAGGGTGCCGTCGTCGACGATGGTGACGCCCGGCGATGCCACGCGCTGGCCGATGCGGCCCGCGTAGGTACTGGTGCCCTTGCGGTTGAAGTCGCCCTCCAGGCCATGGCCGACCGCCTCGTGCAGGAGCACGCCGGGCCAGCCCGGGCCCAGCACGACCGGCATGACGCCGGCCGGGGCATCGACCGCCTCCAGGTTGACCAGGGCCTGTCGCAGCGCCTCGCGGGCGAAACGCTCGGGGCGGTCGCCGTCCAGCAGCTCGGCGTAGGTGTAGCGGCCGCCGCCGCCGGCGTAGCCGCTCTCGCGGCGGCCGCCATGCTCGACGATCACCTGCACGTTGAGCCGCACCAGCGGACGCACGTCGGCGGCGAGGATGCCGTCGCTGCGTGCGACCAGGACGGTGTCGACGCCGCCCGACAGGCTGACCATCACCTGTTGCACGCGCGGGTCCGCGGCCCGCAGCATGCGATCGACGCGCCGGAGCGCCTCGAGCTTGGCTTCATTGGCGTAGCCGTCGATCGGGTCCTCGGCCGGATACAGGCCATGCGCCCGACCGCTCGCCAGCGCCTGCGCACCGACGACGCGACCGTCGCGGGCGATCGCCCGCGCCGAGTGCGAAGCGGCCAGGAGCGCTTCGGCGTTGATCTCGTCGGAATAGGCGAACCCGGTTTTTTCGCCGCTGATCGCGCGCACGCCCACGCCCTGCTCGATCGAATGCGCGCCGTCCTTGACGATGCCGTCCTCGACCGACCAGCTCTCACGCCGGCTGTGCTGGAAGTACAGGTCGCCGAAGTCCACGCCCGGCCCCAGCAGCGTCCCGAAGGCGCGCTCCAGCCGCCCGGCATCGAGGCCGGCGGGCAGCAGCAGTCGGGTTTCAGCGAGTTGCAGGGGAAGGGTCATGGACGGGCCTGGTGTCGGGAATGGGGAATGGGGAATGGGGAATGGGGAATGGGGAATGGGGAATGGGGAATGGGGAATGGGGAATGGGGAATGGGGAATGGCAGGAGCATCGCACGGCAGGCATGCGGGACATGCGGGCAATGGAGCCAGCAGGGGTCGGACCGGACCGGCCCAAGCCATCGCTGACAAGGTGGCGTCGACGGCGACCCAAATCAAGCCGCGACGTCCACCGTCAGCCCGTGGGCGGCGCGCTGCGGGCCGCGGCGCGGCCCTGTTCGCGGGTCTGGACCTCGACCCGGGGCGCCTTCCACGGCCCGGTGACGCGATAGGTCTTGCCGGCGATCTGGCCGATGGGCTTCTCCAGCACGGCGTTGGCGGCGGCACCGATCGCTGCGCCCACCGGGCCACCCGCGATGGCGCCCACGGCGGCCAGCAGGTTGCCTGCCTTCGGGCGTACTTCCACCCGCTGGTCGAACTGCTCGGTCCTCAGGTTCGTCGCGCCGGTGATGGCGATGCTGGCCGCGGGGCCGTCGATGAGCAGATCCTCGGTCCGCGCCTGGCCGTCCTCGAACACCACGTTGCCGGCCATCGTGTTGTAGGCGAACCCCTTGGAGAACAGGTCGCCGAAATCGAGCATCAGGCGCCGCGGCAGCTGGGCGATGCTGAGCAGGCCCAGTACGCGACCGGCGCCGGGCTCGACCTCGAGCAGTTGCCCGTCGCGCGCGTCCACGCTGAGCCGCCCTTCCACCGCCGCGGCCTTGAACGCCGCCGGGCTGCCGGGCCAGCCGGCATCGAAATGGACATGGCCCTCGCCGTCGGCGGTGCGGCCGCCCAGGCCCAGGCCCTCGAAGAGGCGGCCGAAGTCCTGGCTGCGGACATCGAGCACCATGCGCGTGCGTGCCGATTCACCCTGGCCGGTCCACTGCCCGGTCAGGTCGAGCTCGTGGAAGCGATCGCGCGTCTGCAACCGTTCGATGCGCATGCCGCCGGCATCGGGACGCGACCGGAACTGGGCCCGACCGAGCGATGCATCATTGATGCGCAGATCTTCGATCTCGAAGTCGAGTGGCGGGATCGCGGCCGGATTCATCGCGGTGGCGGCCGGATCGACCGGCACCACGGCGCGTGCGTCGCCGGTCCCGTCCTCGACGGCCGGCACGCTCCCGCCGTCGCTCGGCACCGTCCCGGCGAGCGGGCGCCAGTGCACGTGGGCGAAGCGCCCGGTGATCGGCGCGGCCGACTCGCGTGGAATGCCCAGCTCGCCCTGCAGCGCGTCGCCCTCCACGGCCACTTGTAGACGCCCCTCGGGCGAAGCCACGACCTTGACGCGCGTGTCGGGGAAACGACCGCCGAGCAACTGCAGCTGGCCCGCGGTGATGTCGATGCCGCGCAGCGCAAGCCCGGCTTCGCGATCGCCACGACCGAAGGCGATCCAGTCCACCGCGTCGAGCCGTTGGGCGTGGCCGGTGGCGATGAGTCCGTGCTCTGGGGGCGCTTCTTCCACGGTGTCCGTGCCCAGGGCGACACGCACCCCGGTACGCCCCTGCGTGCTGCGCGCGCGCAATGCCGCCACGTTGCCGAAGGCGACCTGCAGATCGCCGCTTCCGAATGGCAGCGGCGTGCTGACCGTCGTCGCCAGCGACTCGCCCGCCGGCTTGTGCATCGGTTCGGGCAGGTCGAAGCGGGTGCCCACCAGTTCGGATGACAACGTCAACTGCGCGGCGGGACCGCCGGCACTCCCGCCCTTCGGCACGCTGACGCCGATCCGCCACGGCGAGCTTCCCGCGACATGGGGCCTCAGCCAAGCCATGTCGGGCGCCCGGTCGAGCAGCTCACGGGCCTGCAGGCGCGAGGACAGCGTCGCCTCGAAGACATTGCCGGGGTCGCGCACGTGCCCATCGCCGGCGCGCAGTCCCAGCGTGCCCGCCTGGCCCTGGTGCCGTACGGACAGGGCGTCGGCGGTAAAGCCCCGACGCGAGAAGCCCGCCCGGCCGCGGACCTGGTCGAAATCCAGGTCCCAGCGGTCGCCCGAGAGCCGCGCATTGGCCAGGTCCACCGTGCCCTGGATGTCCAGTTGCCGGTCCTTTTGCAGCGGCAGTCGCAAACCGAAGCCGACACGCGCCGGGCCGGACGCGTCGACGTGCGCCAAGGTGTCGCCGATGCTCTCCATCAGGGGACTTTCGCGCAGCAGCTCGAGCAGCTGGCGTGCGTCGCCGCCGCCCTGGGCGTCCACCGCGAGGCGGCCGCCGTGGTAGCGGTCGATGCCTGCTTCGATGCGGTCGATTTCCACGCCGGCCAGCCGGCCACTGCCTTTCACCTGGAAGCCGTCGCCGACGAAGGCGACCTCGCCCGCCAGGTCCTCGACCACCGGCCAGTCGGGCTGGAAGCGGATGGTGCCGTCCTCGATGCGACCGCGCGCCTCGAACCGCCCGTCGTTGCCGGTGAACGGCCAGTCGTCCAGGTCGCCGCTGACGATGGCGCGGCCGTCGCGCACCACGCCGCCCTCCAGTCCCTGGTCGAGCCACGCCACGGCGGCTTCGGGCATGCGGTGACGGACCCAGAAGCCCTTGGCCGTCGTCAATTGCGCCTCGTCGATGTCGGCGGCGAGGTCGATGCGCGGCCGGCTGCCGTCGCCCTGCCAGGCAAGGCCACCGCGCAGGTCGGCGCCGAAACTGCCGCCGTCGATGCGCAGGCCTGGCGTACCGACCCGCCAGCCGGCGCCGTCGCGCCAGCCGACCACGCGCCCATCGAGCTTGGCGACATGCGTCGTGTTGAACGCCACCGGCCACTCCAAGCGCATCGGCGCGTGGGTATCGGGGGTGAACACGAAGCCCTTCTCGTCGCCCACGAGCTGGCCGCCCAGTCCGTCGATGCCGGGCGACCCGCCGACAGGCGCGAATCCGAAGCCATCGACCTGGGCGCTCGCCCGCACGCGACCGCCGGCCTGGCCGCCGATCCGTACTTCGCGCAATGTCATGCGAGGACGCGCGTCGCGCATCCAGTCGCGCGCGGCGGGCGCGAGCCGATCACTCATCAACGCGACCTGGACCAGGGGGCCTGCATCGATGCGCTCGGCCGAGAGGCCGAACTCGCGGCCGCCGGCGATGGCGAGCCCGTCGAGCGCCTGCATGCCGGCCTCGCCATGCACCTGCAAGCGCGGGACGTCGAGGCGCCAGCCGGTGTCGTCGACCCGCCATCGTGCGCGACCCTCGACATGATCGAAGGCCACGCCGCCGGATGCATCGTTCGCCGCACTGGCGGGCTGCAGGCGGACACCGTCCAGCGCGGTCTCGATCCGGACGGCGGTGATGCGACTGCCCTCGAGGGTGGCCCAGGCCTCGGCCCGTCCGGTGCCACCCCCCACGGCAACGCCCAGCAGCCTCAGGACCGGGCTCCAGCCGGCGAGGTCGGCTTCGCGCGCGCCGGCATAGGCGCGGCCATTGCCGCTGTGGCGCTTGAGCTCCAGCGCCGCGTCGAGCGGCGCGTCGGCCAGGCGCGGCCACGCGCGCACCGCCGCCCGCACGGTCTCGCCACTGACCTGCAGCCGCAGGTCGACGCGCGGGATGCGAGCGTCGATGCCCAGTCCCGGCGCGTGCAGGGCGAGCTTGCCGTCGATCACCTGCAGCTCGCCCAGCGATTCCAGCGTCTCGAACATCTCCTCGGCGGAGCGTTGCTGCCCGGGCAGGCCACGCACGTGCCAGCGACCGTCGTCGGTGCGTTCAAGCGCCAGTTCCAGGCCACGCAGCCGCAGCTCCGAAAGCGCCTCGCCCGGCAACAGGCCCGCATAGACCGAGACCAGCATTTCCGCATCGCCCACTTCGAAGGCCTGCCCCGGCTCGCCGATGCGCAGGTTGTCGAGCTTGAGCAGCGGCCCGCGCCGCGTCCACGCGGTCTCGACCCGGTCGAACGCCACCGGACGGCCAGCCCGCTCGCTCAGCCATGCGGCGACCTTCCCGGGGTGGCGCTCGGCCAGCGGCAGCACCTGGCTGGCAACGCCCAGCAGCACCGCGACAAGCACGAGCGACACCGCCACGACGTAGCCAAGGCCACGTCGCGCCAGGCGAAACCGTCGGCGCATCGGAGTGGGCATCAGGGTTCTGTCGTCATGCGTGATTGGTGATTGGTGATAGGCAAGAGCAAATGCGCAGCCTTGCCTTTGCCAATCACGAATGCCGAATCACGCATCACCGCTTCAAAGCAGCACGACATCGAACTGCTCCTGCGAGTACTGCTCGTCGGGCTGGAAACGGATGGACTTGCCGAGGAACTCCTCGAGTTCGGCGACCGCGGCCGATTCCTCGTCGGTGATGCGCACCACCACCGCCGGCGAGGCGATCACCAGCAGGCGCTGGGCGTCGAACTGGCGGACCTGGCGCACGATCTCGCGGAAGATCTCGTAGGTCACGGTCTCCGGCGTCTTCAGTGTGCCGCGACCGTTGCACTCGTGGCAGGGCTCGGACAATTGCCGCTCGAGGCTCTCCGTGGTGCGCTTGCGGGTCATCTCCACCAGGCCCAGGGGCGAGAACTCGTACACCGTCGACTTGGCATGATCGCGGGCCATCGACTTCTCGAGCTGGCGCAGCACCTGGCGGCGGTGCTCGGGATCGGTCATGTCGATGAAGTCGATGATGATGATGCCGCCCAGGTTGCGCAGCCGGAGCTGGCGGGCGACCGACTGCGCCGCCTCCAGGTTGGTCCTGTAAACGGTTTCCTCGAGGTTGCGTTGACCGAGGAAGGAGCCGGTGTTCACGTCGATGGTGGTCATCGCCTCGGTCTGGTCGATGACCAGGTAGCCGCCGGACTTCAGCGGCACCTGCTTGTCCAGGGCGCGCTGGATCTCGTCCTCGACCCCGTACAGGTCGAAGATCGGCCGGGCGCCGCTGTAGTGCTCGATCTTCTCGTCCAGCCCGGGCATGAACTGCGCGGCGAACGCCCGCAGGCGATCGCAGGTTTCGCGCGAATCGACCTTCACCCGCTCCACGTCCTTGCGCATCAGGTCGCGCACCGCGCGCATCGGCAGGCTCAGGTCCTCGTAGACGCGCTCGCCCACGCGGGCGCGCGCCGAGCGTTCCTCGATCAATGCCCAGGCCCGCCCCAGGTAGGCGATGTCCTCGGCCAGGGCTTCAGCCGGCTGTCCTTCGGCATTGGTGCGGACGATGTAGCCATGCGCGGGCGTGCCCTGGGGGGCGGGTGCCGACGCGGTTGGCGCGCCATCGCCGCCGATGGCGACGTGCCCGTTGGGCGCGAGCGCGGCCATGTGCTCCTTCAGCCGCTGGCGTTCCGCCTCGTCCTCGATCCGCGCCGAGACGCCCACCACGCGCGTGCGCGGCAGCAGCACCAGGTAGCGCGAGGGAATGCTGAGCTGGGTGGTCAGGCGCGCGCCCTTGCTGCCGATCGGGTCCTTGACCACCTGCACGATGATCTCCTGTCCCTCCCGCAGCAGTTCGGTGATCGGGCGCGTCGGCGCAGGCGGCAGCGGCGCTTCGTCGCCCTCGCCGTTGCTGACCGGCGGCGGCTTGACGATGTCGGCCGCATGCAGGAAAGCGGCGCGTTCCAGGCCGATCTCGACGAAAGCCGCCTGCATGCCCGGCATGACGCGCTGGACCTTGCCCTTGTAGATGTTGCCGACCACGCCACGCGCCCAGCCGCGTTCGATGTGCAGCTCCTGGAGCATGCCGTTCTCGACCACGGCCACGCGGGTCTCGCGCGGGGTGACATTGACCAGGATCTCCTCGCTCATGCGCGGGCCTCCGCGCCCGCCGGTGGCAGGCCGGCTTCGCGCAGCAGGCGGTCGGTTTCGTGCAGGGGCAGGCCCATCACGCCGGAATAGCTGCCGTCCAGGCGGGTGACGAAGACCTCCGCCGCGCCCTGGATGGCGTAGGCGCCGGCCTTGCCGAAGGCTTCGCCGGTGGCGAGGTAGGCCGCGATGCGCGCGCCGTCGAGGGTGTCGAAGCCGACCCGCGACGTCGACACGGCCTCGAGCTCGCGCCCGTCGGCGACCAGCCACACCGCCGAGACCACCTGGTGGGTGCGACCGGACAGCTTGCGCAGCATGGCCGCGGCATCATCCGCGTCGGCGGGTTTGCCGAACACCTCGTCGTCGAGGATGACCTCGGTGTCCGAGCCCAGCACCAGCGCGCCGGGGACGTCGCGCACCTTCGCCCAGCCCGCCCGCGCCTTCTCCAGCGCGACGCGGCGCACGTAGGCCTCGGCGGCTTCGCCAGGCAGCCTCACCTCGGGGATGTCCAGGTCGATCAGGTCGAAGCTGCGTCCGAGCCTGCCCAGCAGTTCGCGGCGGCGCGGTGATTTCGAGGCGAGATAGAGCATCAAGGCTTCCATGGGATGGAGTGGGACGCCGGTCGGCGAGGCCGCACACCGGCGGCCGCCCCCGGCAGCCGATGGTGGGTTGACGCGGGCCATGGCACCGGACCGGGCATGCCACCGGCACCCGAGAGGGCGTGGGCAGACCGGTCGAAGCATAACCTGCGGTGACTGAGCGCCAGCCGACGCCGACCCGTGCAACCCCGACGCAGCTCACGGTTCGTTCACTGCACATGCGTTCAATGAACAGGGCGCATCCTTCCCATCCATCCGCCCCACTGGAGACACCATGACCCGATCCACCGCCCACGGCCTGCGCCCGCTTCTGCTCGCCGCCGCCCTCGCCTTCGGAGCCCTGCCCACGATGACCGCACACGCCCAGTCCAGCACCCTGGCCAGCCCGGACGGCACCCTGCTGTCGGTGTCCGCCGTCGGCGAGGTCAGCCAGGCCCCCGACATCGCCCGTCTTTCGACCGGCGTGGTGACCCAGGCGCCGGACGCCAACGCCGCGATGCGCGCCAACGCCGAGCAGATGACCCGCGTGGTCGCGGCCCTGGAGGCGGCCGGCATCGCAGAACGCGACGTCCAGACCAGCGGCGTCAACCTCTATCCCCAGTACCGCCACGACGACGGCAGCGCTCCGACCATCACCGGCTACCAGGCCAGCAACACCGTGAATGTCACCGTGCGCGATCTGGGCAAGCTGGGACCGGTCATGGACACGCTGGTCGACGCCGGTGCCAACCAGGTCAACGGTCCGAGTTTCGACATCGACGACAAGACCGCCGCCCTGGACGAGGCGCGTCGCAAGGCGGTCGAACAGGCGCGCACGCGCGCCGCGATGTACGCCAGGACCCTGGGCCTGCGCGTGCGACGGATCGTCAGCATCAGCGAGGGCGGCGACATCGCCCGGCCGATGCCGGTCATGGCCATGGCCCGCGCCGAAAAGAGCTTCGACACGCCGATATCACCCGGCGAGAACACCTTGTCGGTCAATCTGGACATCGTCTTCGAACTCGGTGACTGAGCATGATGTCCGACCCGAACGCCGCTGGCGGCGAACCCGATCCCAAGCCGGGGCGCAACCCCGGCTATCCGGAGAAGAACCCGGACGACAAGGACGACAGCCGCAAGCCGCCGCCCCCTGATCCGGCCGAGGACGTCGACGCGCCGCCCGCGCGCGACGTCGACCACGACCCCGCCTAGGTCGCATCGCCCGCTGTGCGGGGCGCGTGGCGCCGGGTTGCCCGAACGGGCGGCCGGCGCCCCGCGCATCGGTCCGGACGTTGCGTCCATCGCCCCCGGTCCTGGCGCCAACCCCGTTTGCCATTGCCATCCGTTCACCCCTCCACAACCCGTGAAGGAGGTGCAGCATGGCCCACGCATTCCCTCTTGGCGCGACGCGCCCCACCCGTCCCGCCGCGACCCCGGGCCAGCGGCCCGATGCCACCCGCGTGCTGGCCCAGGCCGGCGTGCTCGTCGTCCATGCCGCCGCCCTGATGATGCTGCTGACGCCGGCGCGGATCAGCCTGCCGGAGCCGCCGGCCCGGGAAATGACGATCCTGCTCCCGCCCCCGCTGCACCAGCCGCCGCCCCCGGTCGCCGTGGCTCCGCGGGTGCCCGACCGCGTTCCGGTCGCACCGGCGCCGGTGCCGCGGCAACCGCCGCCGATCGTGATCGCCGACCCGTCGCCGTTCGACCTCCCGGCCCTGCCGGACACGATGACCGGCGACGCCGTGCCGGACCTCGACACCGGGCCGTCGATCGACAGCGCGCCCGACCTGTCGCCGATGACGGGCGCGAGCCTGGCCTATGCCGACGCCCCCGCGCCGCGCTATCCGCCCCGGGCGGTGCGCGAGGGACGCAGCGGCACGGTCCTGCTCGACATCACCGTCGGCACCGATGGCAAGCCCCTGGAGGTGAGCATCGCCCGCAGCAGCGGACATCGCGACCTGGACCAGGCGGCCCTGCGGCAGGTGCTTCGCCACTGGCGCTTCCAGCCGGCGATGCGCGGTGGCCATGCCGTCGTCGCGATCGGCCGGGTCCCGGTGGACTTCAGGCTGTAGGGCGAAGGGGGCGGCGCCAGCGCCGCCCCTCAGGCCCGGTGGTAAGGGTGGTTGGCGAGCATCGCCGCCGCCCGGTACAACTGCTCGGCGACCACCAGCCTCACCAGCATGTGCGGCAAGGTCGCCGCGCCCAGTGACCAGCTCTCGTCCGCCTGCGCCAGCACCTCCGGGGCGTGGCCTTCCGGGCCGCCGATCAGGAACGCGAGGTCGCGACCCTGTCCGCGCCAGTGCTCCAGGCGCTGCGACAGCTGTTCCGAGCTCCAGGGTTTGCCGCGCCCGTCCAGGGTCACCACCCAGGCCTGCCGGGGCAGCGCGGCCAGCACGCGGCCGCCTTCGTCCTGCATCGCGCGGGCCGCGTCGCGGTTCTTGCCGCGCAGGCCCGGCGCGACTTCGGCCAGTTCCAGCGGCAGCCAGTGCGACAGGCGCTTGCGGTATTCCTCGAAGCCCTCGGCCACCCAGGCCGGGGCACGTTCGCCGACGGCGATCAGTCGTGCCTTCATGCGGCCATGGTAGCGGTCCGCGGTCACGGATCGGAACTTTGCAATCCAGGCGTCATCCGGGCGTTATCCAGCCCACGCAGCATCGGGCACTCCCCCGTCCCAGCCCCGCAGGAGTTCCCCGATGCAAGACGCAGATCTCTCCCGCCGCCAGGTCCTCAAGGGCAGCGCCGCCGCGATGGCGGTCGGCGCCATTGGCAGCCTCGGCGCGCTGCAGTCCCGCCAGGCCCAGGCCCACGGCCGCCGCGATCCGGTGCAGATGGCGCCGGTCCCGAGTCCCTTCGGTCGCCTCGCGCCCGTCGCCGACCTGACCACCGGCCTGCCCCTGCTGCAGTTGCCGCGCGGCTTCAGCTACCGCTCCTTCGGCTGGAGCGGCGACGCCATGGCCGACGGCCAGGCCTGCCCCGACCGCCATGACGGCATGGCCGTCGTGCGCGCCTATCCCCAGGGCTGCCCCGGCTTCCCCGGCCGTGGACGCGGCCACGCCGGTGGACGCGGTCGCGGCCGTCGCCCGGCGCCCGAACTCGTGCTGGTGCGCAACCACGAACGCGGCGCGGTCTCGCCGATACAGGCGCCGGGCATGTACGACACCGGCGACCTCGGCGGCGGCCAGCGCGCCGGCGGTGGCACCACCAACCTGCTGTGGCGCGAGGGCGAATGGGTCGACATGGCCCCGAGCCTGGGCGGCACCCTGGTCAACTGCGCGGGCGGCCTGACCCCGTGGGGTACCTGGCTGAGCTGCGAGGAGATCAAGACCGACCTGCAGTCCAGCGAAGGCAAGAAGCACGGCTACGTGTTCGAAGTGCATCCGGAAGCCGAGCGCACCACCGGCCGTCCGCTGGTGGGCCTGGGTCGCTTCAGCCACGAGGCAGTGGCGGTCGACCCGCGCACCGGCATCGTCTACCTGACCGAGGATGACCGCAACAAGGCCGGCCTGTACCGATTCGTCCCCAACGACCGGTTCGGCCGCCCCGGCTCGCTGGAGAACGGTGGCCGCCTGCAGGCCGCGCGGGTGCGGCGGCGCCCCAACGCCGACCTCACCGTGGCCGCTGTGGGCGATCGCTACATGCTCGAATGGGTGGACATCGCCGAACCCGACCTGGGTGCGATCGCGGCGCCGTCGGGCTACCCCGACATCGGCACGGGCGAGACGCTGAGCGGACCGTTCGCGCAGGGTTGGGCCGAGGGCGGCCTGCGCATGAGCCGCGGCGAGGGCATCTGGTACGCCCACGGCAAGATGTTCATCGTCGACACCGCCACCGGCGTCGATGCCCAGGGCCGTCGTGGTCGCGGTCGCGGTGCGGTGTGGGTGCTTGACCTCTACAGCCAGCAGCTCACCGCCCTGTACGTCAGCGGCGACCAGCTGGCGGGCAACAATCCCGACAACATCACGGTCAGTCCGCGCGGCGGCGTGGTCCTGTGCGAGGACGGCGGCGAGAGTCCGGACGAGTACGGCCCGGGCGCCCGCCTGCTCGGGCTCACCCGTCGCGGCGAAGCCTGGTACCTGTGCAAGAACAACGTGGAGCTGACCGCTTCGCAGATCGCCGGCGCCGGCAAGCAGGTCCCCGAGGGCGACTACCGCGGCAGCGAGTTCTGCGGCGCCTGCTGGGATCCGATCGGCCGCACCCTGTTCGTGAACATCCAGTCGCCCGGCATCACCCTGGCCATCACCGGACCGTGGTGGTTCGGCGGCCTCTGACGGCGGTTGCGCATGGCGCAACGCGCGGCATGCGCAGGAACGGGAACGGCGCCCCAGGGGCGCCGTTCTCATTCAGATCCGGGATCGACGTGCGCGACGCCCGCGCAGTCTACTGCGCCTGTTCGGCCTCCTCGGCCTCGTCGTCGCCCGGCGGCTGGTCGCCCACCGTCCACAGGCGCTCGAGCGCGTAGAACTCACGCACCCGCGGCAGCATCACGTGCACGATCACGTCGGCCAGGTCGACAAGCACCCATTCGGCCTCGCGCTCGCCTTCCACGCCCAGCGGCATGACGCCCAGGCCCTTGGCGAACTTCACCACTTCGTCGGCGATCGACTTGACGTGGCGCGTCGAGGTGCCCGACACGACGACCATGTAGTCGGTGACGCTGCTCTTGCCGCGCACGTCGATCTCGACGGCGTCCTTGCCCTTGAGCTCCTCGATCGCGGATCGGACCACGTCGAGCAGTTTGTCGACGGACGGCGGCGGATCGGGAAGGCGGGTCTTGATGACGTGGGCTTGGTTGCTCAAGTGGTCGGCTCTGGAACGGTTCGGGGGAGTTGGCCGCGATTATACCTGCTGGGAGGACGCTCCCGGCGATGCGCCCGACGCCGGTTCAGCTTCCGCGCCGTACAGGCGATGCCGACGGATGTAGGCGGCGACGCCCGCGGGCACCTGCGCCTCCCAGGGCCCGCCCTGGGCAATCGCGCGGCGGATCGCGCTGGCCGAATGCGGGTGCAGCGGCTGGTCCAGCCGCAGCACGCGGCCGGCCGGGCTCGCGCGCAGGGCCTCCACCGAGTCCGCCCAGCGCCCCGCCAAGGCCGCGCGCAGGGTCTCCGGCAGCGCGCCGTCGAGGCGTGTGCCGGGGCGCTCGGCGACCATGAAGTGGGCCAGTTCGAACAAGGCCTGCCATTCCTTCCAGCCCGGCAGGCCGAGGAAGCTGTCGGCGCCCAGCAGCAGGACCACCGGGCGCCGCCCACCGATCTCGTCGCGCAGGCCGCGCAGGGTATCGACCGACCACGAACGCCCCTCGCGCTCCAGCTCCCTGCGATCGACCGCCATGCCGGGCTCGCCCTCGACGGCGATGTCGAGCATGCGCGCCCGGTGCGCGGCACTCGCGCCAGGGGGCGCGCGATGGGGTGGATCGGCCGCCGGCATCAGGTGCACCGGAGCGCGGAGCACATCGCGCCCGTTGCGGGCGATCGCCAGGTGGCCCAGATGGACCGGGTCGAATGTGCCACCGTAGATCAGCCAGGGCTCCATGCGCGCCTTCAGACGGGCGTGGCGACCAGCAGCCGCACGGCCTTGGCATCGGCAACGGCCAGCAGCAGGCGCTCCAGTCCCAGCCAGGGATCGCCCGGGGCGCGGCCCTTGACCATGCGATCGACCTTGCCGGCCACGCCGACGAAGGCTTCCCAGCGCGGCGCGGCGTGCCGCTGCAGCGCGCGGCGGTAGACCGACTGCTTGGAATCCCAGATCCGCTGCGCCTTGAACTCCGCCGACAGGTTGCCTCCACTGGCGGAAACGCGCGCCAATGCGGCGGCGCGCTGCAACTCCATCACCACCATGCCCATCAGCGCGGGCACGGCCGCGCCCTCGGCGCGCAGGCCCGCGAGCATCCGCGAGACCAGGGCAGGCTCCCCGTTCATCGCCGCGTCGAGCAGGCGAAACACGTCATAGCGGGCGGCGTCGGCCACCAGCGAATGCATCCGCGCGACGTCCAGCGGCGCGTCGTCGCCCCGGGCCAGCAGCGCCAGTTTCTCGATCTCCTGCGCGGCGGCGAGCAGGTTGCCCTCCACCCGGTCGGCCAACAGCTGCACGGCATCACGGTCGGCGACCAGGCCATGGCTGCGCAGGCGGCGCTCGATCCATTCGGGCAGTTCGTGCGGCTTGGTCGCCCAGGCGATGGCGACGTGGCCCACCCGGCCAATGGCGTCGCTCCACTTGCCGGCGTGCTTCTTGCTCCACTCGCCGGCGGTGACCAGCAGGATCACGTCCGCAGGCGGCGCGGCGCAGAAATCGGCGATCACCGCGGCGCCGTCCTTGCCGGGCTTGCCGGTGGGCAGGCGCAGTTCGACCAGGCGTCGACTCGCGAACAGGCTGGGCGCGTTGAACGTGGCTTCCAGACGCGCCCAGTCGGGCTCGCGCTGGTTGCCCTCGGCTTCGAACACCTCGCGCTCGTCGATGCCCTGGGCCCGCGCCGCGGCGCGCACCGCATCGGCGGCCTCCAGGACCCGCAGGGGTTCCGGGCCTGCGATCAGGTAAGCCGGCCTCAGGGGCTCGGATTCGAGCCGGGCCGCCAATTGCTCCGGCTTGAGCTCCACCGTATCAGCCGCCTTCGTCGCCGCTCTCGGCGGACGGGGTGGGCTCGGCGACCGGCGTCGCCGCCGGGGACGGCGCTGCGTCGCCGGGGGCGTCGCCGCCCTCTGCTGCCGTCGGTGCCTCGCCCATCAACGCGCCCGGCTCGCGGCGGGCGACCGCGTCGATGCGGCGCAGGATCGAGGCGGACATCTCGCGCCGCAGCTCCTTGACCAGGATGTCGCGCTCGCCCTCGGTGCCAACGGAGTTGGTGGGCACCGAGATGTAGTCGCGCGAAAGCTCGACGGCCTGGCGCGGCACCAGCACGGTGCCGTCAGCCGAGCGCACTTCGAAGATCGTCGCGTAGCGCAGGCTGTACTCCTGTGCGCGGCCGAAGGCATCGACGCTGATCGGGGTGTCGCCCCAGCGCTCGGCCACCAGGTCGAGCACGGCGGTGTCGGTCTGGTCCGGCAACGCGAGCTCGGCGCCGGCGCGCTCGATGGAGCGCGACAGGCTCTCGGCCAACGGACTGTACCGGTCGGCCGAGACCACCCGCACCGGGCCGAGGTCGGGGGGCAGGACGAGCGCGTCGCGCAGATGGAAGCCGCAGGCCGGAAGGGCCAGCACGAGGACGACAACAAGGAGGCGTAGGGTCATTCGCGAAGTCTGGACGAGGCCGGCAACGGCGGCAAGCCACTGCCGTTCAGCCAGCGGTGGCGGGAACGCCTCAATTGGCGACGATGTTGACGATCTTGCCCGGCACCACGATGACCTTGCGCACGCTCAGGCCCTCCAGGTGCTGGGCGACGTGGGGCTCGGCGAGCGCCTGGCGCTCGGCGTCCTCCTTCGTGGCGCTTGCCGGGAGTTCGATCGTGCCACGCAGCTTGCCGTTCACCTGCACCGCCAGCCTGACCGAGTCGCGCACCAGCGCGGCCGGGTCGACCGCCGGGAAAGGGACGTCCTCGACAAGTGCTTCGCCATGGCCCAGCACCTGCCAAAGGGCATGGCTCACATGCGGGGTGACGGGGTTGAGCATCAGCACCATCGCCTCGAGCACCTCGTGGCGCACGGCGCGCCCCTGCTCGCCCATGTCGTCGAACTTCGCCACCGCGTTGAGCAGTTCCATCAGGGCCGCGATCGCGGTGTTGAAACTGTGGCGCCGGCCGTAGTCGTCGCCGACCTTCTGGATGGTTTCGTGCAGCTGGCGACGCAAGGCCTTCTGGCGCCCGTCCAGCGCGGCCACGTCGGCCACGGGATGGTCGGGCTGCGACGCATGGGTCACCACCTCGCGCCAGAACCGGCGCAGGAAGCGCGCCATGCCCTCGACGCCTGCCTCGTTCCACTCAAGCGACTGCTCGGGCGGCGCGGCGAACATCGAGAACAGGCGCACGGTGTCGGCGCCGTACTTGCCGACCATCTCGCGCGGGTCGACGCCGTTGTTCTTCGACTTCGACATCTTCTCGGTGCCGCCGATCTCCACCGGCTGGCCGTCGGACTTCAGCGTCGCGCCGGTCACCCGGCCCTTGTCGTCGCGCACGACCTCGACGTCGGCGGGGTTGATCCAGTCCTTGCTCCCGTCCGCGTTGGCGCGGAAGTAGGTGTCGGCGATGACCATGCCCTGGGTGAGCAGGTTGCGCACCGGCTCGTCGCTGTCGACCAGGCCCTGGTCGCGCATGAGGCGGTGGTAGAAGCGGAAATACAGCAGGTGCAGGATCGCGTGCTCGATGCCGCCGATGTACTGGTCGATCGGCATCCAGTAGTTCGCGCGCGCGTCCACCATGTCGGCGGCGCCCGGGCTGGTGTAGCGGTGCATGTACCAGCTCGACTCCATGAAGGTGTCGAAGGTGTCGGTCTCGCGCTCGGCCGGGCCGCCGCACGCCGGGCAGGTGGCCTTGCGCCACTCGGGGTCGGACTTGATCGGCGAAGCGACGCCGCTGAACTCGACGTCCTCCGGCAACAACACCGGCAGCTGGTCCTCGGGCACCGGCACGTCGCCGCAGGCGGCGCACAGGATCACCGGGATCGGGCAGCCCCAGTAGCGCTGGCGGCTGACGCCCCAGTCGCGCAGGCGGAAGTTGACCCGGCGCCGGCCGATGCCGGCCGCCTCGAAGCGGCTGGCCAGCGCGTCGAGCGCCTGGTCGAAGTCCATCCCGTCGAACTCGCCGGAATTGACCAGCCAGCCGCGCTCGGTCCAAGCGCCTTCTTCTTCGATGGCGCGAACGAAGTCCTGCACCACCTGCACGGCCGCGCCGGTGTCGTAGACGTCGATCGCGCCGCCTGTCCCCAGGGCCGCGGCCATGGCGTCGTCGTGCTTCTCGATGTGGCGCTCGATCTCCTCGAGCGCGTCGCGCACCGCCGCCGAGACGATCACCGCGCGGATCGGCAGGCCATAGCGCTTGGCGAACTCCCAGTCGCGCTGGTCATGGCCGGGCACGGCCATGACCGCGCCGGTGCCGTAGCCCATCAGCACGAAGTTGGCGACGTAGACGGGCACTTCCTCGCCGGTGACCGGGTGCACCGCGCGCAGGCCGGTGTACATGCCGCGCTTTTCCTGGGTCTCCAGTTCCGCCTCGGACACGCCGCCCTGGCGCAGTTCGGCGATGAACCCGGCCAGCGCCGGGTTGCCCGCGGCGGCATGCGTGGCCAGCGGATGCTCGGCGGCGACCGACAGGAAGGTGACGCCCATCAGGGTGTCGGGACGGGTGGTGTAGACCTCCACCGGCCCCACCGCCGCGCCGTCCTCGTCGACCACGTCGAAGCGGATCTCCAGGCCCTCGCTACGCCCGATCCAGTTGCGCTGCATGGTCTTGACCGCCTCGGGCCAGCCCTCGAGCGTGTCCAGGCCGTCGAGCAGTTCCTGGGCATAGCCGGTGATCTTCAGGAACCACTGCGGGATCTCGCGCTTTTCCACCAGCGCGCCGGTGCGCCAGCCGCGCCCGTCGATCACCTGCTCGTTGGCCAGCACGGTCTGGTCGACCGGGTCCCAGTTGACGACGGAGTTCTTGCGGTAGGCCAGGCCCTGCTTCATCAGGCGCACGAACATGCGCTGCTCGTGCACGTAGTAATCGGGCTGGCAGGTGGCGAACTCGCGCGACCAGTCGATCGCGTAACCCATCTGCTGCAACTGCGCCTTCATGTGCGCGATGTTGGCGTAGGTCCACTTCGCCGGCGCGGTGCGGTTCTTGATCGCGGCGTTCTCCGCCGGCAAGCCGAAGGCATCCCAGCCCATCGGCTGCAGCACGTTGTGGCCGGTCATGCGCTTGTAGCGGCTGATGACGTCGCTGATGGTGTAGTTGCGCACGTGGCCCATGTGCAGCGCACCGGAGGGATACGGCAGCATCGACAGGCAGTAGTACTTGGGCTTGGCGGACTGTTCGTCCACCTCGAAGGCGCGGGTGTCGGACCAGTAGCGACGGGCGGCGTCCTCGATGGACTGCGGTTCGTAGGGACGGATCTCGCTGGCGGCTTCGCTGGACACGGCGGGGACTTCGAACTGGGGACCGGAAAGCCTACCGCAGCGCAGCATGCGCCGCCACGGGCACGGACGAC
Source organism: Marilutibacter aestuarii (assembly GCF_006546775.1). Taxonomy (GTDB): domain Bacteria; phylum Pseudomonadota; class Gammaproteobacteria; order Xanthomonadales; family Xanthomonadaceae; genus Marilutibacter; species Marilutibacter aestuarii. Next base: position 33,107 of record NZ_VICE01000096.1, read on the forward strand.
GGCGACGGGCCAGGCCCGGCCACGAGAATGCGCCGGGATCGGGGTCTCTGGACTTGGCCGCTACCCGGGGCCATCCTGCCCCCTGGCCTGGGGAGGGTCCTTGCAGCGGTGCCGCCGGCGTCGCGTGCCTCCCCGGCGACCCGTCCAATGCTGGGGATACCCGACCGATGCGCACCTTTGCCCTGCTCGCCCTGCTTTCGCCTTTGTCGCTGGCCACGGCGCAGACCGCCCCGCCCCCCGCGCCGACCGCCCTGCACTGCGGGCAACTGTTCGACGCGCGCAGCGGCAAGGTCCTGGGGCCGCACACCCTGCTGGTGAAGGACGGCCGGATCGAGCGCATCGTCAGCGGCGGCAATGCCGACGTGGCCGGCGTCGCATCGATCGACCTGCGCGACCGTACGTGCAGCCCGGGCTGGACCGACCTGCACGTGCACATCTACGACCAGTCCAGCCCGCAGACCTACTCCGAGGGCTTCCGTCTCGACCCCGTCGACTACGCCTACCGTTCGGTGGGCTATGCGCAGAAGACACTCCGCGCGGGCTTCACCAGCGTCCGCGACCTCGGCGGCGAGGTCACCCCGCACCTGCGCGACGCGATCAACCAGGGCCTGGTCGATGGCCCGCGCATCTGGGCCGCGGGCACCTCGATCGGCACCACCGGCGGCCACGCCGACCCGACCAATGGCTACAACCATGCCCTGTCGCACCTGATCGGGCCGCCCGGCCCCACCGAAGGCGTGATCAACTCGGTGGACGATGCGCGCCAGGCCGTTCGCCAGCGTTACAAGGAAGGCAGCGACGTCATCAAGATCACCGCCACCGGCGGCGTGCTCTCGTACGCGAAGTCCGGCGATGCCCCGCAGTTCACCGTCGACGAGATCCGCGCGGTGGTCGATACCGCCAACGACTACGGCTATCGCGTCGCCGCCCACGCCCATGGCGAGGAAGGCATGTACCGGGCGGTCGAGGCCGGGGTGACGAGCATCGAACACGGCACCTACATGAGCGACCGGGTGATGAAGCTCATGAAGGAAAAGGGCACCTGGTACGTCCCGACCATCTACGCCGGCCGCTTCGTCGCCGACAAGGCGAAAGTGGACGGCTATTTCCCCGAAGTCGTGCGTCCCAAGGCCGCGCGCATCGGCGCCCTGATCCAGGACACCGCCGCCAAGGCCTACCGCAATGGCGTCCCCATCGCCTTCGGCACCGACATGGGCGTCGGCCCGCATGGCGACAACGCGCGCGAGTTCATCTACATGGTCGAAGCCGGCATCCCGGCGGCGGTCGCGCTGCAGTCCGCGACGGTCCGCGCCGCCGAAGTCCTGGGCGTCGACGACCAGGGCGTGCTGGAGCCGGGCAAGCGGGCCGACGTGATCGCGATGCCGGGCAATCCCGTCGAGGACATCAACGCCGTCATGGACGTGGACTTCGTGATGAAGGACGGCCGCGTATACCGCCGCCCGGGCGACGACGCGGACGCGGAATGATGGACGGCGAGTGGTTCGGCTACGCCGCCGCCACGCTGACCACCGTCGCGTTCGTGCCGCAGGCCCTCAAGACGATCCGCAGCCGTGACACCCACAGCCTGTCGCTGGGCATGTACGTGGTGTTCACGGTAGGCATCGGCTTCTGGCTGGCCTACGGCATCCACCTGGGCTCATGGCCGATGATCGCCTGCAACACACTCACCCTGGGCCTGGCCGGGACGATCCTGGCGATGAAACTGCGCTACGGCTGAGGCGCGCGCGCCGCGAACGTCGCGGTCGCGGCCAGGCTGGCGAACCACAGCACGAATGCCAGGCGCTGGGCGGCGCCCACCGGCACCAGGCCCGGCAGCAGCAGCGCCGCGACCGGCACCAGCAGGGCCGCCAGCGCGAGCGGCCAACGCAACGCGCGCAGCGCCGGTACCCGTCCGACGCCCGACGCCAGCAACAGCGCACCCGGGGCGAACGCCACCCACCACAGCGACCAGGCGGCCGCGTGGTGCCGGTTGGCCTCGGCGACCACGCTCGAGGCGTCCAGCGCGAACAGCCCCTGCCCGGCGAAGGCCAGCGCCGACAACAGCCACAGCGCCAGTCCCACCCGGAGCGGCCAGGCAGCGGTATCGCGGCCGCCACGCAACGCGAACATGGCGACGGCCAGCAGCAGTCCGGGCACCACGAAGGCCAGGAGGTTGAAGGCCAGGGCGCGTGCATCCCCGCTTGCTCCCAGCAGGGCCGGCGCGTGGCGCCAGTGCGAGTAGCCTTCGAGCGCGGCGCCAAAGCCCGCCAACGCGAGCACGAACAGGGCCAGGGCCGCCCAGGCCATGCGATGCGCATGTCGAACCATGGAAACGCCTCCAGATGAATGCCGGCCCGCCCGGGCACGGCGGCGCTTGCGCGACGCGCCGCCCATGGGCACGGGAGGGCGATAATCTACACCCCTGCCCTGTACCCTGCGTGCCAATGCGTCGCCCGCGTGCCCGCCGGGATTGGAATGCGCCGGCACCGCCACCATGTCGGGCGCAACGCTCACCGGAAGCCGCCATGACCCCCGACACGACCGCGCCTGCCCACGTCTTCGACGCCACCACCGAGGCCTTCGAGGCCGACGTCCTGCAGAAGTCACTGCAGACACCGGTCCTGATCGACTTCTGGGCCGAGTGGTGCGGCCCGTGCAAGACCCTGGGCCCCATCCTCGAGAAGCTCGCCGACGCCTACAACGGCGCCTTCCTGCTGGCCAAGGTCGATGTCGACAAGGAGCAGCAACTGGCGGCGGCCTTCCAGGTGCGTTCGATCCCGACCCTGTTCCTGGTCAAGGGCGGCCAGGTCGTGGACGCCGTGCCGGGCGCGCTGACCGAGGGCCAGATGCGCGAACTCCTCGCCCACCACGGCATCGAGCCCGCCGCGCCCACGCTCGAAGGCATTCCCTCCGGGCCCGAGGTCGAGTCCGTGGCCGCGCCGGTCGACCCGCAGGCGGAGGTCGCGCGCCTCCGGGGCGAAGTCGCCGCACAGCCGGACCAGGACGCGCTCAAGCTCGACCTCGCCCTGGCCCTGCTGCGCACCGGCGAGACCGCGGAAGCCGAATGCCTGCTCGACGGTCTGCCGGCCAACCTCGCCACCGACGACCGGACCGTCAATGCGCGGGCCCGCCTGGGTTTCGCCGCCACCGTCAAGGACGCACCGCCGGCGGAGGCGCTGCGGGCGGCGATCGAGGCCGACCCGGCCGACCTCAAGGCGCGCCACCTGCTCGGCACGCGCCTGCTCGTCGCCGGCGAGGCCGAGGCAGCGCTGGAGCAGTTCATCGAGATGCTGGCCCGCGACCGCGACTTCGACGGCGGCCTGCCGCGCAAGGCCCTGATCGATGCCTTCCGCGTCATCGACGACGCCGCCCTGGTGGGGCGCTACCGCCGCCGGATGTCCTCGCTGCTGTTCTGACGGTGGTCGGGGATGGGCAATCGCGTGGCGGGTCGCGACTGGCGCGATCGGGCGACATCGAGGTTTTGACAATACGCCACCGTATGTCAATCTGATGGCCCGCCTTGCCCGTCCTCCGCGATGAACGCCCGCCTGCTCCGCCACGTCCTCAATTTCTGGCCGCCGTTCCTGTTCAGCGGCGTCCACGTGCGCGCCATCGACGCCGACTACCGCCATGCCTCGGTGGAGTTGCGCCTGCGCCCCTGGAACCGCAATTACGTGGGCACGCATTTCGGCGGCAGCCTGTTCGCGATGACGGATCCGTTCTGGATGCTGCTGGCGATGAACGCCCTGGGCCGTGACTACATCGTCTGGGACAAGGCCGGCGAGATCGAATTCGTCAGACCCGGACGCAGCCACGTGCAGGCACGCTTCGACCTCGACGAGACCACCCTGCAGGCCCTGCGCGATGCCACCGCAGGCGGCGAAAAGCTGCTGCACTGGTTCGACACCGACGTCGTCGATGACGCCGGCGAGGTCGTCGCCCGGGTGCGCAAGCAGCTGTACATCCGTCGCAAGAGACGCGCCCGGCCGGTCGCCGACGCTACTGGCTGACCGGCACCTGCCAGGTGGCCGGCCCCCGATTGGAGTAGAGGCGGAAGCCGAGCGTCCGTCCGTCGCCGCCAGGCTGCAGCTCGCGTCCGGGACTGCGCAGTGCGGCCGGACGCAAGGCCAGCCGTGCCTCGAGCGGTAACGGGTCGGACTCGCTCGACCGGAGCCACAGCAGGGTGGCCATCAGGCGCATCCGCATCAGGTGGTCCTGGCCGCGGCGGTGGTAATCGTCATAGGCAGGCGCCGCAATGGACGTGAGGATGCAGCCCAGGACGTTGGCCACGCACTCGGTCTCGAAGCCGTCCGCCAACGGCGCGCGAGTGAATGCCTCGTCCTGTGACAGCCGACGGGACGCATGCTCGTCGCAGGCCCGGGCATGGAACCGGGCCAGGCGTCCGCGCGAAGCCTCGGCGTCGTACGTGAAGAAGGCATGCCAGGGTAGCGGCTCGCCCCCCAAAGACCCATCCGTCATCAGGTGACCGCTGACCAGCCGGAACTCGCCTTTCATCGCTTCGCAGACCGAGGCCTCCCCGACGTCGGGCGCGGCGAAGGCGACCCGGCAGGAATCGGTGATGGCCGCCCGGCGGTCCCTGGCCAGCATGGCAGCGAACAGGCGCGAGGCGCCGTCATGGACCCGCTCGGCGACCATGCTGACGACGAGCGAGTCAGAGTTCGCCACCAGCGGCCGCCATGCCGACGCCACCTCGCACACGGCATCCAGGCCCGCCTCGACGTCCCCCCGGTCGTACTGCAGGGCCGCCCAGGTGAGCGCCGCCCGGGGCACACTTGCCAGATGCGCCGGGAACGGCGCATCCACGCGTGGGGGAAAGGCGTTGCGATAGTAGCCATACTCCGCCAGAGCCGCGACCTGGGCATGCATCGCCTGCAAGCGTGCTTCCTGGCCAGCCAGGGGTTCCCGGTGCCGCCGCACATGCGCCAGGCAGTCCTGGTCGAAGTCGCACCAGGCATCGTCGCGCCCGCCCTTCGGGACAAGGACCGGATAGTCCGTCGAAGCGCCGCTGGCGAAGTTTTCCACCGTCTCGTCGCCTTCCAGCGCCGCGACGTTGCGCTCGAAGCGTTGGACGTCGTCCGCAGCGGCCGCCTCGATCCGGCCCGCGGGTACGTCGTAGCCAAGCAACCAGACGGCCGCGAATGCATTCTCGCCTTCGACCTCGGCAGGCAGCTCCATCATCTTCACGAGGCCCTGTCGTTCAGCGCTGCGCCCCTGCTGCCGCGCCAACAGGAACATCGCGGCCGCCGCCAGGAACGCGAACAGCAACGCCCCGCCCACCCACTTCCCCCACTGCGCCATCCCGGCCTCCAAAATCCAATCCACATCAAGCGATCAATTTGATCGCCATCCCAATTTGAGGATGCACTCCCCGCAGGCTGAACAGGGCCAGGAGCCAAGCGCGCCCGAGACGCATTGTTGGCGGTATGCTCGACTCCTCGCAACAGGGGGCGGGAATGTCGTCGCACGCAACCAGCACTGAAATCGGATCGGTCCCGTTCCCGGAAATCCAGGGCTACCGGCTGCTGCGCGTGCTCAACCACGGTTCCGCATCGACGGTCTACCTGGGCGAGCAGGAATCGCTCGCGCGCGAAGTCGCGATCAAGGTGATGCTGCCGCAGGCGCTCAGCGACGAAGTCAGCCGTCGTCGCTTCGAGAACGAAGTGCGCACCATCGCCCGGCTCGAGCATCCCCATGTGGTCACCATCCACGAGGTCGGACGCACCAAGGGCGGCCTGCCCTACTATGCGATGCCCTACATGCCGCGCGGCCACCTGGGCCAGCGCAGCTTCCGCAAGCAGGTCGCCGTGGGCGACGAGCGCCGGGTGCTGGAGATCGTCCGTGCCCTGCTGTCGGCCCTGGAGTACGCGCACGGCCACGGCGTCGTCCATCGCGACGTCAAGGCCGAGAACGTCCTGTTCGACGACTCCGACCGCCCGCTGCTGGCCGACTTCGGCATTGCCCTGCGGCGCGGTTACGGCCCGCGTGTCACCGCCACCGGCATGGCCGTGGGCAGCACCGCCTACATGGCACCCGAGCAGGCGCGCGGCGAGGACGTCGACGGTCGCGCCGACCTCTACAGCCTCGCCGTGCTGTTGTGGGAGCTGTTGACCGGCGCTTTGCCCTACCAGGCGTCCGATGCGCTGTCGATGGCGGTCATGCATGCCAAGGACCCCATCCCCAAGCTGCCGATGCGCCTGCGCCACTGGCAGCGCTTCATGAACCGCGCGCTCGCCAAGGCGCCTTCCGCGCGTTTCCAGGACGTCGCCCAGATGCGCGAAGCGATCGAACGCGTGCAGACGCGCAGCGCGTTGCCGGGTGTCGCCGTGCTGCACGGCCTCGGCGAGGGCTTCCGACGGCATCGCGTCGCCCTGGCCGCGGGCGCTGCAGCGCTGGTGGTGGTGGTGGCGCTGGCAGGCCTGCTGCGCGACGGGGGCGAGGGCTTCTTCGTCGCCGAGAAGCCGCTCGAGGCCGCGCCGCCGCCGCCCGACCCCACCGAATCGATGCTCCGCCCGCTGCCCGAGGCGCCGATCCAGGTCGCCCTGGAAAGTGCGCGGCGCCAACTCGACGCGCGCAACCTGACCGCTCCCGAGGGCGACAACGCATACGCCACGCTGCTGGAAGCATGGCGCCTGGAGCCGGACAACAGCAACGTCCACGGCCTGCTGGGCGAACTGGACGGCGCGCTGTCGGCCGAACTGCTCGACCACCTCCAGGCCGGTCGCTTCGAACGTGCCCGCGACTACCAGCAACGGCTGGCGGAACTGGAAAGCGAAACGGGCATGCTCGACGTCGCCGCCGCGCGCAAGCGGCAACAGCGGGTCGCAGGCGCCCTGGACAGGCACGTGAACGATGCCGTCTCCCGTAACGACCGCCCGACCGCGCGCCGCGTCGCCGCCCTGGCCCCTGACTTCGACCTGCCGCGCAGCGAATCGGCGCGCCTGCTCGCGCTCGCCGAAGCGCCCATCGAGGACGATGCCGGCGAGACCGTCGCGGACGCGGGCGGCGCCCATCGCATCGAGCTCCAGCCGGTGACCGTGGCCGATTACACCCGCTTCGCCGAAGCCACCGGCCGCAAGCCCGCGCTGTGCCGCGAGCGCGCGTCCCTGCTGCGCGTGCTCAACCCGCGCAACTTCAAGGACCCCGGCTTCAGCCAGGACCCGGGGGCGCCCGTCGTCTGCGTATCCATGGCCGACGCCGAGGCCTATGCGCGCTGGCTGGGCCGCCGCGATGGCCACCAGTACCGATTGCCGACGGTGCAGGAATCTGCCACGCGCGCCGCGTCGATGCCCGGCGGGCGCGCACTGTCGCTCTGGCAGCGCGACTGCGGCAAGGATTGCAACCAGCGCCAGGTGCGGGGCACCTCCTGGCGCAGCGACCGGAGCGAACGCCTGCTGCAGTCCGACCGCGGCTATGACGACGTCGGCTTCCGCCTGACCCGCACCGACTGAGGCGCCGCCCCGGCGCCGTACTCCGGCGCGGTCGCCCCACGTACAATCCGCGGATGCGCCTCCAGACCCTGCAACGCTTGTTCCTCACCGGCCTGCTCACCCTGCTGCCCCTGTGGCTGACCTGGGTGGTGGTGAAGTTCGTCTTCGTGTTGCTGACCGATGTCAGCAAGCCCCTGGTCGGGCCCGTCCTGGCCCAGGTCGCCGCGTCCGCGCCGCAGACCCTGGGCTGGATGGACGACCCGTGGGTCATCACCGTGCTCGCCCTGCTGGCCACGCTCGGCGTCATCCTGCTGTCGGGGGTCATGGCGCGTCGCGTCTTCGGCCAGCGGATGCTGCGCTGGATGGAGTCGCTGATCCAGCGCATCCCGTTCGCCAGCACCATCTATGGCAGCGCGCGCAAACTGCTCGACATCCTGCAGACCAAGCCCGACGGCACCCAGCGCGTGGTCCTGGTGGACTTCCCGCACACCGAGATGAAGTCGATCGGCTTCGTCACCCGCGTCCTCAAGGAACAGGGCACCGGGCGCGAGCTCGCCGCGGTGTACGTGCCCACCACGCCCAACCCCACGTCCGGCTACCTGGAGATCGTGCCCGTCGAGAAGATCACGCCGACCGACTGGACCGTGGACCAGGCGATGAGCTTCATCATCTCCGGCGGCGCCGTCTCGCCCGAGTCCATTCCCTTCAGCCCACCGCCGGCGGCGCCCGCGGGAGCGGCGGGATCGTGACGCGACCGCTGCTGGAGGACCGCGCCACGCGACTGTTCATCGTCCTGGCGGCGTTCTTCTGCGCCAATGCGTTGTTGGCGGAGTTCATCGGGGTCAAGATCTTCGCGCTCGAGGACACGCTGGGCATCGCGCCGCTGCAGTGGAACCTGTTCGGGCAGACCGGCTCGCTGAGCTTCACCGCCGGCACCCTGCTCTGGCCGGTGGTGTTCCTGATGACCGACGTCATCAACGAATTCTTCGGCCGCCGTGGGGTCCGCTTCATCTCCTGGCTGGCGGTGGGCCTGATCTGCTACGGCTTCCTCTTCGCCTTCGCCGCGATCGCGCTGGCGCCCGCGCAATGGTGGGTGGTCGCGGCCCGGCCACAGGGCGTGGACGACTACCAGGCCGCGTTCGCCGCGGTCTTCGGCCAGGGGCTTTGGACCATCGCCGGCTCACTGGTGGCCTTCCTGCTCGGCCAGCTGATCGACGTGGCCGTCTTCCATCGCATCCGCCGCGCGACCGGCGAACGCTGGGTATGGCTCCGCGCGACCGGCTCGACCGCGGTATCGCAGCTGGTGGACAGTTTCGTGGTGCTCTACATCGCCTTCGTCCTGGGCCCCCAGAAGTGGCCGACCTCGCTGTTCATGGCGGTGAGCACGATCAACTACGCCTACAAGATGCTCGCGGCCGTCGCGATGATCCCGCTGATCTACCTGCTGCGCGCCGGCATCATCCGCTACCTGGGGCGCGAGCGCGCGGACCGGCTGCGCGAACACGCCAGCGCCTGACGACGGCGGCGACGCGCGCCGGCATGACCATCGGCCCATGCCCTTTGCCCCGCCATGCAATGATGCTGGGGCGTTGCGCGCGCCAGGACGGCTCCGCGCCCAGGGCCCCGAAGGATCGCCGGCCCCGTACCCGCCACCCCTCCACAAGGAGTTCCAGATGACCCCGTCCCGCCTTGCCCGGACCCCGCTGACCGCCGCCCTGGCCGTCGCGATCGCCTTCACTGGCCTGGCCCTGGCGCCGGCCCAGGCCGCCCATGGTCAGGCCGCCCTCCCGCTCTCGGCGGCGATGGCGACCGATGCCGCGAAGGTCGCCCGGCTCGATGCCCTGTACGAGCAGTACTGGGAGGAAACGCTGGAACTCAACCCGCTCTCGGCCACCTTCCAGGGCGATCCTCGCTACAACGATCGCCTGCCGAACTTCCTGTCCGAGGAATACCGCCAGAAGTCCCACGACTTCACCACGCGCTGGCTCAAGACCGTCGAGGACATCGGGCCCGAAGGCCTCGATGGGCAGGCATTGATCAGCTACGAGATGTTCGTGCGCGACCAGAAGAACGAACTCGCCGGCGAGCAGTTCCCCGGTTGGCAGCAGCCGATCAACCAGTTCTACAACCTCGCCGCCATGGCGGTGCAGCTCGGCTCGGGCACGGGTGCCCAGCCGTTCAAGACCGTCGAGGACTACGACAACTGGACCAAGCGCGCCTCGCAGGTGCCGGTGCTGTTCGACCAGGCCATCGCCAACATGAAGGTCGGCGTGGAGAACGGCGTCGTGCAGCCGCGCGCCCTGATGGAGAAGGTCGTCCCCCAGCTCGACGCGTTGATCAAGGACGATCCCACCCAGACCCTGTTCTGGGGCCCCATCAAGAACATGCCCGAGTCCTTCAGCGAGGCCGACCGCACCCGGCTCACCGCCGAGTACAGGGCACTGATCGCCGATACGCTCATGCCGGCCTACAGCGAGCTGCGGACCTACATCGTCGACGACTACATGCCGCACACCCGTGAAAGCGCCGGCATGGACGCACTGCCGAACGGTGAGGCCTGGTATGCCTTCAACGCCCGCCAGCGCACCACCACCGACCTGACCCCGGCGCAGATCCACGACATCGGCCTGTCCGAGGTCAAGCGCATCCACGGCGAGATCCGCGACGTGATGAAGGAGGTCGGCTTCGAGGGTTCGCTACAGGACTTCTTCCGCTTCATGCAGGACGACCCGCGCTTCAGCTTCGAGACCGAGGACGCGTTGCTGGCCTACTACCGCGGGCTGGAGGACAAGATCGACGCGCACGTTCCCAAGCTGTTCTCGCTCACGCCGAAGGCGCCTTTCGAGATCCGCCCGGTCGAGCCGTTCCGCGCGCAGTCGGCCGCCGGCGGCTCGTACATGAGCCCCAGCGAGGACGGCACCCGGCCGGGCATCTTCTACGTCAATACCTACGACCTGCCGACCCGCAAGACCTGGGACGCGGAGGACCTGTACCTGCACGAGGCCATCCCCGGCCATCACTTCCAGCTCGCGCTGCAGCAGGAACTGACCAACCTGCCGAAGTTCCGTCGCTTCGGCGGCGAGACCGCGTTCACCGAAGGCTGGGGCCTGTATGCCGAGTCCCTGGGCAAGGACCTGGGCGTCTACACCGATCCCTACAACTACTTCGGCTACCTGCAGAACGAGTTGTGGCGCGCCATCCGCCTGGTGGTCGACACCGGCCTGCACAGCAAGGACTGGACCCGCGAGCAGGTGATCAAGTACATGCTCGACAACTCCGCCGAGAGCGAGACCCAGGCCACCGCCGAGGCCGAGCGCTACATGGCGATCCCGGGCCAGGCGCTGGCGTACAAGATCGGCGAGCTGAAGATCAAGGAACTGCGCGCACGCGCCGAGAAGGCCTTGGGCGACCGCTTCGACATCCGCGAGTTCCATGCCGAGGTGCTCAAGGACGGTTCGGTGCCGCTGGAAGTCCTGGAAGGCAAGATCGACCGCTGGATCGCCGCCAAGCAGGGGTGATCCCTATCGGGCCGTCCTCGCGCGGACGGCCCTTTCGAAGCAAGAAGAGAGCCGGCATCGCGCCGGCTCTTTTCTTGGGCTCTTTTCCCAACCGGGGGGAACAGGGTGCACGGCCGGCCCAGGCAGCCTGCCAACACCCGGGGCGACGCGCGGGGGGGCGGACCACCGTCCGGCAGCCCGCACACGGCGTCATCCCAGCCAACGCTGGGATCCAGCTCTTGCTTTCGACCTGGCCCTCGACCATCGCCCCGGGCACCGGGTCGGCACGGGACCTGGCGCGGGCGCCTGGCGTGTCGCGCAGCGGCGCCGCTCATACCGGGTCCCCGGGTGCGCTCCGCTTACCCCGTCTACGCGGCATGTCGCCGTTGCAGTTGCCGTTGCAGTTGCCGTTGCCGTTGCCGTTGATCTTGATCTTGACCTTCGCGACTTTGAGGCCGCCACGGCCGGGGCGCACAGGGAACCGGACCACTGGCCGATGGAGCCGGCGGTTTTGGTTCCTTGGGGACTTGCACGCGCAGCGGACGAAAGCCCCTGACTTTGACTGGGCTTCAGCCCCCCTCGCAGGAGGGACAGCACGGAGTAAATCCCATCGTGCATCTTGCGTGAAATACCGTGCCGGTGGGTTTCGCGTTTGGCTCTACCCACCCTACGAGGCGGGATGAAAGGCAGAACCGTAGAACCGTAGGATGGGTAGCGCGAAGCAAAACCCATCATTCATCGTGCATGCGAGCACGCGACAGTGGGCCTCGCTTTCGGCTCGACCCACCCTGCGCCCCACGCGGACGGCCCTTTCGAGGCAAAAAAAGAGCCGGCATCGCGCCGGCTCTTTCTTCTTGCAATCGCAGGGCTCAGGCCCCGGCGCCACCGCTGCGCGAGGCACCGCTGCGACGGCTGGGGCCACCGCGCTGCTTCGGCCCGGCATGGGCGTGGCGCGGCGCCGGCTTGCCGTGCGGACGATGGCCCGGTGCCCGACGCGCGCCGGGGGCGTTGTTGCCACCACCGCCCCGCTTGCTGCGCGGGTTCGGGATCGCGACGTCGAGACGGATCGGGCGACTGGGCTCGAAGCCCTCGACCTCGATCATCTCGACGTCCTTCTTCAGCACGCGCTGGATCTGCCGCAGCAGGCCACCCTCGTCGTGCGAGACCAGCGACAGCGCCTCGCCCGACGCGCCGTTGCGACCGGTGCGGCCGATACGGTGCACGTAGTCCTCGGCGACCATCGGCAGGTCGAAGTTGATGACCAGCGGCAGGTTGGGGATGTCCAGTCCGCGCGCGGCCACGTCGGTCGCCACCAGCACGCGGGCCTTGGCCGCCTTGAAGGCGTTGAGGGCCTTCTGGCGCTGCGCCTGGCTCTTGTTGCCGTGGATCGCGACGGCCTTGATGCCGGCCTTGTCGAGCTGCTCGGCCAGGCGGTTGCAGCCGTGCTTGGTGCGGCCGAACACGATCACCTGGTCGGTGTGGCGCTTGGCGAGGATGTCGATCAGCAGGTCGCGCTTGCTGTCGACGTCGACCGGATGGGCCCGGTGCGCGATGGTCTCGGCGATGGTGTTCTGCGCGGCCACCTGTACCTGGCGGGGATCGCGCATGAACTCCAGCGCCAGCGCCTTGATCTGCGCTTCGAAGGTCGCCGAGAACAGCAGGGTCTGGCGCTCGCGCGGCAGCTTGACGAGGATGCGCTTGATCGCCGGCAGGAAGCCCATGTCGAGCATGCGGTCGGCCTCGTCCATGACCAGCACTTCGATCGCGTCCAGGCGCACGCTGCCGCGCTCCATGTGGTCGATCAGGCGGCCGGGGGTGGCGACGAGCACGTCGACGCCACGGCGCAGTGCATCGACCTGCGGTCCCATGCCGACGCCACCGAAGATCATGCAGCTGGCGACCTGCAGGTGGCGGGCGTAGCCACGCAGGTTCTCGTGGACCTGCACCGCGAGTTCGCGGGTGGGCACCAGGACCAGCACGCGCGGCTTGCGCGGCCCCTTGGCCGGGGTGGTCTTGGACAGGCGGTTCAGCAGCGGCAGGCTGAAGGCGGCGGTCTTGCCGGTACCGGTCTGGGCGCCGCCGAGCAGGTCGTGGCCGGCCAGGATCAGCGGGATCGCTTCGGCCTGGATCGGGGTCGGCGTGGCGTAGCCCTGTTCCGAGAGCGCACGCAGCAACGCGGGCGCGAGCCCGAGGGATTCAAAAGACATGTGGAGCTCCAATTCCTGATCCGCATCCATGGATGCGGAATCACCCGGAGCTTTCCCTGTAGCCGCGCTGCGAGTCGTTTTTTTGAACGGCACCGGATGCTCCGGGCCGTGTCGGCGCTACGAATGACGTGCGGAATACAGGCCGCGCCCCGCCCCTTGGGGGCGCCCAGCGGGATCGTGTCCCGTTGGATGTGGGGTGCGGCAGGATATAGCTGGGAAACGTACCCTTTCGGGCAGCAACCGAGCACCAGACGCCGCGCACTCTACGCGAAAGGCCTCGCCCGCGCCAGCGCAAGCGGACCCGGCGGCGTCCAGGCCGCGTCGCTGTCGCACTCCCCGTTCAGCTTGGCGCGCCGGTGCGACGGCAGGACTGGACGCGGTCGAGGACGGCGATCGCATGTGCCAGCGCCGCGCGTTCCTCCCCACAGAGCCCCGGGTGCCAGATATCGAAGATCAACACGGTACGCACCCGCTCGCCGCGATTGCATGCGCTGTGGAGGAAGGCGTCGTCGAAGACCAGGAAGTCGTCGTGGACCCAGTGCCGCGTCTCGCCAGCGACGGTGATCGAACAGCCCCCGGGCAGGTCGACCGGCAGGTGGGCGGTCAACTTGATGTTCGACAGGCCATGGTGCGGGGGGAGCTCGGTCCCGGGCTTGAGCCGGGAGATGAAGCACTCCGGCGCGTGCGGCGGGTACTGCGCCAGCGGCGCCTGGGCGAGGAAGTCGCGCGTCACGGGCAGCCGTGCCACCAGGGCCTCGTCCCATTGTTCGCGTCGCAACAGGTGACGCGCCGACCATTCCAGGCTGTCCGCCAGGCGCCCCCATTGCCGGTCGCCCGATGCCCGGGCGTCGACATAGGGCCGGAACGCCACGTCTTCGGCGAGGAAGCCGAGCAGCTCCTCACGCACCGGGGCGATCAGGCGCTGCAACGGCGCGAGTTCGGGCAGTTCCGGCGTGGAGAACCAGGCCTGGGCCGGCAGCGCCGGGTAATAGAGGAAATTCGGTTGTTGCAGGGGCGAGCGGAAGCGCCCCGGCTGGCGCCCGAAATACACGTCCAGCCACAGCCGGAACCCCGGATGCGCCGATACCGCCTGCAGGTGCCCATGCAGCGCCGCCGGCAGCGCCGCGCCGAAGGCCGGGGTGACCGCCTCGCCGCTGTGCTCCAGCACGTCGCAGGCCTCGGCCACGGCCGCGGGGGTGCGGGCCTCGCGGAGTGCCTGGATGAACTGCGTTTCGACTGGCTTCATGGCCCCATTGTCCCGTCTCCGCGGGCTTTGCGGTACCCGTTGCGGCCACAGCCGGGGCGGCTGCATGACCTTCTGCACCCTCACGGGGCCTCGAAGCGGTCTATGGTGGCATGTCGCCCCGTGGGCGTACCGATCCCCCGGCCTGCACGCCTTCGCAGGCGCCGCCGGGCGGCTCGACCCGACATTCCTTCACAAGGCCGGAGCACCGTGACCGTGAAAAAACCGCAGATCCTCCTTCTCTCCCTCGCCATCGCGGCGACCGTCGCCGCCTGCGCCAAGCCCGACGAGGCAGCGCCGGCCGCGACGACCGAAGCCGCCGCCTCGCAGGAAGGCGGCATCACCCTGGACGAGAGCAAGCTGCCGCCGATGAACAGCTTCCTCGCCAGCGACCTGGACCCGAGCAAGGACGCCTGCACCGACTTCGGTGGTTACGTGAACGGCAAGTGGCTGGCTGCCAACGAAATCCCGGGCGACCGCACCTCCTGGGGCGCGTTCGAGATGCTGGCCGAGCGTTCGCTGGCCGTGCAGCGCCAGATCGCCGAACAGGCCGCCGCCGACAGCAACGCCACCGGCGTGGAAAAGATCATCGGCGACTTCTGGTCCACCGGCATGGACGCGGAGAAGATCAATGCCCAGGGCATCGACCCGATCAAGGGCGAACTGGCCGAGATCGAGGCGCTCGACAGCCAGGACAAGATCGCCGACTTCCTGCGCAGCAGCGCCGCCAAGGGCCGGTTCTACCTGTTCGGCTTCGGTCCGGAAGCCGACTTCAAGGACTCGACCATGAACATCGCCTACGCCGCGCAGGGCGGCCTGGGCCTGCCGGACAGTACCTACTACTCCGACCCGAAGAAGGCCGACAAGCTCCAGGCCTACCAGGCGCACGTGGCCAAGGTGCTCGAGCTGGCCGGCGCCAGCGCCGAGGACGCGGCCGCGCAGGCCAAGGACGTGGTCGCGTTCGAGACCCGCCTGGCGAAGGCGTCCAAGTCCAGCGAGGAGCTCTCGCGCGACGTCGAGCTGTACTACAACCCGGTGACCGTGGCCGAGGCCGACGCGCTGACCCCCAACTTCCCGTGGACGCGCTTCTTCGAGTCCCAGGGCCTCCAGGCGCCGAAGATGTTCTCGCTGGCGATGCCGGACTTCCACAAGGAAGTCGACGCCATGCTCGCCGACGTCCCCGACGACCAGTGGCGCAGCTACCTGCGCTTCCACGCCGTCGACGGCGCGTCGCCGTACCTGTCCGACGCCTTCGTCGAGGAGAACTTCAACTTCTACAACAAGGCCCTGCGTGGCCAGAAGGAGCTCAAGGAACGCGGCAAGCGCGTGCTCGGCACCATCGAGAACGCCGCCGGCGAAGCACTGGGCCAGCTCTACGTCGACGTGGCGTTCTCGCCCGAGTCCAAGGAGCGCATGGAGACCCTGGTGTCCAACCTCAGCGATGCGCTCAAGGGCCGCATCGAGAACCTGGACTGGATGACCGACGAAACCAAGGCCAAGGCCATGGAGAAGTGGGCCGCCTTCACCCCGAAGATCGGCTACCCGGACAAGTGGCGCGACTGGAGCGGCCTGTCGACCAGCCGCGACAGCTACATCGGCAACGTGCTCGCCGCGATGGAGTTCAACTACAAGTGGGAGCTGTCGAAGATCGGCAAGCCGGTCGACAAGACCGAGTGGGGCATGAGCCCGCAGACGGTCAACGCCTACTACAACCCCTTGCAGAACGAGATCGTGTTCCCGGCCGCGATCCTGCAGCCGCCCTTCTTCGACGCCAAGGCCGACGACCCGCTCAACTATGGCGGCATCGGCGCGGTCATCGGCCATGAGATGACCCACGGCTACGATGACCAGGGCAGCCGTTTCGGGCCCAGCGGCAACTTCGAGGACTGGTGGAGCGACGCCGACGCCAAGGGCTTCTCCGGGCTGACCGACAAGCTGGTCAACCAGTTCAACGGTTACAAGGCCAACGAAGACGAGCACGTCAACGGCAAGCTGACCCTGGGCGAGAACATCGCCGACCTGGGCGGCCTGGCCACGGCCTACGACGCGATGAAGAAGGCCACCGAAGGCACGCCCGATCCGATGATCGACGGCATGACCCGCGACCAGCGCTTCTTCGCCAACTGGGCCACCGTGTGGCGCCGCAACTTCACCCCCGAAGAGCTGAAGGTGCGCCTGGCCACCGATCCGCACGCGCCGGCGAACTTCCGCGCGATCGGCGCGCCTTCGAACCTGCCGGCCTTCGCCGCCGCGTTCGAGTGCAAGCCGGGCCAGCCGATGGTGCGCCAGGGCGACCAGCAGGTCATCATCTGGTGATCGCCGCTTCGTCCACGTAACACCTGCGAAGGCCCGGCATGTCCGGGCCTTCGTCTTTCTGTCTGCCCCCCAACCGGTGGGCCGGTCGTGACGCAGGGGTCATCGGGGGCCTTGTTACACTCCGGCCCTCCCCCGGATGGAAGCCGACATGCCCGCACTTCGCCCGCTCAGCGGCGCCCTTGCACTTGGACTGGCAGCGGCGCTCGCGTCGCCCGCCAGCGCCGCCAAGCCACCGGTCGCCTGCGCCGATTTCCACGGCAACACCAACGCCGACTGGCTGGCGGCGAACCCGCCGCCCGCCGACACCGGCATGGTCTCGGCGATGGGCCAGCTGGCCGCACGTGCGCGGCAACAGCAGATCGACCTGCTGGAGGCGGCCAAGCGGGCGCCCACCGGCAACGTGCAGACCCTGCTGGGCGACTTCTGGGCCAGCGGCATGGACGAGGCCGGCGTGGAGCGCGACGGATCCAACCCGATCGCGCCGCTGCTCGAGCGCATCAACGCCATCCGCCGCGACAAGGACATCCCGCCCGCGATCGCCGCCCTGCACCAGGTCGGCATACCGGTGGTGTTCAACTTCAGTCCCGACGTGGACCTCAACGATCTTTCCCGGCACATTGGCTACTTCAGCCAGGGCGGACTGGGCCTGCCCGACCCCGCCTTCTACACGCGCACCGATGCCGATACCCGCACGGTCCTGGCCCAGTACGGCAAGTACGTCGAACAGATCCTGGTCCTGACCGGCACCCCGGCCGGCGAGGCGGCCGCCGAAGCCGCCCAGGTGATCGACCTGGAGACCCGGATCGCCCGTGCGTCGCGCCCGATCGTCGAGCTGCGCGATCCGCGCAGCAACTTTGCCCCGGTGCCGGCCGCCGGGCTGGACACGCAGTACCGCAAGCTGCAGCTGGAGGATTTCATCGTCGCCCAGCAGGTCGGCGACGCCACCGTATCGATGGCCAACCCTGCGCTGTTCGCCACCCTCGACAGCCTCGTCGACGACCTCAAGCCGGCGCAGTGGAAAGCCTACCTGCGATGGCGGGTGGGCGATGCCATGGCGCCCTACCTGTCCCGGGCATTCCGCGACGCCAGCTTCAACTTCCGCGGACGCGTGCTGGAGGGACGCCAGGCACCACCCACGCGCGAACAGCAGGTGCTCGACGCCATCAACCTGGCGGCAGGCCCGATGCTGGGCCGCGAGTATGCGCAGCGTTACCTGGACGCCGGCACCGAGGCGCGCGCCGAGACGGTGGCGGCCGACATCCGCGACGCGCTGGGCGCCGCCCTGGAGCGCGACCCGCGCCTGGGCGCCGCGGCCAAGGCCGAGGCACGGGCCAAGCTTGCCGCGCTCGAGATCGAGATCGGCATGCCGGACCGTGACATCGACTACACGGTGCAGCCCGTCGGCCGCGGCAGCTTCGGCGGCAACATGCTGATCGCCTCGACCTGGCGACACGGGTCGGAGATGCGCCGGATCGGCGAGGCGAACGCTTCGCGCCGCTGGAACGTACAGCCGCAGACGCCCGCCCTGGCCTACGACATCACCCTGAACCGCCTGCTGGTGACCGCCGCGATGCTGCAGGCACCGGTCATGGCGGCGACGCGCGGCGAGCCCGCGCAGTACGGCGCGTTCGGCGCACTGGTGGGGCACGAACTGACCCACGGCTTCGATGCGCGTGGCCGCCTGGTCGATGCCCGCCTGGACGTGCGCGACTGGTGGGAGGCTTCCGACGCCAACGCCTGGAACGCACTGGCCTCGCGCGTGGCCAGCCAGTACGCCGCCCTGCCCTATCCCGCACTGGAAGGCGTCAAGGTCAACGGCGTGCAGACGCGCGACGAAGACCTCGCCGACCTCTCCGGCGTGGAGCTCGCCTGGGCGGCCTTCGAGGCCCGCCACCCCGACGCCGACAAGGCCGCCCGGCAGGACTTCTTCAAGGCCTGGGCAGGCCTGTGGGCGCAGGCGATGACGCCTGCCGCCGCCACCGCGATGGCCTCCACCAGCGTGCATGCGCCCGGCCAGTGGCGAGCCAACGCTCCGCTCGCCAACCTCGCCGACTTCGGCGAGCTCTACGGCTGTCGCGTCGGCAGCGTGATGCGCAACAAGCCCGACGACCGCATCCAGGTCTGGCCCTGACGGGTCCCGACGTGGAGCATCCCGCAGCGGGATCGCGGGACGGTCCAACGGAAACGGCGCGGGAGACCGCGCCGTTTCATTGACCCTCTCGCGCAGCGCGCGGTCACCGCACGATCCGCGGTCCCGGGGGCTTGCGCCCGCCGCCCCCGAAGGGCGGCTGGCCGCGCCAGTAGCGGATCATCAGCCAACCGAACAGCATCCCACCCAGGTGGGCGAAATGCGCGACGCCGGGTTGCTGCCCGCTGACGCCGAGCAGCAGTTCGATCACGCCGTATACGATCACCAGGGTGCGCGCCTTCATCGGGATCGGCGGGATCAGCAGCATCACGCGCTGGTTGGGGAACAGCATGCCGTAGGCGAGCAGCAGGCCGAAGATTCCGCCCGAGGCACCGACCGTCGGGTAGGGCGGCTGGCCACTGGACATCGCCCAGATGCCGACGCCGATCTGGCAGACCGCCGCACCGACGATGCAGACCAGGTAGTAGTTCAGGAACCGCCGGTTGCCCCACACGTGCTCCAGCGGCGCACCGAACATCAGCAGGGCCAGCATGTTGAAGAACAGGTGCGCCATGCTCCCGTGCATGAACCCGTAGGTCAGCACCTGCCAGGGCAGGAACCCGCCGACGCCGAAAGCGCCGTCGCTGCCCGGCGGCCACAGCATGAATGCGGCGAACGTGGTTTCAGGCAGCAATTGCTGGAGCAGGAACACCAGGCCATTGGCGATCAGCAAGGCCTTGGTGACGGGGGGAAGATTGGAAAACATCGCGGCTCCCGGATACGAAGCGCACATGGTACTGGCTGGCGCGTGTAGACGCCGCCACACCCGTACAGGGGCCATCGCATGCCCTCAGTCGGGCATGCCCCAGACCTGCTCGTCGAGCACGTCCTCCCGGCTGGGGCTGGCACGCACCCCCTTCACCCGGCCGTCGACGACCATCAGGCCCTCGGCGCGCAGCCGCTGCGTCTGCTCCAGGTAACCCGGCGAATCGACCGCCATCGCGATCCTGCCATCCGACCGCAGGACGCGGTGCCAGGGCAGCGCGGGATCGGTGTTGCCGCGCAGGACCCGCGCCACCAGGCGTGCCCGCCCCGGGAGGCCGGCACGCCGGGCCACCTCGCCGTAGCCGGCGATCTGCCCGCGCGGGATCGCGCGGATCGCCGCCAGGATCCGTGATTCGTTGTCGCGCTTCACGTCGGTCTTGCCGTTCATCGCGTTAGCATACGGGTCCGATCACCGGACCTGTCCCCGCATGCGCAATTTCAGTGCCATCCTGAAGCACCTCAAGACGGCCGGGTACCGGCTCACCGAACACGACATCGACGTGGTGTGCATCGAGCTCTCGCTGGAACAGGGGCAGCGCCACCAGGCGATCTTCCTGTCCGAACTCGACGACGACGACGGCCGCCCCTACCTGCGCGTCAGCACCGCGGTCGCCCCCATCACCACGCTGGACATGCGCCGTGCGCTGGCCTTCAACTGGCACAGCCGGGTCGGCTACCTCGCCATCGGCGACATGGATGGCGTCCCCCACCTGCAACTGTGCGAGAACCGCCCCTACGAAGGCCTGGACCCTGCCGAGATCGACCGCCTGGTCCTCGAGATCGGCGGCATCGGCGACCGCATGGAGCGGGCGCTGTCTGCGGGCGGGGATCTTTATTGAGGTGATTGGTGATTGGTGATTCGGGGATGGGGCATGGGGCGCCTCCGATTCCCCATTCCCGCTGCGCCAGACCGTAGGGTGCAATAAGCGAAGCGCATTGCACCGCGGGCCGCCGACGCTTCTGCGTGTGCCCGCGCCCGCAAGGCTGTATCCCAGCGTTCGCTGGGGTGAGGCTAGACCGCTTGCGCGGCATGGCCGCGCGGTCTGGTCGAACGCCCAGCGCCCTGCGCTGGGCCGGGGGCGGCACCTTCGCCTCTGGCAAAAGGCTGGATCCCAGCGTTCGCTGGGATGACGGACACGCGTAATCGCGCGCTTTCCCGATTCCCGATTCCCGATTCCCGATTCCCGATTCCCGATTCCCGATTCCCGTCGCGTCAGGCCCAGCCCATCGCCCGCAGGAACTCGAAGATCAGGTAGGCGATGCCGCCGGCGGCGGGGATGGTCAGGATCCACGCCCAGATCATCTTCTCGACCACGGTCCACTTGATCGCATTCAAGCGCTTGGCCGTGCCCACGCCCATGATCGCGGACGAGATGTTGTGGGTGGTGGAGACCGGGATGCCCAGCATCGAGGCGCCGAAGATCACCGCCGAGGCGCTGGTCTCGGCGGCGAAGCCGTGGATGGGGTGCAGCTTGACCAGCTTGTGGCCCAGGGTCTTGATGATCCGCCAGCCGCCGGCCGCGGTGCCGGCCGCCATCACCAGCGCGCAGGTGATCTTGATCCACAGGTCGATGTCCTGGGTCGCCATCGCGTTGTCGGACGGGTGCAGGAAGTCCAGCCATGCCGGCAGGTCGTCGAGCGTGCCGACCGACTGCGCACTGAACAGCGTCAGCGCGATGATGCCCATGGTCTTCTGCGCATCGTTCATGCCGTGGGCCAGGCCCATGCCCGCGGCGCTGACCAGCTGCGCCTTGCCGAAGAAGCTGTTGACCCAGCGCGGCCGGGCGATCCGGGCCAGCCAGCCGCCCGAGCGGGCCATCATGGAAATGAAGAAGAACAGCACCCCCATCACCAGGAAACCGGCGGCGAAGCCCAGCACCGGCGAGGTGACCATGGGCACGACCACTTTCCAGAGCACGCCGGCACTGCGGTAGATCGGCTCCTTCGGCTCGGACCAGATGATGGCGTCGAAGTTGTTGGAGGCCGCCGCCAGGGCCGCGCCGCAGAGGCCACCGATCAGGGCGTGCGAGGACGAGGACGGCAGGCCCAGCCACCAGGTGATCAGGTTCCAGATGATGCCGCCCAGCAGGGCGCACAGGATCAGCTGGGAACCCACCTCGACCACGCCGACGTCGATCAGGCCCGAGGCGATGGTCTTGGCCACCGCGGTGCCCAGCAAGGCGCCGATCAGGTTCATGCTGGCCGCCAGGCCCACCGCCTGCATGGGCGAGAGCACCTTGGTCGCGACCACCGTGGCAATCGAGTTGGCGGTGTCGTGGAAGCCGTTGATGTATTCGAAGATGAGCGCCGCGAGGACCACGACGATGACGAGCGTGAGCATCGCGCCAGCCCCCTCAGGAGTTCTTCAGGACGATCTGGTACGCCACGACGCCGGCCTCGCGGCAGCGGTCGATGGCCTTCTCCAGGATCTCGAAGAACTCCTTGAGCAGGAACATCTGCAGGTGGTCGAGCTTGCCCGAGTAGATGTCGCGGTAGAGCTCGAGCATCAGCCGGTCGGCGTCGTTCTCCAGCGCCCGCAGCTCGTCGCTGAGTGCCTTCATCGGCTCCAGCTTCAGCTGGCGCAGCTGCTTGACCATCTTCACCACGACGCTGGAGGCCTGCTCGAGCATCGCTGCGCGGGGCGCGAAGTCGATGTGCTCCAGGTGCTGGGTGGCCAGGGCGTAGCGGTCGGCGAACTTCTCGATCTGCTTGGGGATCTTGTGCAGGGCCGAGGCCAGCGACTCGATGTCCTCGCGCTCGATGGGGGTGATGAAGCTGTCGACCAGCTCTTGGCTGAGCTTGATGGAGACGTCGCGCTCGCGCTGGCGGGCCAGCTTGAACGCATCCAGCGCCGGCTGGCGATCGGACTCGCGAAGCATCGCATGCAGGGCCCGGGCGCTGTCGTGGGCCACCTCGGCCGCTTCCTCGAGCAGGGTGTAGAACTGGTTGCCTTGGCCGAAAATGGTTTGCAGGGAGAACATTGCGCGCTGTGCCTCGTGGTGGGGCGGTCCAGGGTCCGCTCGGTTGCGGTGCGCATTATGACCGTTTCAAGACAGCCGCGCAGGCCTTGCCCCCGGGCCGGCGACCACGCGCGGCGTACAGGCCCCGCCTGCTACTATCGGCCGTTCATCGACATCCCCCTCGACTGCTTCCCGACAATGGACGACGACCCAGAACCCTCCAGTGCCGCCCGGCCCCGCCGGACACCCACGCGACGCCTGCCCTTCCCGGAGCGCCCGCCATGCTGGAACTGACGATCGTCCTGGCCCTGATCGTGCTGAACGGCTTCTTCGCGATGTCGGAGATGGCCCTGGTCACGTCGCGCAAGCTCCGCCTCAAGCAGATGGCCGAGGAGCCCGGCCGCGCCCGCCGCGGCGCCGAGGTCGCGCTCGGCCTGGCCGAGCACCCCGACAACCTGCTCTCCACGGTGCAGGTGGGCATCACCCTGATCGGCGTGCTCACCGGCCTGTTCGGCGGCGAGGCGATCGGCGTGATCATCGCCAGCGGCCTGGAGGGCGTCTGGCCGGGCGCCGCCGAGTATGCCCGGGCGATCGGCATCGGCACCGCCGTGGTCCTGATCACCTCGGGCCAGGTCATCTTCGGTGAGCTGATCCCCAAGCGCCTGGCCCTGACCAACCCCGAGGGGATCGCCGCCGCCGTTGCCATCCCGCTGGACGCCCTGTCGCGGCTGGCCCGGCCGGTGGTCGCCCTGCTGGGCGTGATCAACCGCGCCGTGCTGCGCCTGCTGGGCATCCGCGACGACGCCCGCAGCGAGATCAGCGAAGAGGAGATCCGCCTGCTGGTCAGCGAAAGCCACGAACAGGGCGTGATCGATGCCGACGAGCGCAAGATGGTCTACCGGGTGCTGAGCCTGGGCGACCGCACCGCCGAGAGCCTGATGACGCCGCGCACGCGCATCACCTGGCTCGACGCCGAGGCGCCGCTGGAGGCCAACATGGCGGTGATGCGCGAGACCTCGTTCTCGCGCTATCCGGTCTACAAGGACAACGACAGCGAGGTCCTGGGCATCCTGGAGGCCAAGTCGCTGCTGGACGGACTGGGCCGTTCGGGCACGCCGCGCATCTTCGACCGCCTGCGCGAGGCGCTGTTCGTCTCCGAGTCGACCCATGCCTTCAAGCTGCTCGAGATCTTCCGCGAGGAGCAGCAGTCGATCGCCCTGGTGGTGGACGAGTATGGCGACGTCACCGGCCTGATCACCGTCAACGACCTCTTGGGCGCGGTCATCGGCCGCCTGCAGACCGCCGAATCCGAGGACGACCATTCCCCGGTCGTGCAGCGCGCCGACGGCTCCTGGCTGCTCGATGGCAGCCTGGCGCTCGACGACCTGCGCGACCTGGTCAACGGCGCCCGCCTGCCAGTGGGCGATGAGCCTGATTTCCACACCGCCGCCGGCATGGTCATCAACCATTTCGGCCGGATCCCGCACGTCGGCGAGCATGTCGATTGGGACAACTGGCGGATCGAGGTGGTCGACCTGGATGGGCCGCGCATCGACAAGCTGCTGCTGCAGGCCCTGCCGGACCCGGATGCGGGCAGCGATGACACCCTCGGCTGACCCCGCGCCGCCCAGGCCCGTCGAGGAAGCCGGCACCCGCGCCCTGCTCGATGCCTTCTCGGTGGGTGACCCGGACGACACGCTGCGCCTGGGCGACGTCTTCAACGGACTGGGCAAGCGCTCGTTCGGCATGCTGCTGTTCATCGCCACCCTGCCCGCCTTCATCCCGATCCCGGGCATCGGCGGCGCGATCAGCGGCCCACTCACGATCCTGCTCGGCGCGCAGTTGCTGATCGGCCTGCGCAAGCCCTGGCTACCGGGCTTCATCGCCCGGCACGGCCCGACCCGGCGCCTGATGGTCCGCTTCCGCAACCTGCTCTCACCCTGGCTGAGCCGCCTGGAGCGCGTGGTCAAGCCGCGCGCGGCCGGCGTCCTCGACCACCGGGCCGCCAGCGCCTTCACCGGGCTGCTGCTGATGCTGCTCGGCCTGTTGCTGTCCTTGCCGATCCCGTTCACCAACTACCTGTTCGGCGCACTGATGCTGCTGTTCGCCTTCGCCCTGCTCGAACGCGATGGCCGCCTGATGCTCGTCGCATGGGCCGCGGGCGTGGTGGCGATCGGCGTGTTCGGGGGGCTGTCGGGCGGGCTCGCGGCGCTGGTCGCCGAAGGACTGGCGCGCTTCGGCTTCTAGCCGCCGCCCTTACTGCTGGAGCAGGGCCAGGAACTCGTTGCCCGGCATCGGGTGCCCGAGCCAGTAGCCCTGGGCCTGGTCACAGCCGCGCTCGCGCAGCAGCGCGTACTGGCCCGCCTTCTCCACCCCCTCCGCGATCACGGTGATGCCCAGCGAATGGGCCATCGCGATGATCGCGCTCGTCAGCGCCAGGTCGTCGGGATCTCGCAGGATGTCGGCAATGAAGCTGCGATCGATCTTGACGCCGTCGACGGGCACGCGACGCAGGTGGCTCAGGCCCGAGAATCCGGTGCCGAAGTCGTCGAGCAGCACCTTCACGCCGGTCGCGCGCAGCCGGGCCAGCTCGTCGCTGACGTGCGCCTCGTCGCCGATCACCGCGGTCTCCGTCAGCTCCAGGTGCAGGCGGCCCGGCTCGAGGCCGGTCTCGCGCAGGCAGGCGGCCACGACGTCGGCCAGTTCGCCGCCGCTGCGCAGCTGTCGGGGCGAGACGTTGACCGCCACCGACAGCGGCTCGCTGCCCGGATGGAGCTGTTGCCAGCGCACGGCATCGGTACAGGCGGTATGGAGGACCTTCGGGCCGAGCACCTCGATCAGGCCGCTCTGTTCGGCGACGTCGATGAACACCGAGGGCGCGACCTGCCCGTGCTTGGGGTGGTTCCAGCGCAACAGGGCCTCGGCGCCCACCATCACCCGGTCCGACAGGCGATACACCGGCTGGTAGACCAGGCTCAGCTCGCCGCGCTCCCAGGCCCCGCGCAACTCGTGCTCGAGGTTGACCCGGCGTTCCACCGCCAGGTCCATCGCCCGGCTGTAGAAGCGGTAGCAGTTCTTGCCGGCCACCTTCGCCTGGTACATGGCGATGTCGCCGTTCTTCATCAGCGAAGCCGCGGTCGACGCGTCCTCCGGGAACATGGTGATGCCGATCGAGGTGCCCAGGAACACCTGCCGCTCGTGCACCAGCATCGGTTCGCCCAGGGTCTCGACCAGGGCCTCGGCCAGGCCGGTGGCGATCTCCCGCACGTCGCGGGCATCGCGGCTGGACGCCTGTACCAGGATCACGAATTCGTCGCCACCGAACCTCGCGAGCAGCGCGTTGTCGCCGGCATGGCGACTGATCGCGTCGCGGATGCGCGCAGAACACTGCACCAGCACGTCGTCGCCAGCATCGTGGCCCAGGGTGTCGTTGACCCGCTTGAAGTCGTCGATGTCGGCGAACAGCAGGGCGAGCTGCTGGCCGTCGCCGCGCATCTGCAGCAACTGCTCGTCCAGGGCCTCTCGGAAGGCCAGGCGATTGGACAGGCCGGTCAGGGCGTCGGTGTAGGCCATGCGCCGGATGTCGCGGTCGTGGCGCGCCACGCTCTCGCTCATGCGGCTGAAAGCGCGCAGCAGCTCGCCGATCTCGTCGCGCCGGCGGCTGGTCGGCAGGTCGAGCTCGAAGCGCCCGGCCTCGATCTGGCGGGCCGAGTCCGCGAGCTGGCGGATGGGCCTGACCAGCCAGTGCTGGATCAGCCACAGCAGCACGATCCCGATCAGCACCAGGCTGCCGGTGACCAGCCCCACCCAGATCAGCTGGCGGTGGCCCAACACCCCCAGGCGCTGCCGCATCTCGGTGACGGCCCGCTCCTGGAAGCCCTTGGCCACCTCCAGGTCGAAGCCCATGCGCACGCCGCCCAGGCGCTCCTCGCCGATCATGATCGGCATGGAGACGTCCATGACGTGGTCGTTGAACAGGGTCAGCATCGTCGTGGACGCGGTCACCTCGCTGGCGAACTCGTCGTCCATGCGCTTGCCGTAGCTGGGGATTTCCTCGCTGCCGTCGTGGATGATGGTCCCGGCGACGTCGTAGACCAGGACGTAGCGTGCGTCGGGCTGGCGCAGGGCCGCCGCGGTGAGCTCGCCAATGGCGTCGAGGTCGAAGTAGTACAGGGGGTTCGTCAGCGATTCTGCCAACTGGTTGACCATGCCCTCGCCGCGCCGGTTGAGGCTGTTGCTGACCACCCCCTGCATGGCGTCGCGGGTGACGTCCACGACGTCGCCCTGCATCTGCTCCTCGCGCTTGAGCATGAGCGCCATCATCAGCAGCATCACCATCAATGCAGCCGCCATCAGCAGCAGGAACTTGGTACGCAGGCCCCCGCTCAGCTTCATTCGACCTCCGCCCGCACGCGCTGCACGCCCTGGCCGATCCGGTTCAATGCATCCATCGACACGTCGTCGATGGGCAGGAAGCGCGTGGTGCCGAAGAATTCCCGAAGCGCGTTCGACGCCTCCGGATCATCGGCCGCGCCGACCAGGACTTCGCGCAGGCGGTCGCGGACCTCCGGCGCCATGTTCGGCTGGACCAGTTCCAGCGCGCGCGGGAACTCCGGCGTGTCGCCGATGATCACCAGGTCGCGCTTGAACGCCGTCGGCATCCGGTTGGGATCGTCCCAGTCGAGGTTGCTCATGACGCCGACGTCGACCAGTCGCTTGTGGACCCACGTGGCGATGTTGAGTTCGGATCGCGCGAACAGGTAGCCCACGGCGTCCGGCCCGGCGTGGTCGAGCGGCGACAGCAGCACGTCCAGTGGCATGCCGCGGTCAAGCAGGACAGCCGCCGGCACGAAGTAGGCGCTCGTCGACGAGGGCCGCTGGAAGGCGACGCTGTGCCCGCGGATGCCGTCCAGCGATTCGATTCCGCTGTCGCGGCGCGCGAAGAAGACGCTGTGGTAGTGGCTGCTCCCGCCCCGCTCGGTCAGCAGCAGCGGACGCGCGCCGCCGCGGTCGCGCATCAGCAGCGCCATGCCGGTGGTCTCGGTGATCCAGTCGACCCGGCCCCGGCGCAGGTAGCTCGCCATCTGCTGGGGGTCCTTGGCCATGAGGATCCGCCCTTCGCGGATGCCGACGTCGGCCATGCGCGGGACGACGTAATCCAGCAGCGGTTTGAGCTGCTCGTAGTGCGACTTGGGATCGTCGCTGATCCGCCCCAGCACCAGCACGCCGGACTCGGCGTGGTCCGCCGTGACCGAGCGCTCCCCGGCACGCCCCTCGGTGGACGCAGCCAGGACCAGCAGCAATAGGGCTTGGCAGCACAGGCGCAGGATCAAGGGCGGCGACACTCCGGCGATTTCTCCGGCCAGACTAATCCAAAGCCGGAGGTGCGGCTATCGGCGCGTGCGCCCCGCGCGCGAACTGGGACTGCGAACACATGCTTCAGCGCTCGCCGCCCGCCCGGGCCGCCAGCATCGCCATGCGTTCCACGTCGGCCAGGACCCCGCGCAACAGGCGGACCTCCCGGCTGTCGAGGTCGGCCTTGAGGAACAGGCGACGGAACTTGCGCAGGGCCGATTCGGGCGCCCGTCCCTTGTGGAAGTCGATCGCGTCCAGGGCATCCCCCAGCTGCCCGAAGAAGCCCTCCAGCTCGGCGTGGGAAGCCGGCGGATCACCGTCCCCGGCCGGCGCCGGATCGCCCCCGCCCACTGCCAGCAGGGCCAGCCGCAACTCGTAGGCCAGCACCTGGACCGCCATCGCGAGGTTGAGCGAGCTGTAGGCCGGATTGGCCGGGATATGCACCGCGGCATGGCACAGCTGGAGCTCCTCGTTGTCCAGGCCGGTGCGCTCGCGGCCAAAGACCAGGGCCACCTCGCCCCCTGCCCTTGCGCCGTCCAGGGCCCGGGCCGCGGCCTCGCGCGGCAGCAGCTCGTCCAGGGCGATGCGCCGGCTGCGCGCCGTGCAGCCCAGCACCAGATGGCAGTCGGCCACGGCCTCGGCCAGGGTCGCATGGGTCGCGGCGGCCGCCAGGACGTCGTCGGCGCCGGCCGCCAGGGCCTCGGACTCGTGGTTGGGCGCCTTCTCGGGCGCCACCAGCACCAGCCGGCCCAGGCCCATGGTCTTCATGGCCCGCGCGGCGGAGCCGATGTTGCCGGGGTGCTGGGTCCCGACCAGGACGATGCGCAGGCGGTTGGAGATCGGTTCAGTTGTCGAATGGGTCGTCATCGCCGTCAATGGTAAACTCCGCGACCCGGCCACGCTCGTGTCGTGCCATTGCCGGGTTGCTCTTTTACCTCCTTCCAGTCCGGCCGGCGATCCGCCGCGCCCCACCTCCTTCGTCCGAGGCCGCACCGCCATGCAGAAACCCGCCGTCACCCTCATGGTCAAGGCCGCCCGTGCCGCCGGCAACGTGCTCCTGCGCCACATGCACCGCCTGGATGCGATCAACGTGGTCGAGAAGGACCGCATGGACTACGCCAGCGAAGTCGACGAAGAAGCCGAGAAGGTGGTCATCAAGGAGCTCCGTCGCGCCCACCCGGACTACGCCTTCCTGGGCGAGGAGACCGGCAGCGCCGGCAAGGGCCGCTTCACCTGGGTCATCGACCCCCTGGACGGCACCAGCAATTACCTGCGCGGCCTGCCCCACTTCTGCGTGTCGATCGCCCTGGTCGAGAACGGCGAACCGATCCACGGCGTCATCTTCGATCCCATCCGCAACGACCTGTTCACCGTGAGCAAGGGCAGCGGCACCCAGCTCAACGGCAAGCGCGTGCGCGTGGCCGACCGCAAGACGCTCGAGGGCACCCTGCTGGTGACCGGCTTCCCGCCCCGCGAGCGCAGTCGCGCCAGCGCCCAGCTCAAGACCCTCGACAACCTGCTGCTGGAAGCCGAGGACGTCCGGCGCACCGGGTCGGCGGCCCTGGACCTGGCCTATGTCGCCTGCGGTCGCGCCGATGCCTACTTCGAGGCCGGCGTGAAGCCCTGGGACATCGCCGCCGGCGCCCTGATGGTGCGCGAGGCCGGCGGCAAGGTCTGCGACTTCAAGGGCCGCCCCACCGGCCCCATGGACGCCCGCGGGACTGCCCCGCGCGCCCTGGTCGCCGCCAACCTCAAGGTCTGCGAACTGCTGCAGAAGAAGATCGTCGATACCGGCTACGCGGCGGCATTCGATTGAGGACCGTGATTGGTTATTCGTGATTTGGCATTTGCAGGAAGCAGAAAGGCCGCGGACTCCGCGGCCTTTCTCTTTATCGAAACCACCCGTTACCCATCACTGGAGACCCATCACGGCCTCCGCGCCAGCGCCTCTTCGTCGCGGGCCTTGGGCATGAGGTCCTGCTTGGTGACCTTCAGCGGTCCGATGGTCAACAGGGTGCTGGCGACGAAGATCGAGGACAGGGTGCCGATGACGGCGCCGATCAGCATCGACTCGGCCAGGCCACGCAGGGAGCCGCCGCCGTAGAGGTACAGCGCCAGCATGGTGAGGATCGCCACGAAGGAGGTGATCACCGTGCGCGAGAGCGTCTGGTTGATGGCGGCGTTGATGATGCCGATGGCGTCGCCGCGCATGGATCGGAAGTTCTCACGGATGCGGTCGAAGACGACGATGGTGTCGTTGATCGAGAAGCCCATGACCGAGAGGATGCCGGCCAGCACCGTCAGGTCGAACTCGTGCCCGGTGATGGCGAACCAGCCGGCCACCACGATCACGTCGTGCAGCGTGGTCACGGTCGCGGCGACGGCGAACTTCTTCTCGAAGCGGAACGAGATGTAGATCATGAAGCCGACGACGACGAAGATCAGCGCCCAGACGCCATTGATCGCGATCTCCTTGCCCACCTGCGGGCCGACGAAGTCACTCTTCATGACCGTGCCGGGGTTGCCTTCGATCGCGAGTGCCTGCTGGATCTCGCGCGCCGTGTTCTGGTCCGCCCCACCCTCGCCGTCGCCGGTCTTGGGCTGGACGCGGATCAGCAGGTCGTTGCCGTTGCCGAAAGTCTGGACCTGGGCACTGCCGTAACCGGCGCCATCGAGGCGGGCACGGATGTCGTCCACGTCCACGGGCTGTTCGAAGCGCAGCTCGGTGACGGTACCGCCGGTGAAGTCCAGGGCGAAATTGAAGCCCTTGACCGCAATCGCGCCAACGGAGACGACGACGAGCAGCAGCGCGATGGACAGCGAGATCCAGCGCATGCGCATGAAGTCGATCTTGCTGTCATAGGGAAACAGGTTGAATGGTTTCATCTGGAAAGTGTCCCGGTCAGATGGCAATGGACTTCAGCTTGCGACGACCGCCATAAATGAGCGTGGCGATGGCGCGGGAAGCCGAGACCGCGGAATACATGGAGGTGGCGATGCCAAGGATCAGCGCGACCGCGAAGCCCTTCACCGGGCCGGTGCCGAAGGCGAACAGGGCGACGCCGGCGAGCACGGCGGTGATGTTGGCGTCGGCGATGGTGCCCACGGCGCGGTCGTAGCCCGCCGCTATCGCCGCCTTGACCGGCAGCCCGGCACGCAGTTCCTCGCGTATTCGTTCGTTGATCAGCACGTTGGCGTCCACCGAGAAGCCAACCGTCAGCGCGATGCCCGCCATGCCCGGCAGGGTCATGGTGGCGCCGAACCAAGACATCAGCGCGACCAGCATCAGCAGGTTCAGCAGCAGCGCGATGCAGGTGATGACGCCGAACATCCGGTAGTAGACCAGGAAGAAGCCGAGGATGAAGATGAAGGAGTACTTGATCGCGGTCATGCCGCGCTCGACGTTTTCACGGCCCAGGCTCGGACCGACGATGCGCTCCTCGATGAAGTCCATCGGCGCGGCCAGCGAGCCGGAGCGGAGCAGCAGCGCCAGGTTGGCCGCTTCCTTGGGGCTGTCCAGGCCGGTGGTCTGGAACTCCTTGCCGAACACGCCCTGGATGGTCGCGACCGAGATCACTTCCTCGTTGATGCGGGTACTGCGGATCTCCTCGCCGTTCACCACGCGCACCTCGGGCACGCGTTCGATGTAGACCACCGCCATCGGCTTGCCGACGTTCTCGCTGGTGAACTCGAACATGCGCTGGCCACCGGCGCCGTTGAGGCGAATGCTGACCGAGGGCGTGCCCGACTGCGGGTCCATGCCCGAGGAAGCGGTGACCATCTGGTCGCCCGAGGCGATCACGCGCTTGCTGAGCAGGATCGGGATCGGCCGGCCGTCCGGACCGGTCTCCTTGCGGTCATACAGCTTGCCGTCGGGGGGGACGATGCCCGTGTCACGGGCGCTGGCCGCGTCCGCGTCGAGCACCGCGCGCCACTCCAGGGTAGCGGTGGCGCCGAGCACGCGCTTGGCCTGCGCGGTGTCCTGCACGCCGGGCAGCTGGACCACGATGCGGTCCTCGCCCTGGCGCTGGATGATCGGCTCGGACACGCCGAGCGCGTTGATGCGGTTGCGCAGGGTACCGACGTTCTGCTCGATGGCCTCGACCGCGAGCCGGTCGATCTCGGCGTCGCTCATGCTGACCGTGACCACGCGGTCATCCGCGCTGACCTGCAGGGTGGGCTGGGCGAGGACGATCGCCTCGCGCGCCTGTTCCGCGGCGTCGGCGTCGTTGAGCGTCGCCACCACGGTGTTGCCGGCGCGGCGCTCGACCGACTGGTAGCGGATGCGCTTGTCGCGCAGCAGCACGCGCACGTCCTCGGCGGTCGCCTCGAGCCGCTTGTCGAGCGCGGCCTTCTGGTCGACCTGCATCGTGAAGTGCACGCCGCCCTGCAGGTCGAGGCCCAGCAGCATCGGCTTGCCGCCCAGCTCCTGCAGCCATTCGGGCACCGTCGAGGCGAGGTTGAGCGCGACCACGAAGTCGTTGCCCAGCTCCGGGCGCAGCGCGTCGGCGGCCTTTACCTGGGCGTCCGGATCGGACAGGCGGACGAGCAGGTTGTCGCCATCGATCTCGACCGCCTTGGGGGTCACCCCGGCGGCCTTGAGGCCCGTCTCGACCCGCCCCTTCAGGGCTGCGTCGACCACCGCGCCGCGGTTGGCGCTGACCTGCACCGAGGGGTCCTGCGGGAAGATGTTCGGCAGGGCGTAGACGGTGCTGACGATCAGGATCAGCAGTAGGACAACGTATTTCCAGCGCGCGTAAGTCAGCATCGAAGACATCCTGCGGCGGCCACGTCGGCCGCCCTATCCAATCGGTTGTGGCGCCGGCTCAGGCCGACTTCAAGGTGCCCTTGGGCAGCACGTTGGCGATCGCGCCCTTCTGCACGCGCACCTGCACGTTGTCGGCCACCTGCACGGTGATGAAGCTCTCGCCGATCTCGGTGATGGTCCCGGCGAGGCCGCCGTTGGTGATGACCTCGTCGCCCTTGGCGAGCTTCTCCAGCATGGCGCGGTGTTCCTTCTGGCGCTTCATCTGGGGACGGATCATCAGGAAGTACATGATCGCGATCAGGGCGATCGGGAACAGCAACTGCATGCCCATGCCGCCGCCGGCGGCCGGGGCGCTCTGGGCGTAAGCGGGCGAGATCACGAAGTCGAGCAGGTTCATCAGGGGCATCCTGGGTCGAAATTAACGGGAGATTATGGCACGAGCCGGCCCGTGACCGGGCCGGGGGCCGGAACCGCCGTCCGCGCCGGTCCCCGGGGCGATCCCGGGGTCAGGCGCCGGGCAGCGTCAGGCCCCGGGTGGCATAGAAGGACTCGCGGAAGGCGGCGAAGGTTCCCCGGGCGATCGCCTCGCGCATCCCGGCCATCAGCCGCTGGTAGTAGCGCAGGTTGTGCAGGGTCCCGAGCATGGGGCCCAGCATCTCGTTGCAGCGGTCCAGGTGGCGGAGGTAGGCGCGACTGAAGCCGTTGGCGCAGGCATGGCAGTCGCAGCCCTCCTCGATCGGCCGCAGGTCGTGCTCGTAGGTCGCGTTGCGGACCCGGATCGTGCCGGTCGAGGTGAAGAAGTGGCCGTTGCGGGCGTTCCGGGTGGGCATCACGCAGTCGAACATGTCCACGCCCCGCGCCACCGCCTCCACCAGGTCCTCCGGCCGCCCCACCCCCATCAGGTAGCGGGGCCGGTCGGCGGGCAGCTGCGGGCAGGTGTGGTCGAGCATGGCGTTGCGCTCGTCCTCGGTCTCACCGACGGCCAGGCCGCCGATGGCGTAGCCGTCGAAGCCGATCGCCCGCAGGCCCTCGGCCGAGCGGGTGCGCAGGTCCGGGTGGACGCCCCCCTGGACGATGCCGAACAGCGCCGCGTCGTTGCCCTCGTGGGCACGCCGGGAGCGCTCGGCCCAACGCAGCGACAACTCCATCGAGCGGGCGATGCGCTCCACCGGGACCGGCTGCCCGTCCACGTGCACGGGCGGGCATTCGTCGAAGATCATCACGATGTCCGAACCCAGCACCTTCTGGATGTGCATGCTCTCCTCGGGCCCCAGGAACACCTTGCGGCCGTCGGTCGGGGCGGCGAAATGCACGCCGGCCTCGGTGATCTTGCGCTTGTGCGCCAGCGAGAAGACCTGGAAGCCACCCGAGTCGGTGAGGATGGGGCCGTCCCAGCGCGCGAAACCATGCAGGCCGCCGTGCTCGCCGATCACCTCCAGCCCGGGCCGCAGGAACAGGTGGAAGGTGTTGCCCAGGATGATCTCCGCGCCCAGTTCGCGGACCTGGTGCGGCAGCACGCCCTTGACCGTGCCGTAGGTGCCGACCGGCATGAAGGCCGGCGTCTCGATGGTCCCGCGGGGAAAGCGGATGCGGCCGCGACGCGCCTGGCCGTCTGTCCCCAGCAGCTCGAAGTCCATCCGGCTCATCGCGCGTCCCCGCCCGGCCACAACAGCATGGCGTCGCCATAGCTGAAGAAGCGGTAGCGCTCGCGGATCGCGTGGGCATAGGCCTCGAATACGCGGGCCTTGCCGGCAAAGGCGGAGATCATCATCAGCAGGGTGCTTTCGGGCAGGTGGAAGTTGGTGATCATCGCGTCGACCGAACGGATCCGGTAACCGGGCAGGATGAACAGTCGGGTCTCGCCGGCGAAGGGCCGCAACTCGCGCTCGCCGGAGGCATTTCCCTGCATCGCCGATTCAAGGGCCCGCACCACGGTGGTGCCGACGCCAATGACGCGGCCGCCAGCGGCGCGGGTCCGCCGCACCTGGTCGACCAGCTCGGCGCCCACGTTCAACCATTCGCTGTGCATCACGTGCTGGTCGAGCTGCTCCACGCGCACCGGCTGGAAGGTCCCGGCGCCGACGTGCAGGGTCACATGGCCCATCGAGACGCCGCGCTCGCGCAGTGCATCGAGCAGGGCGTCGTCGAAGTGCAGCCCGGCGGTGGGCGCAGCGACCGCGCCCGCCTCGCGGGCGAACACGGTCTGGTAGCGCTCGGCGTCGTCGGCGCCGGGTTCGCGCTCGATGTAGGGCGGCAAGGGCAGTCGACCGGCCTTGACCAGCCAGCTCTCCAGGGACTCGGACAGGTGGAAGCGGAGGCGGTAGAACTCGCCGTCGCGACCGAGCACCTCGGCTTCGCCACCGGCGTCGAGGACGATCACCGCGCCGGGCTTCGGCGACTTGCTCACCCCCAGCTGGGCACGCGCATCGGCACCGCCGAGCAGGCGCTCGATCAGGATCTCGACGCGTCCGCCGGTGCTCTTGCGGCCGAACAGGCGGGCCGGGATCACCCGGGTATCGTTGAACACGAGCAGATCGCCGGGCTCGAGCAGCGCCGGCAGCTCGCGGAAGGCGCGGTCGCCGAGCACGCCCGGCTCGGGCGGAACCACGAGCAGGCGGCTGGCCGAGCGCTCGGCCAGGGGCGCCTGGGCGATCAGTTCGGCGGGGAGCTCGTAATGGAAATCGGACTTTCTCAAACGGGGATCTTCAAGGCCTGGCGGGCCCGGCGCCAGTGCGCCCGGGGCGGGGCCGCCCATTGTAAGAGCTTCCGCGCCGGGGCGAGGCCGGCCTCAGCGCTCGAACTTCGCCGACAGGATGATCGAGGACGTGGTGCGCCCCACCCCGTCGATGGCGCCGATGCGATCGGTCAGCTCGTCCATGTCCTCGACGCTGGGCACCACCCCCATCGCGACCAGGTCGAAGGGGCCGCTGACCGAGTGCAGCGCCCGGACCTCGGGCATGGCATGCAGGGCGTCCACCACCGCCGCCATCTGCTTGGGCAGCACGGTGATCATGATGTGCGCGCGGATATGGCCGTGCTCGGCCTGGTCGTGCACGCGAACGGTATAGCCGCGGATGACCCCCTGCCGCTCCAGTCGCTCGATCCGGCTCTGCACCGTCGTGCGCGACAACTGCAGGCGCCTGGCGATCTCGGCGGTCGAAGCCCGCGCGTTCTCGCGCAGGACGGAAAGCAGCTGCTGGTCGGCGGCGGTGATCTTCATCTGGACGAAATTTTTCGGCGATTCGACGAAATCTAACCTAAATCCGTCCAAATCCACACTGTCTATCGACGAGAGATTGCAGATAATAGGGAGATGACGCCCCAATAAGGAGACCCACATGGCCGTGACCGATACCCTCGCCCCGCTGCGCGCCCACGCTGGCTCGCGCCGCACGGTGGGCCTGGACGACGCCACCCTGCTCCGTTTCGCCGAGCGCCACCCCGCCCTCGTGGAGGCCGTCGAGGCCGCCGCCGCCGAGTACGCGCGCATCAAGGGCGAGTTCGCCGACTTGCTCGACCTGGACGAGGATGCGCAGGCACGCGCCGTGCAGGCCGGCTACATCAACTTCTACCCCGACGACGCGGTGAACCCCTACGTGGCCCTTGCCGCGCGCGGGCCGTGGATCGTGACGCTCAAGGGCGCCGTGCTGCACGACTCGGGCGGCTACGGCATGCTCGGCTTCGGCCATGCGCCCGAAGCGGTGATCGAGGCCATGGCGCGCCCGCAGGCGATGGCCAACATCATGACGCCGAACCTGTCGCAGCTGCGCTTCGAACGCCTGCTGCGCGACGCGATCGGCCTGGGCCGCGACTGCCCCTACGCGAAGTTCCTCTGCCTGAACTCCGGCTCCGAGTCGGTGACCCTGGCCGCGCGCATCGCCGATGCCAACGCCAAGACCCTGACCGACGAAGGCGCCCGCCATGCCGGCCGCGCCATCAAGCGGGTGGTCGTCAAGGGCGCGTTCCACGGCCGCACCGACCGTCCGGCGCTGTACTCGGACTCGTCGCGCAAGACCTATGAGAAGTTCCTGGCCAGCTACCGCGGCGAGGATTCGGTCATCGCCGTGCCGCCCTACGACATCGACGCACTGCGCCGTGTGTTCGCCGACGCCGAGACGCATGGCTGGTTCATCGAGGCGATGTTCCTGGAGCCGGTCATGGGTGAAGGCGACCCGGGCCGCAGCGTGCCGCGCGACTTCTACGACGCCGCCCGCGAACTGACCCGCGCACACGGCAGCCTGCTGCTGGTCGACTCCATCCAGGCCGGCCTGCGCGCGAACGGGGTGCTGTCGATCGTCGACTACCCCGGCTTCGAGGGCGCCGAGGCGCCTGACATGGAGACCTACTCCAAGGCACTCAACGCGGGGCAGTACCCGCTTTCCGTGCTGGCGGTCAACGCGCGTGCCGCGGGCCTGTACCAGAAGGGCCTGTACGGCAACACCATGACCACCAACCCGCGTGCGCTCGACGTCGCCAGCACGGTGCTGTCGATGGTCACGCCCGAGCTGCGCGAGAACATCCGCGCGCGCGGCGCCGAGGCCCTGGAGAAGCTCGAGGCCCTGAAGACCGAGCTGGGCGGCGAGATCACCAAGGTCCAGGGCACGGGCCTGCTGTTCTCGTGCGAGCTGTCCCAGGACTTCAAGTGCTACGGCGCCGGCTCCACCGAGGAGTGGCTGCGCGAGCACGGCATCGGCGTGATCCATGGCGGCGTGAACTCGCTGCGCTTCACCCCGACCTTCGCGATCACCAGCGAGGAGATCGAACTGCTGGTCGGCATGATCCGGCGCGCCCTGAAGGAAGGTCCGCGCGCACGCCAGGCCGCAGCCGCCTGAGCGCGATTGTTGGTGCATGGAGGAAGGCGGCCGCAGGGCCGCCTTTTTGTTCGCACTCACCCATCCCAGACGTGGGCTTCTTCGGCAGTTCGTCGTCCACCCGGCACCAGTCCCCGTAGCCCGGGTAAGCGCAGCGCACCCGGGGCCTCGATTCCAGGGCCGTAGGGTGGGTAGAGCCGAAGTCGAAACCCACCGCCGCGCAGCCGCACGCATGACGAACGATGGGTTTTGCTTCGGACAACCCGCCTCGCGATGCGGCGCAGGCGCGCCTGCTCCCGGCCCGGCGCCACGCGCTGGGCTCCAGCTTCGCTTGCGAGCCCGGCCTCCGGGCGGCAAGGTACTCGCTGAACGCCCTGCCCGTCGTCCCTACTCCCAGCAGCGGTCGCGCCGTCCCTTGAGGGTCGCCTCGCGGGCGCAGTCGCGCGGCGCGATGCGGCCCTCGGTCCGCTCTTCCACGCGCTTCGGCCCCGGCCCGGCGTCGACCAGATCGAAGGCATCGTAAAGCCGCCCGGTCGCGGTGCGTGCTTCGTAGCGCAGCCGCCCGTCGGCGATGCGGATCACCTGGAACCACTGGGTGTCCTCGCCCACCGGCGACATCGTCGCCCGTGCTTCGTCGGACAGCCGGTACTGCTTGGCCCCGGCGACCGACACCACGAACACCGGCGCGCGCGAGGCCTCGTCCAGGCCGCGGCGGCCGTAGGTATGGTCGTGGCCCTGCAGCACCAGGTCGACATTGCGCGCGCGCAGCACCGGCAGCAGGTGTTCGCGCAGCGCCGAATTCTCGCGGCCGTCGCGCGGCGAGAAGAACGGCTGGTGCACGACGACGATGCTCCAGCGGCCCGGGTTGGACGCCAGGACTGCATCCAGCCATCGGGCCTGGCGGGCAGCGCTGCCCAGGTCGAGCGCGGACGTTCCGTCCAGGACCGCAACCCGCACGCCCTGGTGGTCGAACCAGTAGGTGGTTGGCGCATCGCCGCCGCCGATGCCGTTGCCCGGCAGCGCGAACTGCAGCGGCCAATGCCGGCCGAGCACGCGGCGTTCGCGCGGCGTGTCCTCGAACTCCTCGAAGTACTCGTGGTTCCCCGGCGCCGGCGCCGTCAGCGTCCAGCCCGAGAGTGCGTCGGTGGCGTCGAACCACTCGCCCCACTCGTTGTCGTCGTCGCCGTCGCCGCCACTGACCAGGTCGCCCGCATACAGCACCAGGCTCGCCCGTGGCGCATGCCGCGTTGCTTCACGGACGACGCGGGTGGTCAGGCTGGCGTTCTTGTTCTGGGTGTCGCCGAAGTACAGCAACTCCAGGGGCTCGCCGGGCAGGCCCGCCGTGCGCAGTTGCATCCACGGGCTCCAGGCGTCCTCGCCCTGCACGCGATAGGCGTACAGCGTTCCCGGTCGCAGGCCATCGACGTCGGCGCGATGGTGGTGCGCCGGCCCATTCTCCGCCGTCAGTGCGCGCGTCTGCGCGCGGATCCGGCGCGGCACGCCCATGTCGGGCGAGTCGCCAGCGACGACGATCTCGAGCCAGGGCGACTCGATCCCGGCGCCGCTGCGCCAGGCGACCGCGAAGCCACGGGCGGCGTCCTCGGCGGGCGTGGCGACGATGCGGTCGGGGAAGGCGCCGGCCACGTAGCGCGAGGCGCCCGTCGGAACCAGGGTATTGGGCTCGACCGTCCGCTCAACGGCGCCCGCGGGCGCGCCCGACAGCAGCGCGAGGCCGAACGACAGCAGGGCCGCGCGAACCCGGTGAGCTCCCATGTCAGTTCGCACAGGTCTTGAGCGACAGCGCCCTGGCGATGTCGCGCCAGTCGAAGGCCGACACACCCTGGTCGTCGTCGACCGCGTAGAAGACGCCCTCGGGGAAGCGCGCGTTCCCCGACATGTCGAGCCAGACGCCGTCGGTATTCGCGGTCCGGGTGCCGGCGAAGGCACCGACGTGGGCCAGGCTCACGCGATCGAAGACGTGGAACAGGCTGCGGTCCTTGAACTGGTCGGTGGCGAGCCAGTAGCCACTGCCATCGTCGCAGGCATGCAGCGCCATGCCCTCGGCCTGCGCCTTGAACAGGCCGGCGCCGACATCGCGCCCCCGGTAGCGTCCGTCGAGTCCGTACTCGCGCAGGCGCGTGCCCACCGCGACGTCCTCCTCGGCGAGCAACAGGCGATCGTGCGCCACGTCGCCGAACAGCGATTCGGCGATGCGGATCGCACCGGCGGCATCGGTGGCGCCGAAGCTGCCCACCAGCGTCGCCGACCACTCCCCGTCGTGCTCGACGAGGGCGTAGCGGCGGAAGCGGCGGTCGAGCTCGGCGAGCGGCGGCGGCACGTCCTCGTCTTCGTCGGACATGTAGTTGTCGCTGACGATCACTTCGTAGCCTTCGCCCAGGTGGCGGACCCACAGGCCGTAGGGCTGCACGAGTTCGCTGGCACCGAAGCTGGCGACGGGCTCGAAGCCCGGCAGCGCGAACGCCTGCACGCGGCGGTTGTCGCGCTCCACCACCAGCACCAGGTCGTCGATCACGGCGATGCCGTTCGGACGGTCCAGGCGGCCAGCGCCCGTCCCCGGCCCGGCCACTTCGCGGATGCGTTCGCCGGTGTCGCCGTCGTAGACCACGAGCGTGTCGGAGGTCTTGGCGGTGGCGATCAACCAGCGACGCCCATCCGGTGCGCGCCAGGACGCGGGCGAGTCGATGTTGTCGGCGGGCGCCGGCGCGGTGGTGAAGGCTTCGGCGACGACGCGATGCGGGATCGCGTGGTCGGCGAGGAGCGGATCGACCTCGACGGCCTCGTCGGGTTCGCGATCGGCCGTCGCGCCCCTTTCGGGCGGGGCCGTGTTGCAGGCGGGCAGGAGGGCAAGGACGAGCAGGAGGGGCAGCAGGTGATTGGACACGGAGGGATCCCGGCAATGAAAGTGTCAACAAAGCGCCATTTTCTACGCGTCCCGCGTGACAGTGAGGTTGCAGCCTTTTCGCAGCCGGGGCCCGTCGAACGCGCGCTTCGCTGCGATCCGCCAGCAGGTCATGCCAGCGCCACGAATGCGTCATGGACCTGCCATCTGGCGGACGTACAAATGCCGCTTTTACTGAACGCGGACCTTCCGTACATGAAGCGCAACTCCCTGGCCACCGGCCTGTCCCGAGCCCTCGTCTGCGCCGCGCTGATGCCGGCCAGCCTTCCCGCATTCGCGCAGGACGCGCCCGGCGACGCACCCGCCTCGCTCGCGCCGACCGCCAATGCCTCCATGGGCGCGATGGTGGCCAAGGACCTGGACACGGTGGTCGTGCAGGGCGAGATCGCCTACCGCGACCGCACCAACGACATCGAACCCACCCTGGTCTACGACCTGGAGTATTTCCAGCGATTCGAGCCATCCACCGTCGGCGACATGCTCAAGCGCGTGCCCAGCGTGGTCTTCGTGTCCGACGTGCTCGAGTACGACGCGGTGCAGTTGCGCGGCCTGAGCGCGGCCTACACCCAGGTGCTGGTCAACGGCAAGAAGGTGCCGGGCGCCGGCGACGACCGCTCGTTCTGGGTCGACCGCATCCCCGCCGAGCTGGTCGAGCGGGTCGAGGTGCTGCGCAGCAACAGCGCCAACCGTTCCGGCGACGCCGTGGCCGGCGCGGTCAACATCATCCTGCGCGATGCCTACGATTTCGACGGCAGCTACATCCGCCTCGGCGCCATGCACTACGACGACGGCGAGATCCAGCCGACCTTCGCGGCGGTCACGTCGGGCGAAGCCCTGGGCGGACGCCTGCTCGCGGGCATCAACGTACAGGACCGCTACAACCCGAAGATCAAGCGCAGCGATCGCTTCGAGTCCCCGGACGGCGATTTCGTCGACGCCGAGGACCAGACCGACACCCGCGACGGCAAGGACTATTCCGCCAACCTGTCCTACACCGCGGACATCGGCGAGAGCGGGCGCCTGTCGCTCGATGGCTTCTACGTGCGCACCGATCGCGACCAGGTCGAGGTCTCGACCGAGTACAACGCGCGCCGCCCGGAGGACGCGACCGAGATCGCGAACGTGCCCGGCCTGACCCGCATCGACCAGGACAACTGGGGCATCGGCGCCGAATACCGCTTCGACATGGCCGGGGGCAGGACCGAGATCGACCTCGACCATGCACGCTTCCAGGACCGCAGCACGGAGAGCGAGGAAGAGATCGCCTACGAGGACGGCGAATGGGACGGCCATGAAGCCGAGGCGCTGGACATCGACGCCAGCGACACCGAGACCAGCCTCAAGATCGCCCATTCCCGCCCGCTCGGCGCGGCCTCCATGGAGTTCGGCGTCGACCTGCGCAGCAAGGACCGCGACTCCACCCACACGTACTACGAGTTCGAGGCCGACGACGAAGCCGACCCCGTGGTCTACGAGCTGGACGCGATCGTGCGCAGCCGCATCGAAGAGACCCGCATCGACCCCTACCTGATGTTCACCGGCGATGCCGGACCGATGGCCTGGGAAGCCGGCCTGCGTTACGAGACCACGCGATCCGACATCGAGGGCGACGACGGCCGGGCGTCGAACGACTACGACGAACTGCTGCCCTCGCTGCACCTGAAGTGGGATCTGGGCGAGGCCAGCCGCATCCAGCTCTCGCTGGCCCGCAGCCTGCGCCGTCCGGCGTTCAACGAACTGACCCCGGCGCTGCTGCAGGAGGAGTTCGGCGACAACGACTTCCTCGGCAATCCGCTCCTGGACCCCGAGACCGCCAACGGCATCGACCTGGGCTTCGAACATCGTCTTGGCAAGCGCGGCGTGGTCGGGGTGAACCTGTTCTACCGCGACATCCAGGACCTCATCGAGACCGTCAACACGGGTGAGCCCAACGAGACCGCCTTCGACGACTACGCCGACGACATCGCCGACTACATGGACGAGAACGGCGTCAGCGAGGACGAAGCGCTCGCCGCGGTGCCGTTCGACCCCGACAGCTTCATCTACACCGCCCGCAACGTCGGCGACGGCAAGGCCTGGGGCGTGGAGCTGGACCTGTCCACGCCGCTGACCGCGATCGGCCTGCCGAACACCGGCGTGTTCGTGAATTACTCCTGGCTCGACAGCGAGGTCGAGGACGAGCTGGGCACGCGCCGCTTCAACAACCAGGCCGAGTACGTCTACAACGTCGGCTTCATCCAGGACCTGCCCGCGTGGGGTGCCTCCTTCGGCGCCAGCTACCGCAAGCAGGGGGAGGCCTTCATGCGCGTGCTGGCCGAGGAAGTGCGGACCACCTACGACGGCGACCTGGAAGTCTTCGTCGAGAAGCGCTTCGGCGACAACATCTCGGTGCGCCTGAGCGGCACCAACCTGCTCGACGCCTACAAGCGCGAGTACTTCGACAAGTTCGACAACCTCGCCGACCAGCTCGATCGCGACTACGACGAGTACGAGCTGGAAGCCGAGCATGCCGGCCCGCGTTACCAGTTGGTGATGCGCTGGGCCTTCTGACCGCGTCCGCGCACTCGGCGCGCCCACCGGATGCCCCTGCCGGGCACCGCGTGGGCGCGCGCGCCTCCCCGACGCGTTGCCGTCAGGGGCGACTTGGCGGGCGATTGCTCACGCCCGTCCGCCCGGCGGAGGGCGGCCTCCCGGCATTCGGCCTTGCGGGATCGGCACGACCCTGTTCGATGGAGACCGCTCACGAGTCCCCGGCAACGGCGCGGGCGGCAACATTCCAACACGTACGTTACGACGGCAAAGGCCCAACGGCTGGATCCCAGCGTTCGCTGGGATGACGAGCCAAACAGACACGGCCCAGTGGCCGTACGGTGCCCGCGAAGCTCACGAGACCGTCATCCCAGCGAACGCTGGGATCCAGCCTTTCGCCCCCGCACCGGACATGCAGGCACCACGACTTCAGCCCGCGAGCGCCGCCCGCACGCTGGCCAGCTTGACGCTGTTGGCGAAGACCGCCATCGCGGTCTCCAGCTGCGGCAAGGAAGGCACCGAGGGTGCGATGCGGATGTTGCGGTCCTGCGGATCGCGACCGTAGGGAAAGGTGGCACCCGCCGGGGTCAGCTTCACCCCGGCCTCGGCCGCCAGTGCCACCGCCGCGGATGCGATGCCGGGGCGCGTGTCGAAGGCGACGAAGTAGCCGCCCGACGGCGCCTCCCATTGCCCGAGGTCGCCACCGGCGAACTGTTCCTCCAGCACGCGCAACACGATCGCGAAGCGCGGCGCGAGGATCGCCGCGTGGCGCTGCATGTGCGCCATCAGCGCATCGCGGTCGGGCAGCAGGCGCACCGTGCGCAACTGGTTCACCTTGTCCGGGCCGATGGTGCACGCAGTGAGGAACGCCTTGAAGCCGGCCAGGTTGGCCGGCGAGGCCGACATGAACGCCACGCCCGATCCGGCATGGGTGATCTTGGAGGTGGAGGCGAACTGCAGCACCGAATTGACGGTACCGTGGGCGCGGCACGCCGCCTCGATCGACGCCAGCGGACGCACGTCCTGCAGGTCATGCACCGCATAGGCGTTGTCCCAGAACACGCGGAATCCCTCCCCGGCCACCTGCGCCAGGCGCGCGATCCGGTCCACGGTCGCGTCGGAGTACACCACGCCGGTGGGATTGGAGTACTTGGGCACGCACCACATGCCCTTGATCGATGGATCGGCGGCAAGCATCGCCTCGACCCGGTCCATGTCCGGGCCGTCGGCGGTCATGGGGACGGTGAGCATCTCGATCCCGAGCTGCTCGCAGACGGTGAAATGACGGTCG
Organism: Marilutibacter aestuarii; assembly: GCF_006546775.1. GTDB lineage: Bacteria > Pseudomonadota > Gammaproteobacteria > Xanthomonadales > Xanthomonadaceae > Marilutibacter > Marilutibacter aestuarii. The sequence goes on from NZ_VICE01000096.1 coordinate 77,405, forward strand.
TAGCCCGGCACCGGGCACAGGAAGCGCACCGTGCCGCCGCGTGACCACGCGCTGTCCGCGCCCGTGAGGCCGAATCGGTGGGCGACAAGGACGGCCTGGTACATCAGGGTGAGGCTGGAGTTGCCGCCGACCAGCACCGAGCCGGGGTCGACGCCCATCAGCGCGGCGCCGAAGCGCTTGGCTTCCGGCAGGCCGTCCAGGCCGCCGTAGTTGCGTGCGTCGGTCCCGTCCTCGGCCAGGTAGTGCCTGTCGAGGATCCCGTCCAGGGCGTCGGAAAGCGCGAGCTGCTCCGCCGAGGGCTTGCCACGGGTCAGGTCCAGCGCCAGGCCTTGGGCGACGAAGGCCCGGTGCGTGTCCGCCAGCTGAGCTTCCAGTGCCCTGAGCTGCCCGGGCGCGGCATGTTCGAATCGCAAGAGAGGGATCTCCGGAGAATGGGGGACCGCCGGGCCTGTCGCCACTGCGGCCGCGCAAGGATGCGGCAATCGTGCGCGGATGCAAGCCATGCATTGGTCGCACGGCTCCGGCCGCCAACGACGGATGCGCGGCGCGGGTCGCTGCGGCACACTCGGGTACCCGGTCGGAACAGGAGTCGCCATGAAGGTCGTCGAGGTCACGCACCCGCTGGTCCAGCACAAGCTCGGCCTGATGCGTCGCGCGGAGAACAGCACCAAGGCCTTCCGCGAGCTGGCCTCGGAGGTCGCCACCCTGCTGACCTATGAAGCCACCGCCGACCTGGAGACCGAGGCGACCACGGTGGAAGGCTGGGCCGGACCGGTCGCGACCCGCCAGATCAAGGGCGCGAAGATCACCCTCGTGCCGATCCTGCGCGCCGGCCTGGGCATGCTGCCCGGCGTGCTGGAACTGCTGCCGGCGGCCAAGGTCGGCGTGGTCGGCCTGCAGCGCGACGAGGAGACCCTCCGACCGGTGGGCTACTACGAGAAGCTCAGCGGCCGCATGGACGAACGCACCGCACTGGTGCTCGATCCGATGCTGGCGACCGGCGGCACCCTGATCGCCACGATCGACATGCTCAAGGCCGCCGGTTGCCGGCGCATCAAGGGCCTGTTCCTGGTCGCCGCGCCCGAAGGCCTTGCCGCGCTGGAGGCGCGACATCCCGACGTGGAGGTGTATACCGCCTCGATCGACGAGCGCCTCAACGACGTCGGCTACATCCTGCCCGGGCTGGGCGATGCGGGCGACAAGATCTTCGGTACCCGCGCCTGACGCGTCAGAACAGGCGCATCGCCACCACGTAAAGGCCCAGCACGGCCGAAGCGAGCAGGACCGCCCAGCTGAGCAGGGTCCCGGTAAAGCGGCCGAAGGAGTAGCCGCCGCTGCCGGACACGCCGATCGCGTGCAGCACGCGCCCGGCCAGCAGCATCGCGCCCAGCACCCAGATCGCCACCGGGGCCAGGCCAGAGAGCTCGAGCATCATCAGCATCAGCAGGGCCAGCGGCGCCTGCTCGATGAAATTGGCATGGGCGCGGATGCGCTGCTGGAGCAACGCATCGCCCCCGCTGCCCAGGCCGATCTTGCGTTCCCGCCGGCGCAGGGTGACGCGCACCATCAGGACCAGGTTCAGCAGGACCAGCAGGGACGCGAAGAACAGGGTGATCAAGGGCATGGGGTGTCTCCGTGGAAAGCGTCGGGGCGCTGCCGTTCAGCGCTTGCGGCGCCAGCGCAACAGCAGCAGGACGACCAGGGCGGCCAGGCCGACGAGCGCCCAGGACCAGTTCCAGGCCGCGGGTTCTGGCGGTGGCGACGGGTTCGCCGCATCGATCGTGGCGGCGGTCGCGCCACCGGGCGGTCGCGTGCCCGGCGCGGCGGAGCGGCGCAGGCGCCAGGCGCCGTCGCGGAAGGCAACCCGCCCCTGCAAGGGCGGCAGGACCAGCTCGCGCCAGCGGATGCGCAGGTCGCCGACCTGCGGATGCAGCGGGTTCTCGGCGCTGCCCAGGCCGTCGCCGTCGGGCTGGAAGGTTGCGGCCATGTTCAAGGGCAGGCGCGAGAAGCCGGGGCGGAAGGTCCGCCACTCCCCCAGCGCGCGCAGCACCTCGACATCGACCGGGTAGCCGGCCAGGGTCGCGTCCTTCGCCCACCAGCGCGCCGTGTCGAGCGGCATTGGCGGGTTGCGGTGCGCTTCGTCGAAACCGGACGAGTCGATCAGCGCGCTGTTCCATACGGTCTCGTAGCCGTTCGCGGTGGCGCGCCACTGGTACATCTCGACCTGGCGGTCGAGACCGAAGCCGCGGCTGCGGACGCCGAAGTCGCGGTCTTCCAGCGTCGCGTGCGCGGTCGGCGTGGCCCCTTCTTCCAGCACCGGCACCGCGGGTCCGGCGTCCGTGGCGTCCGGGGGCACGGCCACGGCACCGAACGAGGCGAACAACGTCGCCAGGGTCGCCGCCCGCACCCGGGCCAGGCCCGCGAGCCTCCGGCGGGGCGTCATGCAGCCAGCGCCCGTGCCTGCAGACCGGGCACCTCGTGCGCGGTGCCGTAGCGTCCCTTCTCGTCGCGCACCACCTGGGCCAGCGCGCAACCGGGGTCATGGGTGAAGAACAGGTGCACGTTGCGCGCCAGCATGTCGGCGAGGAAGGCCTTCTTCTCGTCGATCAGCAACTCGGCGTTGCGGTCGTAGCCCATCGTGATGGGCACGTGCACCCAGGGCCGGCCGGGGATCAGGTCGGCGCAGAACACCACGCCGCCGTGCGGCTGGCCATCCACGCGCTCGGGGCCGACGATCTCCGCCAGCATGAGGCCCGGTGTGTGGCCGTCGCTGTAGTGGAAGCGCACGCTCTCGCCCAGCAGCTGGCTGTGCGCGCCGTCGACGAGCTCCAGCCGCCCGGTGTTCTCCAGTAGCTCCGGCAGTTCCGGGATGAAGCTCGCGCGGTCGCGCGGATGCGGCTGGCGCGCGCGCTCGAAATGCGCGCGCCCGACCACGTAGCTCGCGTTGGGGAACACCAGTTGCGGCGGCGCGCCGTCGCGCCAGGCGCGCAGCAGGCCGCCGGCATGGTCGAAGTGCAGGTGGGACAGCACGACCACGTCGATGTCGGCCGGCGAGAAGCCGGCCTCGGCGAGCGAATCGAGCAGCACGTGCCGCGACTCGACCACGCCGTACCGATCGCGGAACTTCGGTTCGAAGAACGCGCCGATACCGGTTTCGAACAGCACCGTCCTGCCCGCCAGCGGCGTGGCCAGCAGCGCGCGGCAGGCCAGGTCGATGCGGTTGGCGTCGTCGGGCGCCGCCCAGCGCTCCCACACGGCACGGGGCGCGTTGCCGAACATCGCGCCGCCGTCGAGCTTCTGGCTGTTGCCGAGCAGTGACCAGAGTTTCATGGGCCTAGGGTACCTCGCCCGCCGCGTCGCGGATGCCTACCTTGCCGACGGGATTGCGCGGGTCGGTGCCACCCGACAGGGTGTTGGCCCGCTTGTCCCACGAAACGGTCTGCAGGTTGCCCCACTGGCGCTCGCCGGCGCTGACGGTATGGCCCATGGCTTCCAGGCCCCGTACGGTCGCTTCGTCCAGTGCGCCCGGTTCGGCGGCGATGGTGTCGGGCATCCACTGGTGGTGGATGCGCGGCAGCGCGGCGACCTGTTGGGGGCCGAGCCCGGCGTCGTAGGCCAGGATGCCCAGCAACACCTGGGTGATGATGCGGCTGCCACCGGGCGCGCCCAGCACCGCGACCTGGCCGTCGGACTCGATGAAGCTCGGCGTCATCGAGCTGAGCATGCGCTTGCCGGGCTCGGGCGCGTTGGCGTCGTAGCCCATCACGCCGAAAGCATTGGGCGTGCCCGGGCGCAGGGCGAAGTCGTCCATCTCGTTGTTGAGCAGCACGCCGGTGCCCGGGGCGACCATGCCCGAGCCGTAGAGCAGGTTCACGGTCTGCGTCGCGGACACGCGGTTGCCCTGCGCGTCGATGATCGAGAAGTGGGTGGTCTCCTCGTCCTCCAGTGGCGCCAGTTGCCCCGGCAGCAGGTCACTGGGCGTCGCCTTCTCCGGATGGATGCCGGCGCGCAGGCCCGCGGCATAGTCCAGGCTGGTCAGGCGGGCGATCGGCATCTTCACGAAGTCCGGATCACCCAGGTATAGGGTGCGGTCGCGGTACGCGCGGCGCATCGCCTCGGCGATCACGTGGGTGCGGTGGACGGCATCGAGCTTGTCCAGGTCCCAGCCCTCCAGGACCTGCAGGATCTGCGCCATCGCCACGCCACCCGAGGACGGCGGCGGCGCGGTGGTCACCTTCCACCCACGGTAGTCGAACTGGATCGGCGCGCGCTCCTTCACCTGGTAGCCGGCCAGTTCGGCGGCTTGCCACTGTCCGCCCTCCTCGGCCACGGCGGCGAGCAGCTTGTCGGCCACGTCGCCGCGGTAGAAGCCGTCGTGGCCCTTCTCGGCCAGCAGCTCGAGGGTGCGGGCAAGATCCGGCTGGCGGAAGATTTCGCCTTCCTGCGGCGGATCGCCGTCGGCCAGGAACACCTCCCGGCTGCCGCGGTAGCGCTCCATCACCTCGCGGCGGCGCTCGTAGCCGCTGGCGAGGCGTTCGTAGATCGGGAAGCCCTCGCGCGCGACGCGGATCGCGGGCGCCAGCGATTCGGACAGGGGCAGCTGGCCGTACGTCTCGGCCAGGTGCACCAGCGCGGCGGGCAGGCCGGGGATGCCGGCCGACCAGGGCCCGTTGACCGAGCGGTCGCGGTCGAGCTCGCCGTTGGCGTCGAGGAAGGCCTCGGGCGTCGCCGCCGCAGGCGCGGTCTCGCGGGCATCGATGAACACGTCGCGACCGCTGCGGGCGTCATGCACCAGGAAGAACCCGCCCCCGCCGATGCCCGAGCTGATCGGCTCGACCACCGACAGTGTCGAGGACACGGCCACCGCCGCATCGAAGGCGTTGCCGCCCTTGGCGATGATTTCCATCCCGGCGTCGGTCGACAGGCCGTGGGCGCTGGCGATCGCGGCGCCCGGCGGGTGCGCGGCCGCGGCGGCAGGCGTTGCGCCGGTTTGCGGCTCGGCTTCGGCGCAGGCCTGCAGTGGCAGCATCGAGGCCAGGAGGCCGGCAAGGGCCAGGGTTCGCAGGATCACGCGCATGGATTCGCTCCTGTCGCCACGGCGGGCGGCTGGGTGGATGGCGGCGGGACGCGACCCGCGGTTCATTGTTGCTGCAGCCGGGCCAGTTTCGCCAACAGCTGCGTCTCGGTTTCCGACATGTCCGGGTCCGGATCGATGCACTCGACCGGGCACACGACCACGCACTGCGGTTCGTCGAAATGACCCACGCATTCGGTACAGCGCGCCGGATCGATGACGTAGATGGTCTCGCCCTGCGAGATCGCCTGGTTGGGGCAGGCCGGCTCGCAGACGTCGCAGTTGACGCAGAGCTCGTTGATCTTCAGGGACATGGACGGGGAAGCCGGGAATGAGAGAGGTGGGGCATGAATGGGTAATGGTAAGCCCTTCGACCTCCACTGGCTCGTGCGCTGCGCCAGGTGGGCCAACACGCCGTACAGCATGCCCGCTGCGATCGTCTCGCCGGCTGCCTGAAGGAGCCCACGCGCCCGTCATCCCCGCGAACGCGGGAATCCAGCCCCCGGAACCCGCAGCTGCGACGCGGACAGCTCTCTGCGGGGATGACGCATCGGCAAGTCCGCTCCCGCTTGCCACGAGAGAGGGACGAAGAGACAAAGGCTGGATCCCCGCTTTCGCGGGGATGACGGCTCTGGGGATTACGCCCCTTGCGTGCGCCGCGAAGGGAACGGGCCGGTTCATTGGGAGAGCGGGATCGCGCGATCCACCGAGAAGGCCAAGCAACGGGCTTCGCCTGCGCGCCCGCCGAGAGCCCACCGCAGCGGCCACACACGAAGCCCGCGAGACCCTCGAGCACGTCATCCCAGCGGACGCTGGGATCCAGCTCCTGAAACCCGCAGCTATGAAGCGGAAAGCTTTGCGTGGATGATGCACCGGCAAAGCCGCCCGCGCTTGGCGCGAGCGGAGGACGAAGAGCCAAGGGCTGGATCCCCGCTTTCGCGGGGATGACGGCTCTGGGGATTACGCCCCTTGCGTGCGCCGCGAAGGGAACGTGCCGGTGCATTTGGAGCGCGGAATCGACCGATGAGGTCAAGCGACGGCTTTCGCCTGCGCACCACGCCGAAAGCCCCCCGCATCGGCCGCACACGAAGCCCGCGAGACCCTCGAGCACGTCATCCCAGCGGACGCGGGGATCCAGCTCCTGGAAGCCGCAGCTGCGGCGCGGAAAGCTCTAGGTGGATGATGCACCGGCAAAGCCGCCCGCGCTTGGCGCGGGCGGAGGACGAAGAGCCAAGGGCTGGATGCCCGCTTTCGCGGGGATGACGGCTCTGGGGATGACGCCCCTTGCGTGCGCCGCGAAGGGAACGTGCCGGTGCATTTGGAGAGCGGGATCGACCGATGAGGTCAAGCGATGGCTTTCGCCTGAGCACCACGCCGAAAGCCCCCCCGCATCGGCCGCGCACGAAGCCCGCGAGACCCTCGAGCACGTCATCCCAGCGGACGCTGGGATCCAGCTCCTGGAAGCCACAGCTATGAAGCGGAAAGCTCTGCGGGGATGACGCACCGGCAAATCCGCCCGCGCTGGGGAGCGGGCGAAGGACGAAGCGCCTGAAGGCTGGATCCCCGCTTTCGCGGGGATGACGCACTGACAAAGCCCTGCGCGTTGCGCAGGGGTCAGTGCGTCACTTGGCTTCGACGAACTGGAAGACGGCGCCGGAGGGCTCGACGGCGGTCTTGACGCGCGCGAAGTCGGCATTGTCGCCGATGAACAGGACGCGCACGCCCTTCATCGAACCACTCTGCGCCATTTCGAACGAGGCCACGGCCAGGTCGGCGGTCTTGGCCGAATCCGGCGAACCGTAGGCCAGCAGGGTGCCCGAGACGCCACCGCGCATGACGTCGGTCTGCGCCTTCTCGAGCTGGCGCTGGTACTCGCCCTCGTAGTCGGCCGAGTCGGCGGCGGGCAGCGTGTACAGGTAGACGCTCGACGCGTCGCCGACATTGCGCCTGACGATGTCGGTCAGGTACTCGGCCCAGGCGTTCTCGTCGGTGGTCGTGGGCTTGGCGACCGGAGCGGCTTCGACCACTTCCGTCGTCTCTTCCTTCTGGCAGGCCGCCAGGACAGGCAGGGTGAGGCAGGCGGCCAGGATCAGGCGGGTGGACATCTTCATCGGGATTCCCCTTGGTTTGAACGGAATGTGGGGTTGAAAAACACGATTATGGCGCTTCGCGAGAGCGTTGCCACTCGGCCTGCAACGCGGCGGCCACGGCAGGCGGCACGAAACCGGAGACGTCGCCGCCCAGTCGCGCCACCTCGCGCACCAGCGAGGAGGAAATGAAGCCGTACTGCTCGGCCGGCGTCAGGAACAGGGTTTCGACGTCGGGAATGAGGTGGCGGTTCATGCTGGCGAGCTGGAACTCGTACTCGAAGTCCGAGACCGCGCGCAGGCCGCGCAGCAGCACGCCGGCGCCGACGTCGGAAACGAAATGCGCCAGCAGCGAGTCGAAGCCGCGCACCTCCACGTTGGGATGCCGGGCCACGGCCTGGCGAGCCAGTTCCACGCGCTGGGCCAGCGGCAGCGCCGGCCCCTTGCCGGGGCTCGCGGCGACGCCGATCACCAGGCGCTCGAACAGCGGCGCTGCACGGTCCACCAGGTCGACGTGCCCATTGGTGATGGGGTCGAAGGTCCCGGGATAGACGGCGATGCGTTGGCGGTTCGCGGTCATGGGGCGTCCGTTTTCCTTGCGAATTCAATTGGATGGAGGATTCCACGGCGACAACGGGGCAAGCGGCGACGCGCGTGCAGTGGTGCTTCAGCCACCGGTCCCGGACACGTCCGGCCCCGGTGGGTCGAATGGGCCGAGTTTAGCAGCGGCCACGGCCTGGCGACGGTACAGCGCCTGACGCGACTCGCGGGTCCGCCCCTCGCGATGCAGCGACCAGCCGGCCGGCGGTGCTGGCGGGTGGTCCGCCGGCGACTCCACGTACAGCCAAGCGGTGTCGGCCATCAGCGCCGGCAGGCCCGCCAGCGCGGCGTCCCATAGGCCGGCGGCGAACGGCGGGTCGACGAAAGCGATGTCGAAGCGCTCCGTCGTCCCTGCCTGGCCCTGCAGCCAGCCCAGCGCCTCGGCTTCCACGATCCGCACGGCCTCGCCACCCTCGAGCCGGTCCACGGTCTCGCGCAGGGAGTGGGCCAGGCCGCGGTCGCGTTCGACCAGCACCGCCGAGGCCGCGCCCCGCGACACCGCTTCCAGGCCCAGGGCGCCGCTGCCGGCGAACAGGTCCAGCACCCGCGCCCCCGGCAGCGCAGGCATGAGCCAGTTGAAGAGCGTCTCGCGGACGCGGTCCGCCGTCGGCCGCAGGCCGGCCACCGCCGGCACCGGCAGGCGCGTGCCCCGCCAGCGTCCGCCGATCAGCCTGACCTTCCCGGTCGTGGCGGACGGTGCGGCCGCCGCGGACGATGGCGGCGGGCGCCGATGCGTCGAGCGCTTTTTCATCGGGGCTTGGCGGGGGGCGGTGATAGCATGGGTCCATTCTCGCGCATCTACAGACGCCCCCGCTCGATGGTCAGTTTTTTCCGCCGAAAGAAGCCCGAAAAGCCCCTGGATCCCGAGTCGGAGCGCCGCATCGCGGAGCTCGCCGCGGCCTTCCCGGACGCCGCGCCCCACGACGATGACGCGCCCGCCCCCGCGGACCCGGCGCCGCAGCCGGCGCCGCC